>CAZXDN010000012.1:0-56260 GCA_964639235.1 uncultured Methanotrichaceae archaeon | reverse complement strand
TCTCGTACATGTAGTTGGCTGCTCCGGCCATGCCTATCAGGGCCATCGCAATAATCACCAAAACAATTAGTTCCTTCTTCATTTCGTTCCCACCTCCTTATCTATTGCCCTCATGCTGGGGCAGCAAGCCGTCGTAGAACAGCGCTATAGGGCCAGTTATCCTGGCCAGCCCCGTCCCGGTGTGGCAGCCAAAAATCGATAAAGCCACCCCTTCCGGCTTTGGGTACCTGGTCAATGAATCCACTGCTGATCTCCAAGTGTTCTGCACAGGCACGCCCCCTCAGTCTAAGCTAATGGCATATAAACATGGCGAACAAGCCCTATCGATTCCAGCATATAGTCAAATACCGAAGTATTATGTCCCAGATTGGATGGGGCCAGACACGATAACACTGCTGCAGGACTGCAATACCGCTTTGCCAAGGCCCAGACACACACAACGCCATTGGCAACAAGTACTTGCAATCGTCGAGATTACAGCCCACGAAAGGAGACACGACAGAGGAGAATTATAGCCCGCAGCACAAAGAGATGCGCAGCAGGTTAAAACAGGACTGTTATGCTCCGGCCGGGATTTGAACCCGGGTCTTCGGCTCGAAAGGCCGGAATGATTGGCCGGACTACACTACCGGAGCACATATGGCCCTCAGCTTTAGGAAACCCCCCTGTATATCTAGGTTTCTGCCAGGGCAAATAGTCCCGGGCGGATTCGAACCGCCGTCGCAGGCTCCAAAGGCCTTCAGGATTGACCACTACCCCACGGGACTTCAATCCTAACAGCTCTCCAAAAAGAAGCTAGACACATAAGATATATATGCGCTTCCCCAAAGCATTAGGCGGATGAAGCTCCTTCCAAGAGCACACACCAGCCAGAGAAGGCTAATAGAGATACTGAGAGTCATAGATGAGGCTGACAAGCCCATAGGCGCGCGGGCGATCTCAGATGCCCTGGGCATAAGAGGCTATGAGCTTGGAGAGCGCGCTGTCAGGTACAACCTTAAGATCTTAGACGAGCTGGGGTTCACAGAGAAGAACGGCTACAGCGGCAGGATTCTAACTCAGCTGGGCATCAAAGAGCTGAGCTACGCGCTTGTGAGCGACAGGATAGGATTCGTGAACACCAGGATAGAAGAGTACATGTACAGGACGACATTTGACCTGGACTGCCTTCAGGGTGATGTGATCTCCAACATAAGCTTCGTGGACAAGGCAAAGTGCGAGAGAGCGCTTGAAATCATAACGGATGCGTTCGACGCTGGCTATACGATTAGCAAACGCGTTGCGATCCTTGAAGAGGGGGATGCCTTTGCGACTTTCAGCGTGCCAAGAGGATGCTTGGGGATAGCGACTATGTGCAGCATCACAGTAGACGGAATGCTCTTGAGGAGGGGAATGCCTGTGAACACCAGCTTTGCAGGCGTCGTGCAGGTCAGAGATGGCCAGCCAGAGGAGTTCACAGACCTGATAGCCTACGCTGGATCGTCACTGGATCCCATGAAGATCTTCATGGCCAGGAAGATGGCAAAGGTCGGCTGCGCAATAAAGTCCGGCGAGGGAAGGGTGCTGGCAAACGTCAGAGAGGTCCCTATTGCAGCCTCATCAGACGCAAGGGAGATCCTGTCCAGGCTGAAAAGGTCAGGAATTGGAGGCCTAATTAAGATTGGAGGTCCGGGCGAGCCTATACTTGGATGCCCGGTCTCGCCAGGCAAAGTGGGCATAGCCATATGCGCAGGCGTCAACGGCGCCATGGCTGCAGAGGAGTCCGGCATAAACATAGCGACTCTGCCCATATCTGCTCTTGTGGATTACTCTGCGATGCGTGAAGTGGAGATCCGCGGCCAAGAGAGGTCAAACTCAGAGGCGTTTGGCCTGGAAGAGGCGTTCGCGAAATAGGCTTAAGCGCTGCACTGCAAGGGCTCGATTTCGCGTGCTTCCCCACAAGAGGGCATCGATTCCGCACAGCCAGTGCAAGTCGGTCTGCTTCAAACCGGCATCAAGCCCAGATTGCCCAGGCTGGCCTGCAGAGCCAGCCTTAAGCCTGCCAGACGGGCGTATCTGGCCAGGATAAGGTTTTATACGGCAATGTTATCTAGAACTGCGCTGTTGATACAAGAAGAGTGCAAGATTGCTCTGTTGATATGTGTGAGGAAAAAAGATGGATTTTAGAGTAGTTATATCGGATCCGAAGAGCGGCAAGGCATACCAGGTTGAGCTAAAGGATGCAGGCGCAAACAAATTCCTGGGGCGACGCATAGGTGACAAGGTAGAGGGCGATGTTCTGGGCCTTCCGGGATACACAGTACAGGTCACAGGAGGAAGCGACAGGGAAGGCTTCCCAATGCGCGCAGACCTTCCAGGGTCCAAGCGCAGGCAGGTTCTCGTGGCAAACGGAACTGGCTACCACCCCACGGACGAAGGAAAGAAGCGCAGAAAGAGCATCCACGGCAGGGACATATCCGCGGATATCGGGCAGATCAATGTGAAGATCGCAGAGTACGGGTCAAAGCCCGTTGAAGAGATCTTCGGAGCTGCCCCAAAAGAGGAGTAATCAGGCCTGGGCAGATCCTGACAGCGTGCTGAAGAACGCCTTGAGGGCGCCTGGGATCTGGCCCCTCATCACTGCCTTCATCTGATCTGGCTCAAGCACGCCAAAGATCGCATCTATCATCCTGTCGCTTTTCATTGCCAGGTCTACCAGCCTGCGTATCTGGACTGACCGTTCTAGCTCCAATCCAAACGCGGACTTTATTTTTGGCAGGTACTCGGATAGCTTTGCAGATCCGTTCAGGTGGCCTGCTGCAACCTCGCCTGCTATATTTCCAGCAACAGAGGCCAGAGGAATTCCTCCGCCGCTTGTGGCCATCACATGGCCTGCTGCGTCTCCAGCCAGAAGGACGTTTCCAGAACAGACATTGCTCACCATACCACCAGCTGGCACAGATCCGCGCATTATGGAGACGACCTCTCCTCCGAAGAGCTTCTCTCTTGCCAGAGGGTGGTCCCTGATGAAGCCGTCCAGGATCTCAGGAAGCCTCGCCCCTTTCTCCAGATAAGACGTCCTCACACCAATCCCCACATTTGCAGAGTCGCTGCCAAGGGGTATTATCCAGGCGTAGCCTCCAGGAGCGATCCTCGACCCAAAATACATCTCGGCTGCGCCGGGATCGATATCAACATCAACCATCTCGTACTCCACGCAGATCCCAAGCTCAGACCTGTCCAGGGCTCCAATGGACCTGGCCACAGCAGAGTTGGGGCCGTCTGCGCCAATTATCACAGTGGGCATCAGAGAGGCAGTGCAGTGTCCTGAGAGCCTGACTTCTCCCTGAGATACGGAAGCCCTGGTGGCAGGAAGGATGTTAGCGCCAGCCCAAGCTGCGCGATGTGCCAGGTGCCTGTCAAAAGACCTCCTGTCCAGCACCCTTCCATCAACGGAGAACTCCTTTGACCTGCCGGATGGTGAAAAAATGCGCTGCACCTTGGTGCGGTGAAGTATACACCTTCCAGGAATGTCCACGAGAGCCTCAGGAAGCCTGGCTGACGGCATGAGCTCTCGAAGCTCGTGCGCCTCAGGAAGAAAGCCTCCGCATTGGACAGGCGTGCCTATCTCAGACTTCCTGTCAACGAGGAGAACTTCTGCACCAAGTCGGGCTGCAGCCTCTGCCGCAGTCGATCCTGCGGGCCCTGCTCCCACCACCAGTATATCCGCTTTCACGCCTTCCCCGGAGTTCATGTATTCCCTGGCGAAGCGTTCAGACCGAGGCCCAGAAGCGAGTCCTCGATCTCCTCATATGAGAGATAGATCTCGTCTTTGAGCCTATCCACCTGGTCGACCTTGGGCTCTGAAGAGAGCCAGACCTGCATCTCGTCGCCCCTCACCATCTTCACGCAGGAGAGCATATCCGCCTGGGAGAGCCTGTAGGCTATGTGGCTTCCAGTTGGAGTATACCAGCTCTGGTGAAGCGCCTTTAGCTTATCCACGAATTTATCCCAGTTGAGATCTCCCAGGATCTTCGCGCCGTCAGCCCTCACAGGAGAGATCCCGATCTTCAGATCGAGGTGGACCCTCTCCCCTACAACCTTCTCCTCGACCTGGCCCAGGACCAGGCCGTACCTCTTGCTCCTCCTATCAACCGAGGGCAATGCACCTGTGAAGACCTCCTCTGCCACATCCGGGAAGAAGGGAGCCAGGCGTATGCTGTCTGTTGGCCTGGTCGCAAGAGAGACAGAGACGAAGAAGAGGGCGCTTAAAGTTAGACCAATCAGAACGCCGTGCTCTGTCAGCAGGTCCGAGTACTGAGGGTATACCACTCCAAGAGGCTGCTTTAGCCAGAACTGCTCGTAGGCGATGAGGGCGATCTGAGTTCCCCCGCCCACGATCAGGGCCGCAAGAGCGCCCCACTTGGTTGCCCTCTTCCAGTAGAGCCCGCCAATTATCGGGAAGAAGTAGGACGTGGTGCCGATAACAGTGGCGATTATCACAGCGTCCATGATGCTCTCCACGTTCAGGGCTATGAAGGCAGAGATTGCGATCATCATTATGACCAGGACTCTGTTTATGACCAGCATCTCCTTCATCGTCGCCCCAGGCCTCAGGTGCCTCTGAACGAGGTCCCTGGAGATGCAAGAGGCGCCAGAGGTCGCGAATGTGTCTGTGCAGGACATAGACGCAGCTGCAAACCCAATAGTTAGAAACGAGAGAAGAATTGGAGAGGCGCTCTCTGCAATGATCTTCAGATAAAGCATCTCAGCTTCTGCTTCTCCAGCAGGCGCCGGATACTTTGCAGAAAGGCCAATGGCCGTGACCAGGCAGGCTGCGTAGACCAGGACCATGAGCAGGGCGCCGAAGACCAGTCCGAGCTTTGCAGAGCGCTCGTCTTTGGCAGCCCAGACCTTCTGCCAGGGGTCCTGCTCTGCCACCCACCCAGGAAGAAGCGCCATCTGGAAGATGAGGGCGCCGAGCAATCCGCCTGCTACAAAGGGATTCCACCAGTCGGGACCTAAAGACGCCGCAGCAGAGGCAAAAGTGGTGCCGACCTCAGAAGGAAGGCCCAGTGCCAGAGATGCAACGTAAACTGCCAGGCCCGCCAGGAGCGTGTACTGTATCAGGTCTGTGAGCACCACAGCTCTGAAGCCCCCTATGCTGACGTAGACTGCAACACACGCAGCCATTATGAGTATGGCCACAGACGGCTGCACGCCGAAGAAGGTGCCAAGGACGAACTTGAAGCCTATGAAGTCAACAACAGAGAAGAGGACCATCATTATCGCGACGGCTACAGCCACAGGAGCCCGGACAGATGGGTCATAGCGAATCTCCATGAGCTCTGGCTGGGTCAGGGCGGGGATGTTCTTGATCCTGCCTGAGATGGCAGCTACTATCAGAATAGCCGCCACATTGGGAAAGACCCAGGCCCAGATGGAGCTGATGCCCAGGAGCAAGAAGAGCCCTGTGGAGAGAAAGAGGGCGCTTGCAGTCACCCATGAGGCAGCAGCTGAGAAGCCTATAGTCACGGGTCCTATCTCGCGCCCGGCCAGCCAGAAGTCTGTGACCGACTTCTGCCTCCTAGACGAGAGCATCCCAATTGCGACCAGCACCGCAATGTACATGGCCAGAAATATCAGGAATAGATGGTAAGGATCCATTAAACCACCAATGGCCGGAGTTCGGCCGCCTTGTATATAACATCTGGTGCTGCGGATACACTAACTACTTAAATTGAAGATACACTGGCTCATTCGAGGTTGTCAGATGAGGAGCGATATCACGAAAAAAGGGGCTGAGAGGGCGCCCCACAGAGCCCTCTTCAAGGCCACGGGCTTAACTGATGAGGAGATAGCCCGGCCCTTCATTGGAGTTGTGAACTCCTGGAACGAGTTCATACCAGGTCACATTCACCTGGACAGAATTGGACAGGCGGTCAAAGCCGGGATAAGGTCTGCTGGAGGAGTTCCCTTCGAGTTCCAGACCATTGGAGTGTGCGACGGGATCGCCATGGGCCACAGAGGCATGAGGTACTCTCTGCCGAGCCGCGAACTGATAGAGGACTCTATAGAGATCATGGCCGAGGCCCACCAGCTCGACGGACTGGTGATGATCCCCTCCTGCGACAAGATAGTCCCAGGCCACATAATGGCCGCAGGAAGGCTCAACCTTCCCACGATCGTAATCACAGGCGGGCCCATGATGCCAGGATTTGCCTGCGACAAGGACGTGGACTTCATCAACGTATCAGAGAGCTGGATCTCAGGAGGAGAGCCTCTGGCAGTGCTCGAAGAGATGGCCTGCCCAGGAGCCGGCTCGTGCGCGGGCCTATTCACAGCCAACACAATGGCCTGCCTGACTGAGGCCCTGGGCCTGAGCCTTCCGGGCTGCGCCACAATTCACGCAGTCGATGCAAGGAAGATAAGGCTCGCAAAGAGGTCAGGAGCCAAGGTCATAGAGCTGATTGAAAGGGGCATAAAGGCAAGAGACATAGTGACTGACAAGTCCATAGAAAACGCCATCCGGGTTGACATGGCCATAGGAGGAAGCACCAACACAGTGCTTCACATGCCAGCCATCGCCTCTGAGTTCGGCCTCGACCTGGACCTGGCCAAGCTCGATCGCTTAAGTCGAGAAACGCCCCATCTCGTGAACCTCCGGCCAGGAGGTCCATACCACATGATAGACCTGGAGAGGGCAGGAGGCATACCTGCGATAATGAGCAGGCTCTCCTCAAGGCTTAACTTGGACACACTTACGGTCACAGGAAGGATGCTTGGAGAAGAGATCGCATCTTTCAAGCCTGTAAACCCGAAGACCAACGCAGAGGTCATATCCACGCTTGAGAACCCGGTCCACCCCGAAGGAGGCATAGCCATACTCTACGGCAGCCTGGCCCCAGAGGGAAGCGTGGTCAAGCAGACGGCAGTCTCAGCCTCCATGATGAGGCACACAGGGCCAGCTGTAGTCTTCGACTCGGAAGAGGACTCCATGCAGGGGATAGTTGGAGGAAAGGTCAAGGCAGGAGACGTCGTGGTCATAAGGTACGAGGGACCAAAAGGCGGTCCCGGCATGAGGGAGACTCTGGCGCCAACGTCGGCCATAGCAGGCGCTGGCCTTAGCGAATCCGTCGCGCTCATAACTGATGGCAGGTTCAGTGGCGGCACCCGCGGGCCCTGTATTGGCCACGTCTCTCCTGAAGCAGCCGTGGGCGGCCCAATTGCCCTGGTGAAAGACGGAGACAAGATCAGGATAGACATACCTTCTAGGAAGGTGGAGATCCTGGTCTCTCTTGACGAGCTTGAGAAGAGGAGAAGCTCCTGGACGCCACCAGAGCCCAAGTTCACGAGCGGCGTTTTAGCCAGATACAGGCGGTCGGTTACATCTGCGAGCAAGGGTGGAGTTCTCAGATGAGCATGATCAGGTCTTTTGTGGCAGTGGATCTGCCCTCTAAGTTTCACCCTGACGTTGCCAAGATAGAGGCCAAGATCAACATGCCTGGCATAAAAATCGTCAAGCCTGAGCTTATACATGTGACACTGAAGTTCCTTGGAGAAGTTCCAGAAGAGAAGATCGACGACATAGCCGCAGCTCTGGAGAAGGTCAAGATGGAGCCGTTCCAGGCGAGAGTGCGCGGCGCAGGAGCGTTTCCAGGAAAGTCGATCAGGGTTGTGTGGCTGGGACTTGAGGGCAGGTTCGAGGAGCTTCAAAGGCTGGTGGAGGAGGCCTTGAGTCCATTCGGGTTCGAGGATGAGGAGAAGAAGTTCAGCCCACACTTAACTCTGGCCAGAGTAAAGCAGCCCAACCCCTCGACCACGAGGCAGCTCTCTGAGAAGATAGCCCAGCTCGCAGATGTGGACCTCGGAGAGTTCGTCGTGGACAAGATATATCTCAAGAAGAGCACCCTTACCTCCGGAGGACCGATCTACGAGAACCTCTCAGAGCACCTGCTCCAGCCTTCTGGATGAGGTTCTGGCAAGGATCAAACCCTCTCAGGAGGAGAGGGCCAGGATGGCAGAGGCTGCAAGCTCAATAATATCCAGGATAGATGCCCTGGCCAGGAGAGAAGGACTGGACCTCAGCGCCATCCTGGTGGGGTCTGCTGCCAGGAAGACCTGGCTTGCTGGGGACTACGACCTGGATATATTCCTGGCAGTAAAAGACAAAACCGACCTTCCGAAGGCCCTGGAGCTGGCGAAGCTCGCAGCGCCTGTGCATCAGGAGAGCTATGCCGAGCACCCCTATATCCAGGCCAGGATCTCAGGGTTCGACGTGGACCTTGTCCCGTGCTGCAGGCTAGAGAGCGCCCTGTGCCTGAAATCGGCTGTGGATAGAACCCCTTTTCACACCAGGTACGTCTCAGAGAGGATTGCAGGCCTGGAGGACGACGTCCTCCTCTTGAAGCAGTTCATGAAAGGCATTGGAGTCTACGGGTCTGAGCTTCGCACAGGCGGTTTTTCGGGATACCTATCAGAGCTGCTGATCCTGAAGTACAGGTCCTTTAGAGAAACGCTTGAGGCTGCAGGCAGCTGGCACCCAGGTGTGGTCATAGACCTCGAAAGCCACTCGTCCCAGAGCCACGACGACCCTCTCGTGGTGGTCGACCCAGTCGACCCCAAGAGAAACGTGGCTGCAGCCCTCACTCTTGGGAAGATGCTCCAGCTCGCAGCCGCTGCCAGGTGCTTTCTCGATAGTCCCAGCCTGGAGTTCTTCTTTCCAGAAGAGCCCGAGATCCTGACAAGAGAAGAGATCGAAGAGGCGATGAAATCCAGAAGAAGCTGCTTTATCCTAATTAAGTTCAAGGCCCCAGAAGTGGTCGAAGACGTCTTATTTCCACAGCTTCGAAAGGCTGAGGAATCAGTCAAGGCCCTCCTGGAGAGAAACGACTTCCGGGTCATCCGAAGCGATGTGGACGCCTCTAAAAGCATCGCCATGATGCTCTTCGAGCTGGAGGTCTGGGAGCTTCCAGAGGTCACAGCTCTCATGGGGCCGCCAGTCTGGGAGAAAGAGCACCTTTCTAAATTCCTCACGTCTCACCAGGACAGGTTCTTCGGGCCGTATATAAAAGAGGGCAGAGCTGTGATCGAGGCCAGGAGAAAGCACACCCATGCCAGGACGCTTCTGGAGAAGGAGATGAGGAACCTGGCTCTAGGCAAACACATCAGAGCAGAGGTAAGGAAGGGGTGCGAGATCTGCTCTGGAAAGGAGATCCTGAAGTCAGGCGACCTGGACCGAAGAAAGCTCCTCACCAGGTACCTCAGGTCCAGCCTCAAGATCTGCTAACCTGAGAGCTGCAGCTTATTTGAAGCAATCCCAGTAGGCGCTCTGGACCTTCTTCACCTCTTCTATCCTCTTGGCAACTGCAGGATCAAAGCCCTTCACATCAGGAACCGATCCCTGGAAGGCCCTGATCTCAGACACCACAGCCTCAGCCTGGGCTTCGAGGTTGTATCCACCCTCCAGAGTTGCTGCGAGCATTCCTTTGCAGCACTGGTCTGCAATGGACTTGACCAGGCCAGCTATTGCGCCGAAGCCCTCGTTTGTGAGCCTCATTCCCCCAAGGGGGTCGTCTTTGTGGGGATCATGGCCTGCCGATGCCAGGACTATGTCGGGCTTGAACTCCAGCGCCACTGGCAAGAGTATCTCCCTGTAGGCCATGAGGTAGCCCTCGTTTCCTGTGCCCGACGGCAGGGGCACATTGACCTTGGTGCCCTCTGCGCCCTCTGACCCGACCTCAGTTATCCTGCCTGTCCCTGGGTAGTGCGGAAACTGGTGCGTGGAGAAGTACAGCACAGTGCTGTCCTCGTAGAACGTCGCCTGGGTGCCGTTTCCGTGGTGAACGTCCCAGTCGACTATGAGCACCTTTTCCAGCCCCAATGACTGGGCGTGCTTTGCGGCCACTGCCACGTTGTTGAAGACGCAAAATCCCATGCCCCTGTGGTACATGGCGTGGTGGCCGGGAGGCCGCACCATTGCAAAGGCGCTGCCAAATCCGTCCATCACAGCATCCACTGCAGCCATTGCACCTCCTGCGGCAGCTAAAGCCGCATCATAGGAGGCCCTGGACAAGACAGTGTCCACATCCAGGAACCCGCCGCCCCTGCTGCAGATCTCCTCTACCTGTGATATATATTTAGTGCCGTGGACTCTTGAGACCTCGTCTACAGACGCAGGCCTTGGGAGGAGCTCCTCATAATCCAGATCAGAGGAGCGGATCTTGTTCATTATGGCTGTAAGCCTCTCCTTTCTCTCAGGATGGCCGTCGGTATCGTGCTCCATGTAGATGGGGTGATAGACTATGCCAGTTCGGGTCATACATCTCTTCTTTGGAGAAAGACGCAAAATAGTTTTCCTCAGATTCAAACCAAGGATGAGGAGGCTTGCACGAGGCACTATTTGCGGTCTCAGGTGCACTGAAAGGGACGAGACGGCAGGCCCCATCGTCAAGTTAAACCCGATGCGACACGCAGCATGGAATTCTCCTCAGAAATATGGGCATCCAGCTGGTAGAGGGACGGACCTGGAAGATAATATAACTTAAATTAGATAGTAATTATGACAAATCGTATAGAGATATTCGTTAACTACAGAAGAATTTAATAGTCTGAAATAGAGGAGTTCACAGCCAGATCTGCACGCAGAGAGGCTAAAGCCGCCAGATTCACGATGAAAGGAAGCAGTTTTCTTTGGAACCTCCAATATAGGGGGATAGAGTCCAAAACGAACTCCAGGAGACCAAAAAAGATATAATAGGGAAATAGCCTATCACTACCCTATAATCCCTACGGGATTAGGAGGGTGATGTAGCTAATACATGTCTGAGAGACGCCAGGCAATAAAGCAGCGGCCATCATAACTTGAACCGTTGAATGCCGCGAAGCCAGGCGATCGAAGACCTTATCCAGGCAATAGTTTTAAGAGTGATCAGACTGTATGCTGCAAAAGTATTCCGAAAGGGAAAAAGAGGAGGTTAAAAGATGAAGAAAATGACTGCAATTATGCTCACAGCGATGACGCTATTACTGGCAACAGCGATGGCTGTCGGTGCAGTCGATAGTGTGGAGGTCCGCGGGCAAGTCGCCACAGGCGACTTCGTTTGGACTCCTCAGAACTTCGCTGGGTTCTACTACGACATAGATGACAACATCGGCACAGAGACGCTCACCACAACCATCACCGAGGGCAACAAGCTCTCTGGCGATGCGCCATACGGCGTCAGTTATGTGACCAGCGCCCAGAAGAAGGACTTCGAGTTCGAGGACTGGGGCTACTACAACGTCATTGGATTCATGGCCAACAAGTACTTCGCAGGCTATGTCCAGGACGCCAACACCAGCCCTGAGAACCAGGTTCTCTACTCCGAGTCCACAGATGAGAATGTCCTCTCTGACGAGCAGCTTCTCCAGATCCTCGTCGATGACGACGAAGAGATGACAGTCACATCCGGAACTCCACTCAAGCTTGAGAACGGATACGAGCTTGCCATCAGGTCAATAGACATTGACGGCAACAAGGTATACCTCGAGCTCACCAAGGATGGAGCATCTGTAGACAGCAAGGTCATCTCCCCATCAAAGGATAACGCCAACATGGCTGACAAGACCTACTACTACAAGAAGGATGTAGGAGACTCCAAGGATGTAGTTCTCATCGCAGTTCACTTCAAGAACGCATTCCGCGGCGCTGACCAGGACCTCGCAACAATCGATGGCGAGTGGCAGCTCTCTGACACAGCAACGGAGGTCAAGGACGACACCGAGTACGACAAGATGACAATCACCTCGTCCACACCGACCCAGGTAGTAATGGAGAACAAGGACAACGCAATCACCCTCTCCAAGAACAAGGACATCACACTGATGCCAGGAGTTAGCATCAAGACCGCTGACAACAGCACACTCAGGTACTACATATACAAGGAGATAACAGAGCCCGGAACCTACGAGCTCAGGGGAGCAGTAGCTGATGCAGACTTCACCTGGAACTCTCAGAACTTCGCTGGGTTCTACTACGACATAGATGACGACCTTGGCACAGAGACCCTCACCACAACCATCACCGAGGGCAACAGGCTTTCCGGCGATGTGCCATACGGCATCCAGTACGTGACCACAGCCCAGAAGAACGACTTCGAGTTCGAGGACTGGGGCTACTACAACGTCATCGGATTCATGGCCAAGAAGTACTTCGCAGGCTATGTAGAGGAGGCAGATGTGCCCGCCGAGAACCAGGTCCTCTTCAAGGAATCCGCAGATGAGAATGTCCTCTCTGACGAGCAGCTCCTCGAGATCCTCGTCGATGACGACGAAGAGATGACAGTCACATCCGGAACTCCACTCAAGCTTGAGAACGGATACGAGCTTGCCATCAGGTCAATAGACATTGACGGCAACAAGGTATACCTCGAGCTCACCAAGGATGGAGCATCTGTAGACAGCAAGGTCATCTCCCCATCAAAGGATAACGCCAACATGGCTGACAAGACCTACTACTACAAGAAGGATGTAGGAGACTCCAAGGATGTAGTTCTCATCGCAGTTCACTTCAAGAACGCATTCCGCGGCGCTGACCAGGACCTCGCAACAATCGATGGCGAGTGGCAGCTCTCTGACACAGCAACTGAGGTCAAGGACGATACTGAGTACGACAAGATGACAATCACGTCATCCACACCGACCACAATCACAATGGAGAACAAGGACAACGCAGTCACACTCTCCAAGAACAAGGACATCACACTGATGCCAGGCGTAGGCATCAAGACCGCTGACAACGACACACTCAGGTACTACATATACACAGAGCAGACCATCGAGGGCGCAGCAGCTGAGGAGAACGTCACCGCTCCAGTAGAGGCAGCTCCCGCAGAGAACGTCACTGCTCCAGTCGAAGAGGCAGCCCCAGCCGAGAACGTAACCGCTCCAGCTGAGGAAGCCGCTCCAGCCGAGAACGAGACCGCTCCAGCTGAGGAAGCAGCCCCAGCCGAGAACGAGACCGCTGAGAACGCAACCGCACCTGCTGAGAGCCAGGGCATGCCCGGATTCGAGGGCGCCTTCGCTCTGAGCGGCCTTGTAGCAGTTGCCTACTTGGTACTCGGAAGGAAGCAGTAAGTTAAGGTCTAAAATCCCTGGAGAGATGAACTCTCTCCAGACCAACCTATTTTTCGGTCGGCAACCTCCAAGAGACGATCGTATCGAAGATCTCTTGTATTTGCTTAAGCGATTTATCCAGCCCTGGGCCTCACGCCTGAGGAACAGATATATACCATGTCCAGACCATTACAATATAAATAAAGATCAGAGGTTCTGGAATGAGCATAAATAAGGCTATGGCGCTGGCGCTGATGGTCCTGCTTCTGGCACTGCCAGCACTTGCGCAGAATGGGAGCAATGTAACGTATCCAGTCGTCCCTGTGGAGATCAATGACGCACAGCAGACAGGAGCTAACGACACAGGATCGAGGCAGAACCTGGGCGAGGCTGAGTTCAACAGATCCAATGAGACCTACCAGGCCATCAAGAGCGGCTTAAATGTCACGTCTGAAGAAGAGCCTGAGATAGCATCCGGCACAGCAGGAAACAACAGCGCAAGCACAACAGAAAACGCCACAGGCACATCAAATGCCCTTCCCGGATTCGACCTCGCACTCTCCCTGGCGGGAGTCACGGCTGCAGCAGGGTGGCTGTTATCGAAGAAGCGCCAGATTTGAGGCCAGCTTTCAATCTTTTTTTAATCAAATCTCTGTGCCAGGCTTGCTGAAGGCCAAGGCACAGAATTTGTGGAAGACTATATCTTGATGCCAAAGCCATATTGATGAGAGAGAGTTCCAAACCCGGTGATGATTATGGGCAGCGAAACCACGAGAGAGGCTCAATTTTGGGAGAAGAGGGATGATAAGAACGTCCAGTGCACTCTGTGCAATCAGCTCTGCAGGATAGGGCCAAAGAAGAGAGGGCTGTGCGGAGTTAGAGAGAACCAGGATGGCGTCTTGAAAACTCTGGTCTACGGAAGCCTGATTGCAGCAAACGTGGACCCGATCGAGAAGAAGCCCTTCTACCACTTTCTGCCAGGAAGCCTGGCATACTCCATAGCAACGATGGGCTGCAACTTCAGGTGCCTCCACTGCCAGAACGCGGACATATCCCAGGCGCCCAGGGAGACTGGAAGGGTGACAGGACAGTATGTGCCCCCAGAAGACGTGGTCTCAGAGGCTCTAGACATGGGATGTAAATCCATAGCCTACACATACACCGAGCCCACCATGTTCTTCGAGTACGCCTACGACACAGCAGTCCTGGCTGAAGAAAGAGGCCTCAGAAATGTCTTCGTCAGCAATGGCTACATTGGAGAAGAGGCCGCAAGAAAGATCATTCCCCACTTAGATGGCATCAACATAGACCTGAAGGGTGATTCGGGGTTCTATAAAAAGGTCTGCGGAGCCAGAATCGAGCCTGTGATGAAGAACATCGAGCTCATGTGGGACGAGGGAGTCTGGGTCGAGGTCACAACCCTGGTCATACCCGGATATAACGACTCAGAAGAGCAGCTTAAAGGTCTGGCAGAGTTTTTGGCAGGAATTGGGAAAGACATGCCCTGGCACGTCTCAGCATTTTATCCCACCTACAAGCTAATGGATGCTCCACGGACAGGCGCAGAATCGATCAGAAGGGCTGTAAAAGCCGGAAAGGACGCAGGCATGAGGTACGTCTACGCTGGAAACATCGCTGGAGAGAGCGACGACACAACTTGCCCCACATGCAAGCAGAGGCTGATAGAGCGCTCTTACTACAGAGTCCTCAAGAACTCCATCATGGACGCAAGATGTCCCAACTGCAAGACAGAGATTGCAGGCGTATGGGAATAGTCCAGGAAACCCTTAAGAACTTCGAGTGCAGCCTTTAAGGCATATGTCGTTTTGCAGCATAGAAGAGGCTATAGAGGAGATCAGGAAGGGCAACTTCGTAATAGTGCTAGACGACGAGTCAAGAGAGAACGAAGGAGACCTGGTCATAGCCGCTGAGAAGGCAACGCCTGAGGCCGTGAACTTCATGGCCAAGTACGCCCGCGGCCTCATATGCGTGCCCATGACGGCCGAGAGGCTCAAAGAGATAGACCTGCCCCAGATGGCCAACAGCAACACAGAGTCCATGGGAACAGCCTTCACTGTCTCAGTGGACGCAAAGCACAACGTGACCACAGGCATCTCTGCCTACGACAGAGCTGCAACTATCAGAGCATTAATCGATCCAGGAACGACCAGAAAAGACCTGGCAGTTCCTGGGCACATCTTCCCTCTGCAGGCCAAAAACGGCGGAGTCCTGCGCCGCACAGGCCACACCGAGGCTGCAGTGGACCTGGCAAGGCTCTCTGGCCTGTACCCGGCTGGAGTCATATGCGAGATCATGAACGATGACGGGACAATGGCCAGGCGGCCAGAGCTGGACGAGTTTGCCAAAAAGCACGACCTCAAGATGGTGAGCATCGAGGACCTGATAAGGTACAGGACCAGAAGAGAGAAGCTCATACAGAAGGTGGCAGACGTCAGCTTGCCCACTGAGTACGGAGACTTCAGGGCAATAGGCTACGAGAGCGCAATCGATGGAGAGTGCCACGTCGCGCTTGTGATGGGCGATCCAGCATCAGAAGATGCCCTGGTCAGAGTACACTCTGAATGCTTAACCGGCGACGTCTTCAGGTCGAAGAGATGCGACTGCGGAGAGCAGATGAACAGAGCTCTTCAAATGATCTCAAAGAATGGAAACGGCGTTCTTCTCTACATGCGCCAGGAGGGACGGGGCATCGGCCTTGCAAACAAGCTTCGGGCCTATATGCTGCAGGACGAGGGCTCAGACACAGTAGAGGCCAACACTAAGCTCGGCTATCCTCCGGACCTGAGGGACTACGGAATAGGAGCCCAGATCCTGGTTGACCTGGGGATAAAAAAGATGAGGCTTCTCACAAACAACCCCAGGAAGGTCATAGGCCTGGAGGGCTACGGCCTTGAAATCAAGGAGAGAGTCCCTCTGGAGATTGCGCCAAACAGCGTGAACAGGCGCTATCTGGAGACCAAGAGGGATAAGATGAACCACCTTCTCCTGCTCCAGAAAGGCTGAAGGCGGCTCTACTGAAGGCTACTCTATGTTGATCCTTCTTCTAGAAGTCACCACTTCCTTTGGAATGGTCACCTCTAGGACACCGTTGTTGAGCCTGGCCCTGGCCTCGTCGGGCTTGACTGCTACTGGCAGGGAGACCATCCTCTCGAACCTGGTGTAAGACCTCTCCTTGGTGTGGAAGTTCTCGCCTGACTTCTCCTCTTCTTTTGACTTGGTGGCAGTGACGCTCAAGTCGTCTCCAACCACGTTTATATCCACGTCGCCCTTTTCAACTCCAGGCAGGTCCATGGTAACGACAACTGAGTCGTCTGTCTCCCGAACGTCTGCAAGAGGCATCACCACGTCGCCTACAGAGGCAGTCGAGTGCTGCCCTGCCTCCTCGCTTATCCTGGACATCCTGTCCTGAATCCTCCTCATCTCCTCCATGTACCTGGACTCTAGATCGGTCAATCCCAGGTCTTCCATGAGGCTGTTCATGCGCCTCTGAAGGCGCCTGAGATCGTCAATTGGAATTATTCCAGCCAAAGAAAACACCAGGAGATAATATGCTCTGACAGGTTATAATTCTTGCCATAGACGTCCCTGCGCTCCATTCTAGAGATACTCCATCTGAATCCTGACCACCTCAGACGAATCCCTGGCAGCAGCGTACTCCTCCAGAGGCGAGCGGTTAAGCTCCAGGAAGGTGTGGCCCCAGGAGAACTTGGACAGCAATTCTTCCGCCTGCCCTCTTGCGCCCAGAATCACCAGAGCTGCGGCCAGCGCCTCTACAGTCGAGAGCTTGAATGGCTTTCCGTAGTTGACCGGATTTGCCGCCACAAGGAAAGGAAGCGCTCTTGTATTCAGGCTCACCCTTGAGAACAGGTCTTCTGCATGCTCCCAGCTGCAGTCCAGCGCAGCTATGCCTCTAAACCCTTTATCCGCAGGAGAGAGCGCCTTTTCTGCGAATGGGCTTAAAACTATGTAGGGCTTGAGCTGGTTAACCCTGTTGGTGAGCCTTGCAAGGCCGAATCTGCCCAGCTTCTTTCCTGAGCACTTCTTGGGGTCGCACTGGTTGGCGTGATATATCAGAAGGTCCATCACGGTATCTTTAAACCGATAATCCTATTAACATTGTGTTCAACCCCCCATAGGCCTTGCAATTACAGAGGAGCCGAAACCTGATGGCAGAAGTTTCAAAGGAGTACGATTTCAAGAAGGTAGAGGAGAAGTGGGCAGAGAGCTGGGACAAATCAGTGTACTACTTCGACTGGGAGTCGAAGAAGCCTCAGTACATAATAGACACGCCCCCGCCATACCCAACAGGCAACTTCCACATAGGCAACGCCCTGAACTGGTGCTACATGGACTTCGTGGCCAGGTACAAGAGGATGCAGGGCTTCAACGTCATGTTCCCTCAGGGCTGGGACTGCCACGGACTTCCCACTGAAGTCAAGGTCGAGGAGAAGCACCACATAACCAAGAACCAGGTGCCGAGAGCCGAGTTTCGAAGGCTCTGCGAGGAGATGACCAACGAGGCCATAGCCAGGTTCAGGAAGAGCATCACAAGGATGGGCATCTCCACAGACTGGTCCAACGAGTACATCACGATGTCTCCTGAGTACTACGTCAAGACCCAGCGCTCCTTCGTCCAGATGCAGAAGAAGGGCCAGATCTACAGGGCAGACCACCCCGTGAACTGGTGCCCGAGGTGCGGAACGGCAATAGCTTTAGCTGAGGTCGAGTACGACGACAGGACGACAAAGCTCAACTACATGCGCTTTTCCGCAGGCGAGGGATTTCTGGAGATAGCAACCTCAAGGCCTGAGCTTCTTCCCGCCTGCGTGGCTGTGGCCGTAAACCCTGAGGACGAGAGATACAGAAACGTCGGAGACATCGTCAGAGTTCCATTGTTCGACTACGAGGTTCCAGTCATCAGAGATGCTGCAGTGGATCCCAGGTTCGGCACGGGAGCTGTCATGATCTGCACCTTCGGAGACAAGCAGGACGTCAGGTGGTGGGTTGAGCACAAGCTGCCACTGCGCCAGGCGATAGACCACGAAGGTAAGATGACGGAGATCGCAGGAAAGTACCAGGGCCTGGGGATCGATGAGACCAAGCAGGCCATAATCTCGGACATGTTAGGAGCCAAGATAATCTACAAGCAAGAGCCCCTTGAGCAGAACGTGGGCCTCTGCTGGAGGTGCAAGACTCCAATTGAGATCCTCTCTGAGAGGCAGTGGTTCGTCAAGATCAACCCAGATGAGATAGTCAAGACCTCAGAGGAGATAAAGTGGATTCCCCCACACATGGAGGTCAGGCTCAAGAACTGGGCTGGATCGGTTGAGTGGGACTGGTGCATCTCCAGGCAGAGGATCTTCGCCACTCCAATACCTGTTTGGTACTGCAAAGACTGCAAAGAGACGCTCGTCGCAGAAGAGGAGTGGCTGCCCCTCGACCCCACGAGGACAGGGCCCCCGATCAAGTGCAACTGCGGATGCAGCGAGTTCGAGCCAGAGGAAGATGTGCTCGACACCTGGATGGACAGCTCTGTATCTGCGTTAGCCGTCTCAGGCTGGGACAGCCCACATGAGATGAAGTACCCGACCCAGCTGCGGTCCCAGGGCCACGACATCATAAGGACATGGGCCTTCTACACAATTCTGCGTTGCAAGGACATCACAGGCGAAAAACCGTGGGACTCGATCCTGGTAAATGGAATGGTACTGGGGGAAGACGGCAGAAAGATGTCCAAGTCCCTTGGAAACTTCATAGTTCCTGAGCAGGTATTCGAGACAAATGGGGCTGACGCTCTGAGGCAGTGGGCAGCTATTGGCGGAACTCCGGGAAGCGATGTGATGTTCCGCTGGAAGGAGATAGTCTCTGCAAGCAGGTTCCAGCAGAAGCTCTGGTCGATATTCAGGTTTTCAGCTCCCTTTATGGCCCAAGTCGAGTCAAAGCCAGGTCAGGTCGACCGCTGGCTCCTTGGAGAGCTCAATGCCCTGATCAGATCTGCCACAGACTCTATGGAGAGGTACCAGTTCGACGAGGCCTTCAAGGCCATAAGGACGTTTGCCTGGGAGGTTCTGGCCGACAACTACATAGAGCTCGTCAAGGCCAGGCTCTATGGCCCGGACAGCCCTGAGAAGAGGTCTGCTCAAAACACTCTCTACACAGCAATCGAGGCCCTGGTAAGGCTAATGGCGCCAATTACGCCCTTCATCTCAGAGGAGATCTACTGGAACCTAACAGGAAGAAGCGTCCACGTCCAGCCCTGGCCTGTGGCCTCAGAGATAGAGACGGACCCTGCAGGAGCCTCGATCAAGGAGATAGCTGCAGCCATCCGGAGGTACAAGTCTGAGAATGGAATGGCCCTGAACGCCCCTCTTCCCAGGATTGAGGTCTACTCAAGCCAGAGCCTGGAGACTTTCGATCTCGTTGGCGTTGCCAACACCAGGGTCGAGGCAAAGATTGGGGAGCCTGAGCTTGAGACAAGACCCATAGCAGTAAAGCCGGTGATGAAGCTTCTAGGTCCAAAGCTAAAAGACAGGAGCGCAAAGGTGATAAAAGCACTGACATCTGCTGACCCGGCTGAGATCGCACGGCAGAAAGCTTCTGGCTCCATCAAGGTCGAGTTCGACGGCGAGGCGATTGAGCTTGATCCCGACACAGTCCAGATAGCAACAGAGACCACATCAGCAGGAGAAGCTGTGGACGTCCTGAAGGCAGGCGGCACGACAGTGCTGATCTGGAGATGATAGAAGTCGAGGTCAAGGCCAGAGCAGGGCCCGACATCCTGGAGAAGATCAGGTCCCTGGGAGCAGAGCCCTTGAGTGTCGAGCACCACCGTGACCTCTACTTTAACTCGCCTGCAAGAGACTTCAAGGTTACAGACGAGGCGCTGAGGATAAGAATCAAGGAGGAAGGGGCAAGGCTCACCTACAAGGGCCCGAAGCTCGACTCAAAGACCAAGTCCAGAAAGGAGATCACAGTGAAGATAGACGATCCATCCGCCATGGAGGAGACTCTCCTGGCACTGGGATTCGTCAAATCTGGAGTGGTCAAGAAGGTCAGGAGAAAATTCTCCCTGGGAAAAGCAGTGATTGCCTTAGACGAAGTTGAGGGGCTGGGGCAGTTTGTGGAAGTTGAGATGGTTGTGTCCGAAGACGCTGACGAATGCAAAGCTGATGCTGGAGATGAAGCGCACCAAAAAGGCTGGTCATCGAAGAGAGGCGAGGTCATGGAGATTCTCCAGGCTTTAGGCTCAAAAGAGTCCATAAGAGAGTCGTATCTGGAGCTTCTCATCGAGTCAGGACACATTATTTAAGCATTTAGCATCAATTTGTAATGCAATGACAGATTCAGGATACTTGAAGGGCCAGGCCCCAATGCTGGCGATGCTGGTCTTCATAGCTGCAGTCCAGGCGCTCTCTCTGGCCATAATGCCCACGCTCATAGAGAACAACGCAAGGGCCTTTGAGAACCCCAGCTCCACTGCAAACCCCATAATGTACATAATCCTGGTTTTAGTCTTCACATTTCTCCTGCTCCTGGCAATGAGGTTCAGGAAAGGCTGGGTTGTCAGAGGATTTATACTGCTCTCTGTCGCCATGAGCCTCTTCTTCATCCTGGCGATGTTCATACCGGCTGTGCCTGCACTTGTGCTCACAGGAATTATATTTCTGCTCCTCAGGTTTTATCCAGAATGGTACATCATAGATGCCCTGGGCATCCTGATCTGCGGGGGAATAAGCGCCCTGTTCGGCATCAGCATGACCACACTTCCAGCGCTCCTGCTTCTATCAGTTTTGGCGATATACGACGCCATATCGGTCTACAAGACGAAGCACATGGTGGCTTTGGCCGAAGGCGTGATCAACATCAAAGCCCCATTGCTCTTCGTCGTGCCAAAAGACAAGGACTACAGCTTTCGCGCCGAGCAGGTAAAGGGAAATGGCAGAGGAGCCTACTTCCTGGGCTTGGGCGACGCCATCATTCCCACAGTTCTTACCATATCCGCAAACTGGTCTCTTGAAGCCCCTAAGGTCCTTCTTGGCATAAACCTGCCAGCGTTGGGGGCGATTGTTGGCACCTACCTCGGATTTATGGCGCTTCTCATGACCTCCAGGGATAAGCCGCAGGCCGGGCTGCCGTTTTTGAATGGAGGCGCAATCCTGGGGTTTCTGGTGGGATGTGCAGTTTCAGGCATAAGCCCGATTTAGATGCGTGGGAGAAGATCACCGACAGGTTTTTTTGTGTTCAGACTGCGTAGCTTTAAGAGGACTGAATTATGGCAGATGAGGACCTAAGCGTGCTTGAGCAGTTCATCCCATTCTGCCCCAAGTGCGGCAACGAGTGCGAGCACAAGGAGCTGAGGAGGGCGCTCGACTCTGAGAACTGGACAAAGATCATAGTCGAGACCATATACTACTGCCCTAAGTGCGACAACTACTGGAGCGAAGGCCTGCTCGAAAAAGGCTACAAATAGCGCAAATGATAAGCCTGTTTCACGCAGACGGGTTTGCCAGGTACAACTTCGGGCCTGACCACCCCATGAAGCCAGCCAGGCTTGCGCTTGCGTACAGCCTCATGGACGAGGCAGGAATTCTCGAGGGCGATGTGCAGGTGGTAAAACCTGTGCTCGCAAGCGAGGCAGACCTTCTCCAGGTCCACACCAAAGATTATGTAGAAGCTGTGAAGGCAGAGAGGCCTAGCTGCTCTTTTGGAATAGGCGATGCAGACACCCCTGCCTTCGCAGGCATGTACGACTCTGCCAGGCTCATTGCAGGTGCAAGCATCCAGGCTGCGGAGAGCATTATTGAGCACGGGGATAAGGCTGTTAACCTGGCAGGAGGACTTCACCACGCTTTTTCCTCCAGGGCAGCAGGATTTTGCATATTCAACGATCCTGCACTGGCGATAGCACGTCTCCTCCAGAGCTTCGAGAAGGTCCTGTACATAGACATAGATGCCCACCACGGCGACGGGGTCCAGGAGATATTTTATTCAGATCCGAGGGTTCTGAAGATATCGATGCACGAGTCTGGAAAGTATCTTTTCCCAGGAACAGGCTTCATAGAGGAGGTGGGAATAGGCCCTGGAAGGGGTTACTCCGCAAACATCCCAATGCCCATGTACTCCGGAGATGCAGCTTACAGGCTGGCGTTTCTGGATATCGTGCCAAGACTGTTCGAATGGTTCGAGCCTGATGCAGTCGTGGCCCAGATAGGGATCGATACGCACCGCCTAGACCCGCTCTCAAGCATCAGGCTTAGCCTTGACGGCTACAGCTTCCTGGTCAAGAAGATCTGCGACCTGACAGGCCAATTCTCAGAGGGAAGGCTGCTGGCGCTGGGAGGAGGCGGCTACTGCTTAAACGTGGTGCCAGTAGCCTGGGCGCAGGCTCTGCAGATTCTAAAGGGTGAAGAGCTTCAGGCTCTGCCATTGAGATGGGTCGAGCTTCTGGAGAACTCCTTTGGACTCGATCCAATCGAGCTGCCAGACTCTGTGGAGAAGGGCTCGACTGATGGCAGATCTGCAGAGGAGCTTGACGAGACATTGAGCGGGCTTAAAAGCATACTCTCTGCGATACATGGCATATTCTAGCTGACATTTACAGTTGATTTGAAAGATGCCTTATTCTTCCAGACCCAAGACCTCTTAGAAGGACACTATTTATATCTCAGAGCCCCAGGCTTGGGTCTGATGGCCACTCTGATAACCGAAAGCGCCGTTACATTCGACGTCGAGGGCGTCTTCTACAACCCCAGGATGAGGATGAACAGGGACATAAGCATAGCTGTTTGCAGGGCCCTGAAGCTATCGGACTACCTCGACGGCCTCTCAGCCAGCGGAGCCCGCGGCCTCAGAGTCTCCAGAGAGGCTCATGTTGAAAAGGTGACCATGAACGACGTGAACCCCGTTGCCTGTGAGCGAATTAAAGAGAACATCGCCAGGAATAACCTTACCGGGTGCGAGGCGGCATGCTGCAACGCCAACGCCCTCATGAGCCAGAGGCATTTCCAGGCTGTGGACCTCGACCCATTCGGTTCGCCTTCCCCATTCATCTCAGCAGGGGCCAGGTCGGCCCTGTCCTACTTGTTCGTCACAGCCACAGATACTGCGCCTCTGTGCGGCGCACACCTGAAGAGCGGGATTAGGAAGTACATGGCAGTCCCCCTGAAGACCGACTACCACAGGGAGATGGGTGCGAGAATCCTCCTGGGGCTTGCTTCCAGAGAGCTTGCCAGGCTGGACAAGGCCATGGTGCCCATCCTCACCCACGCCACAGAGCATTACGTCAGGACATATCTCTCTGTGAAGCACGGCGCAAAGCTGGCTGATAAATGCCTTGAGGAGATCGGCTACATAGAGCACTGCTGGAGCTGCGGAAGCTTCGTCTCGGCAGAAAGGCCAGGTGGCGGAGACTGCGTGACCTGTGGAGAAAAGACAGAGGTCGCAGGACCGCTGTGGCTAGGCAAGATCCAGGATCCGGAGTTCATAGGCTCAGCGATTAAGGAGTTAGATGACGAGAATATCCGGGCCAAGAAGCTTCTTGAGCTGTGCCGACAGGAGATCGACTGCCCCATGTACTACGACCATCACAGGATCTGCAAGAAGCTGGGAGCGGCGCCTGAGAAGGTGGACCGGGTAATTGAGAAGCTGCGCGAATCCGGCTGGAAGGCGTCGAGGACGCACTTCACAGGAGTGGGCATCAAGACAGATGCCGGCGTGAGAGAGATAGAAGAGCTGCTGAAGGAGCTTATATAAGAGATCCTTTCAGCTGAATTATATTGAACCTCAACTAAATTGCATTATTAATTTCATCGTGGCGGTTATAAGTGGTTTTATCCATTATTGCTACCTAAAACTTAATAAAGGAGAAGATACATGATAGTGGTAACTGCAATGTAGTAATTGCAGGAACTTGCGGCACGAGGTGACGTTTATTACCCCCTTCATTGCTACTCCCTTTCGCATCTCGTGCCATCCCTTCTAAATCATACTTTAAGACGATTCAGATACTATCTTCGCGCACTTCGGCTAAGGCCTTGAACCCGCACTCTTCTCTTGGATCAGCAAAGCCTCAAGCCTGCTTAAAAAGCGGCAAAAGAAGCTCTCAGCAGCTCAATGACATGCCAGGAGCGACATTTTGCCTCTTCGCACAAACATAAAATAAGATGTCCGGCTTAGATGCATCCCATGAAGATAGCGCTTGTTGGAGGAACAGGGGACATAGGCCAGGGATTTGCACTGCGCTGGGCCCCTGCACACGAGATCATAATCGGATCCAGGAAGGCTGACAAAGCCATAGAGGCTGCAAAAGAGCTCTCTTCCAAGTCTGGGGGCAAGATCTGGGGAACTGATAACGGAGCAGCCATTGCAGCAGCAGAGGTCGTGGTGCTGTGCGTGCCATACGAGCACCTGGTCTCTGTCACCTCTGACCTGAAGGACTCTTACGCAAGCCAGGTTGTGATCTCGCCAGTTGTGCCAATGGTTTACAGCGGCAAGTACTTCGATTTCAGGCCGCCGGCTGAAAGAAGCGCCGCAGCCCAGGCAAGGTCGCTTCTTCCTGCAACAGTGAGGCTCGTCTCTGCATTTCACACGATCTGTGCAGCGGCCCTCCAGGACAAGGAGAGAGCCCTGCAGGGAGATGTCCTCATCTGCGGAGATGACAAAGAGGCAAAAGACCTGGTCGCAGGACTTGTAAGAGAGGTAAAGAGCCTGAGGCCGCTAGACGCAGGTCCAATCGACGTCTCAGGCCAGGTGGAGAGCTTAACCCCAATGCTCCTCAACGTCGCCAGGAGAAACAAGCTAAAAGATGCTGGCATCCGCATCATCCAGGAGAGGCAGACGCAGGCCTGAGGCACCTGCCCGCCCAAATTTTCTACAATTTTTCACAGCATGCTTGTTAAGTTTCCAATCATCTCAGCTGGATTCACGAGTCCCAGCCTCTGCCAGATCAGATATATGCCAACAAACGTGCCTGCCATCGCTCCCAGGTTAGCTAAAGCTGCGACCATTATCACCTTGAAGAACCTGTTATCCTTCATCTCGTCAAGAGTGTCGCACTGGCCGAGCTTTCGCAGATCGCTTACAGTAGGCTTCAGCTTCCAGGCCTCAACCATTCCAGCAAACCAGCCAGCAGCAACCAGCGGGTTCAGTGTGGTCATCCAGGCAACCAGGAATGCTGTGAGCACCGAGAGCGGATGGCCTCTGGCAAGAACGACTCCCAGGCCGCTTAGCCCGCCTGTGACCACAAACCAGATTCCGAAAGCCAGGAGGATGTTGTGGCTTGAGTGGCTTGTGTAGAGCACGAGGCCAAACGTTGCAATTATGAGGACCATCACAGCAGCGCCGAAGACCTTGGCAAATGTGATCCTCTTCTTTGGCCTCTCCTTCAGAGCCTCAATCGGAGGAATGGAGCTTGGATCTGCAAGGTACTTCTCAATTCCTCCCCTGTGGCCCGCTCCAACAACTGCCAGGACGCTCCCCTCCTTAGAGAGCTGGTACAGGTTCCTGGCAATGTAGGCATCCCTCTCGTCCACCAGCGCGCGTGCAGCAGAAGGAGAGACCTTCCTGAACTCTGAGATCATCTGCGAGACCACGTCTTCCTGGGTGATCGTGTCGATATCGATCTCCTCTTCTCCACCCCACCCAAGGGCTGCTGGAATCATGGCCCAGACCAGGCGAAGCTTGTCCATGAAGCTCATGGCAGTCCAGAACCTCTGGATGGTTATCCCCACGTCCCTGTCCACAAGCGCCACCCTGGACCCTGCGTTCTTTGCAGCCTCGATGGCTGCGATCATCTCAGATCCGGGCTTCACCCCCATCTCAGACCCGATCTTCTTCTGGACGTAAGCCAGGAGCCACTGGACCATGAGGAAATAGATCTTTCCGCCGCTTAAGAGCTCGCTTATCTTGATCTCGTCAACCTCGTCCTGGCCGGTGATGGCCCGGTACCTGGCAGGACACAGCTCGACCGCCACAATATCCGGCTTCATCTCTCCAATGGCCTGGGTTACCTCCTGCACGCTCTTCTCAGAGACGTGTGCAGTGCCCACAATCACCACCTGGTGGACCTGAGGCGAGGAGCTGTCCTCAGCCCCATCCTTATAAGCGGTCTCCAAATTGATTACCTCGCTGTTCAGAATATATCACCATCATCGCTTTGAGCAGAGCTCCATGGCCCGGACTAAATCCTCTCTGGATAGGATGCCTACAAGCACTCCTCCATCCATGACAGGAAGCCTCCGAACTCCACGCTCATTTAATATTTTCATAGCTGCAGTAGCCTCTTCATCGGGTCTGATGTCATATATCTTTCTTGCCATGACAGTGCCCACAGTTGTGCCCTCTCTGTCCTCCTCCGGCACCTTCTGGACGTCTTCAGAGGTCACAAACCCGACAAGGCCGCCGCCCTCAACCACGGGATAGCCCCTGTGCTTGGCCTTGAATATGAGAGCGGTCAGGTCCTTGAGGTTCATTTCAGGAGGGACAGTGGTCACCTCAGAGGACATTATGTCTCTCACCTTGATCCCCTCCAGGCAGATGTTTACGGCTGTAGCCCTCTCCTCTTCAGAAGCTCCGAGGTACACGAAAGCTGCCACCACCAGCATCAGAATCCCGCCGCCGAAGAGGCCAAAGAGGAACATGAGCGCTGCAAACATCTTTCCGATGCTCGCAGCAAGGCTCGTGGCCCTGACATAGGGCATGCGCGTTGCCAGCCACGCCCGCAGGACTCTTCCTCCATCCATTGGAAACGCAGGTATGAGGTTGAAGGCCATGAGGATTATGTTCATTATCCCCAGAGTCCAGAGGAGCACTGGAAAAGGATGATCCAGGCCAAAGGCCGCCGCTGACTGGTAATAGAAAAGTATGCATGCGACTCCAAGTATTCCGCTTACTGCAGGTCCTGAAAACGCCATCCAGAACTCCATCTTGGGGTTCCTGGGTATCTCCTCCATAGAGGAAACACCCCCGAACAGGTACAGGGTTATGGACCTGATGACGATTCCATATCTCCTGGCGATATAGGAGTGGCCCAGCTCATGCAATGCCACGCATGCGAAGAGCAGTATGGCAAAGGCAAAAGAGTAGACCCATCTTATGCTTGCGGGCTCCACTGCACCAAAGCCGTAGGTCTTGCCAAAGAGCAGTGCTGAGACGCTCCCATATATGTATGCCACCCAGGGAATGATCAGCAGAAATGAGAAGTGCAGCTTTACAGGTATCCCCATTATCCTGCCTATCTGCAGTGAGGAGTTCATATAGAGTAGATCAATCCCCACATTAATAGATCTTTTGACAATTTTGCCCCACGAGTGAGTGTGAGCGGGTAGGAGAGTGGGGGTTCAGTGTGGATTTAGAAAATAAGCATTACCCGCTCGGTTATAATGATAGGAGCATAACATATAAAGGTTTCGAAGATTAAATAATCATCCAGATAATAATATTGGTTATATCATGGACAGGGACATCCACCTCATCCAGAACAAGGCATTCCACCCTATTCTGGACACGGCATTCCACTTAAATTTTTACCTTTTTCTATATGCTTCAACCAGGTACTTCACCTGTGAGCTGTGCTCAGCCATGCTCGCTGCAGTGTAAGCCTCTGTGAGAGACATTCCTCTGGCAAAGACTCCGTGTCCTCTGGCCACACACGCGCTGTGGCTCATAAGGGCAGATGAGACGCTCCTGGCCAGGTCAGATGAGCCCATGTAACCAGAGACTATCGGCATCGATCCTAAAAATGCCAGGCCTTCGCTGTCGATTGGCGTTATCATGTCCGACTCGATTAGCGACAGTGCAACTGCATAAGGCGAGTGGGTGTGTATTATAGCCTGGGCTGAAGTGGACTGGTAAATAGCCCTGTGAACGCATGTCTCGCTGCTGGCCACAGAATCGAGCAGACAGGCTTTGAGGGCGTCCACCTCCACAACCTGTTCTTTGCCCAGGTCATCGAGCATGGAGCCTGTGCAGGTTATGAGCATCTCGCCTCCGAGCCTGAGGCTGATGTTTCCGAAGCGCGAGCTGGTCAGGCCTGAGGCCACCAGCTTTCTCCCAAACCTGGAGATCTCCTTCCATGAAGCTTCACCGCTCTCACCGCTCTGAAACATTACTCCTCCTTTGGGTCGAGCCGAAAGGGCTTGGTGACTGAATCGGCCTCGCCATAGCTTCCCACCAGGTTCACCTCTATCTCGTAGTCGCCCGGCTTCCAGTAGCTGGTCTCCCACCAGGCGGTGTAAATCCCATTAGAGTCGAAATCGGACATGGGTATCTCCATAGTCCTGTCTTTCCCAACGATCATGGTGCTCAGATCTTTGACGTCGCCCGAAGCTTTGGCCTCGATGATAACAGGCTCTCCCACCTGGCCCTGATCTCTGCTTATCTTCACATCATCTATGCCTGGGCCTGCCACCTTTTCTGGCTTCTCTTCTACAGAAGAAAGAGCTGTGGTTAAGTTGAGCGAACCCCAGCCATAGGTGTTGTCAGGGCCCGATGTTCCCAGGTCGTCTGCCGACTTGAGCAGGATCCTCTTGACATCTGCCGGCTCCAGGTCGGAGTAGGCTCCGAGGATCACCGCTGCAGATCCTGCCACCTGTGGCACGGCCATTGAGGTCCCGCTCATGGAGCTGTAGCCGTCTAGCGTTCCGGCCAGGGCCGAGACCACATCTACTCCGTTGGTGACGAGATCGGGCTTCACCCCACCGTCTGGACCTGGACCCCGCGACGACTTGGAAAAAATCATCCCGCTTTCGTCCACGGCTCCTACAGTTATCACCTTCTCAGCACCCCCAGGCACAACTATCGATTCTGGGCCAGGTCCAGAGTTTCCCGCTGCAACGCACATGACAAGGCCCTCGTCGACCATTCTGTCGCAGGCCTCGTCCAGTATGGAGGTGCCGTCCTCAGGGTCTTCTCCTCCCACGCTAAAAGAGATTATCTTGATGCCGTACTTGTCCTTGTTCTCCAGGCACCAGTCGAGAGCGGTGATGGCATCAGACAGGTAACAAGCCCCGTCCCTGTCCATGACCTTCACCACGACCAGCTTCGAGCCTGGGGCCACGCCCCTGTACTTTCCGCTGCCCGCAATCAGGCTTGCGCAGTGGGTGCCGTGGCCGTTGTCGTCGTAGGGCGTCTCCTGGTCGCTGACGAAGTCCTTGAAGGCAACTACCCTGGATGTGCTCTCCAGGGACTCGTGCTTGGCATCAGCTCCAGTGTCGAGCAGGGCGACCGTCACCCCAGATCCGTCGAGCCCCTCGTGATCCGATCTTGGATCGTCAGGAGCGCGCGATGGCAGACGGCCGCCTGAAGGAAGAGGGCCTGCATCCATCACCTTCAGCTTCTGGTCCTTATAGATCCCCTTGACTCCCTTGACCTTGGAGAGCTCGCTTAGCTTGCTGCTTGGAA
Source organism: uncultured Methanotrichaceae archaeon (assembly GCA_964639235.1). Taxonomy (GTDB): domain Archaea; phylum Halobacteriota; class Methanosarcinia; order Methanotrichales; family Methanotrichaceae; genus CAZXDN01. The sequence goes on along the minus strand of CAZXDN010000012.1, from coordinate 26,767 downwards.
CGACCATCGAGCTTCCTGAGAGGACCTTGAACTTCTCCTGCATCTTTCCCAGAGACGGACTCGTCGTGTTCGAGTCGTGAAGGACTATGACCCTCAGGTCCTCCTGGGCGCTCGTCTTCTCAAGGCTGTCTTCTATGTGGTTGCAGTTGAGGTCTTCCGGATCGAGTATGGTGAGGTTGGACGCCTCCTCTCTTGAGGGGTTTCCTGCCTTGTCCACTGCCACTATGGAGACGCGATAGCTTCCTGTGGGAAGGTTGGAGCCGCTGTACCCAGTGTACCTGTTGTCCCTGTCCAGGTCCAGCATCAGGTTCATCCTGTTTCCGACCTCGGCATAGACCAGGGCGACACCAGAACGGTCGTAGACGAAGGCGTTTATCTCAACTCTGGGCTCGCCGCGCAAAAGCGCGCTTGGCGTAACCGATGTGCCGTAGATCACAGGGCCTGCATCATCGCTTCCGCCAGGAGAAAAGAAAGTGCTGTACTCAGAGTTGAACCACCTCAGAGCATCGTCTGAAGGGTGGCTCACAATAGAAGGCTCAGCATGGCTGATGCAGGTCATGAGGAAAATAATGGAGAAGAGCTCGATTATCTTCACGCTCATCTCCTGCTAGTAACTTCCCAGCCTTTTTGTGCCGCTGTCAGCGTTTGATCCAGTGACCTCAATTGAGAGAGCATCTCCAAACGCCTTGGAAGAAGTTCCCGCTGAAGCCAGTATGCCCACGTTATAGGTTCCGGCGTCCACGTTGGCGTTCCAGGTCCCGGCATATATGTCGTCGACTGTGCGCTGCAGGTTCACCCTCTTGACCTCTGTGCCCTCTGAATCGTATATGTAGGCCACACAGGCAAATGCGTCGCTTTTTGAGATGCCGGCGCTGTCAAGGCGCACAGCATCCGAGTTAGTGCCAGTTGGGTTGACGCCCGCAAAGGCCTGAGGAGAGCCAAATCCGCAGGTTGCGCATCCCTTGACAGTCAGTATGGTCTCGTTTGAAGGGGACGCAGGCTCCTCTTCAGAAGATGTATCGTTGCCGAAGATGGCTGTTATCTTCACTGCATCTCCTGAGTTGGCGGGATTGGGACTGGCAGTGATATCCTTCAGGACTATGGGAAGAGTTGGCTGGTTGGAATACCAGTCCTGCCATGAGTATACCCTGGCATCGTACCCCATAAGCTCCAGCGCAAACCAGACCATCGAGGCCTTGACGCCTGTGTTGGTGTAGACCACGACTGGCATCTCCCTGGAAAGCTCCCCAAAGAGAGCTTCGAGCTGATCTTCGCCCTTTATTCTGGTGCCGTCCAATACCTGCTCATAGGGTATGTTGATGGCGCCAGGTATGCTCCCGTTGTTGTATTCGTCAGTGGACCTGGCATCTATCACCCGTGCTGAGCCGCTCTTGACATACTCATATGTTGCCAGAAGCTCAGGCCTCAGCACTGGATCGTACTCCGTCTTGGGCCTGATCTGGGACTGGTTTGAAACAGGCATCCCTGCTGCGATCCAGTCGTTTATTCCGCCATCAAGCACCTTGACGTCCTCGTGGCCAAGGTAGCGCAGTATCCAGTAAGCGTAAGTTGAAACAGACGGGCCGCCTCCGCAGGGCTGGCACTCGCCGTAGATAATAACGCTGTCGCTCTGCGATATGCCTGCGTTGCCCAGGATCTGGGAGAGATCAGACACGGACTTGAGCCTGCTTCCATCCAGGAAGTCCATGTAATCTATGTGGACGGCTCCTGGTATGTACTGGGTCTCGCCGTCGCTCACATCCAGAATCACATCGTAGTTTGAGACGCTCTTAAGAGGCGCCAGAACTGAGTCGAAGCTGCTTGACCTGGCAGAGTCCGAGCTTCCAGCATCAGAGCTCTCTGAGCCAGAGGTCTCAGATTCGGAGCTCGACTCGCTGGAGTTGGAGTCGTTGAAGCCATATGCAGACTGGTTCCACCTCATCTCTCTGGACCGCTCCGGCCAATTGGCGGCAGTAGCAGCCTGCTCTTTATCTGCAACTCCTGTCCCTATCTCGTCGAGCTTCTCTGTGGGATCCCATTCGCTGCCGCTGCTGTCGCAGCCCTTCTCGCCGGGTTTCTTCAAAGTATCGCACTCTGCTGCGGCCGCTGCCCACGCCAGCGCCACCAAGATCAATCCTGCAATGAGGCAGATCCAAAGCCGCCTCGAACGAAGTAAACTCATAATTGCCCCCAATCATCTCAATTTTGATCTCAGCTTGATATAGACGAGTTGAAATCCCAGCTTCCCCTCGACCTGATCTCGACTTCGCCTATTCTCTCTTCTAGTTCATATCCCCTTCTGTCCCTGGCGCTCACAGATATGCCGTAGCTTCCAGGGTCAATGAGAGCCGTCACAAGGCTTCCCTCGTACATGTCGCCTGACTGGACCATACGCACGTACCCACCGCTCACCTCAGCCCCAGTGGAGTTCACCACCCTTGCAGAGACCTGGGAGAGGCCGTACTTGGACCAGATATTGGCCCTGACAAGGACGCTGTCTCCCGACTTCACAACGTCGGGGGAGATGCTTTTGTCTGCGATAGATATGGGCATGACCTGACCGCTCACTATCGGATACCTGTCCTGAGAAGAGCTTCCTATCTGGTAAGGGGTGTCCCCGAAGCTGTCGCTTCCAGCCTGGTCCTGGCCTGGCCCGCCCATCTCGTCCTTGCCGAAGTAGTCAGACCAGAGGTTTCCGCCTGTCGGATAATCTGCACTCCAGAAGTTCGTTCCCCTGTCCTCAGCCCCAACGACGTTTTCAAGCATGCGGTTTCCGTACACCAGGTTGCCGCTGGCATCGAGGAATATCCCAGTCTGGCTTGAGGATATCTCGTTAGACACAACTGCATTTGCACCAGAGTCTCCCTGGATCTGGACTCCGTAGCGCTGGTTGGATGAGATCAGGTTGCCCTTGATGGTGTTCTTGCCAGAGTCCATCAGGGTTATTCCCGCAACTGCGTTTGACTCTATTGTGTTGTTGAGTATCAAATTGTCGTGGCAGCCGAAGCGAATGTCCATGCCTGAGTTGGTGTTCCTCGACATGGTGTTATATTGGACTAAATTGTCAGCACAGTCTGTGAACATGTACAGGCCGTACATGTTCCTCTCAAGGACGTTTCCGATGATGGTGTTGTTGTTACAGGAGGGGAATAGGTTGATTCCATAAGCTCCGTTGTTTGCGGCAACGTTGTACCTTATGGTGTTGTTGTTGGAGTTGGAGAGGTAAATTCCATACCAGCCCTCGCCACCCAGGCCGTTGAAGCTGGCGTTGTTGTGCTCAACTAGGTTGCCATCAGAGAACTTCAGCATAATTCCAGGCTGGGCGCAGTGCAGGACAGTGTTGTTGGAGACCTTGCAGCCCTGGACGCTGTCCAAGGCGATACCATAAAAGCCGCCGAGCACTGTGAAGCCCGATATCTCTACGTCACTTGCAAGAACGCTGACGCAGGCATCTCTCTCGCCGGCCCTTATCACAGCGCCTTTGCTTCCTATGAGAGACAGCCTCTTGGCGATCTCGACCTTGCCATAAGTGCCAGGGCTCACCAGAAGGACGTCTCCAGGAGATGCAGCGTCAACTGCTGCCTGGAGGTTCGAGCTGACCTGGACAGTTGCAGCATCGACTGATCCAAGAGAGGCTATCAGAAGTGCTGCACATACAGCCAGACGCAAATAAGCTGAAATCCTCAAACAACCACCGCCTTCAAGAGGCTTTGGTGGGTTAATAAAGCTAACGCGGTTTTTTAATGCCTGGATCCTTCGCGCTTGAGCGCTTTTTACGAGAGCACCTGGACCCAGGAATTGAGGCCTGCAGCCAGACAGGAGATTTAGCCCTGAAAGTCAGCAGGTAATATGAGGCATATACGAACGTAACCCTTTTTATTTATCCGGATATTGGTAACACAAGGAGGAGTTCAATTTGAAATTGCCCTACATTATCATATGTGTGTTTCTGCTGCTCTGCAGCGCCTCAGCTGCGGGAAGCTTCAGCATGAAGCTTGACACAGATGCCTACGTCGACGCAGATGACGCCAACTCGACGTTTAGCGATGGAGACACCCTCTGGGTCACCTCTGATGGCGGAGAGCCAGTGCAGGAGGCCTACATCGGGTTCGTGAACAACTTCGGCACCGCAGGCGTATTTTCTCCTGAAGAGATCAAGTCTGCAACCCTCAAGATCTACGCTACAGACGTGAAGGAGCCAGGAGAGGTCACTGCTTACTTCATGCACGGCGCGACGATGAGCGAAGTTTCCTGGAGCGACAAGCCTGAGTATGACGAGACGACCTCAGTTAGCGTTGATGTTGACCAGGATGGAGAGTACACGCTTGACGCCACTGACATCATCAAGAAGGCCATCGAGACCTGCGCAGAGGGCTGCCCGTTCTCTGTAGTCCTCGTGGCGGATGACAGCACATCTGTGGGCTTTGCCTCATCTGAGGGCTCAGACGAGAACAAGCCCGTACTGGAGTACACAACTGCAGCTTAAAGACCAGTTCACAAAGGAGGGGGCTGTGCTTTTAAGGGCGCTGGAGCAGGTATCCGTTGCAGCGCTTCTCCTGCGCACGGCCGCCGCCATCTTTTCGCCCTTCATGGTGCTTTTCCTTCATAGTGCTTTTTATACTCCGCAGTGCATGTAGCTGTGATGCACACCGGCCCTCGGAGATTGGCACTGGCAATCTTGGCCCTATCACTTCTGATCGTGTCAGCGATCTGCCCATGTGCAGACGCCAACAGCAGCCAGAACTCAAGCACACAGGTCATGCTCATCGAGTCGCCAGGCTGCCACAAGTGCGCAGCTGCAGAGAGGGCCATCAACCAGATAGCCTCTGAAAGAGGAGACGTAGAGCTGGTGGAAGTCGAGTACTTCACAGACGAGGGCCACAACCTCAGCAAGAAGTACAAGGCAAAAGATATTCCTGCAATAATTGTGGGAAACCGCACCATAAACTATCGTGACTACGAGGAAGACGACGATAAGCTCAAGTTGCTGATCAGAAACGCCCTGGATAACGAGAGCTCTGTACCAGACAATGATAGCAGCAACCAAAGCGCTTCAGAAGAGATCACTTCTGGACAGCTCCAGAGGCTGAGCCTCGGAACCATGATCACAGTATTTTCTGCGGGCCTCCTGGCAGGGTTCAACCCATGCCTCCTTGGCATCCTCGTCTTCCTGGCATCCATGGTCCTCTCTGGATCCGGGAGAAAGAGAGACCTGATCGTCATGATCTCAGTATTCTCCCTTGGGATATTCACCATGTACTTTTTGTTCGGCCTAGGGATGCAGCAGTTCATCCACACAGGGTACATGGAGGAGATCTTCCGATATATCCTGACAGCACTTCTGGTCGTCCTGGGCCTCTCTCAGCTGGAGGACGCCAGAAGGCTTAGCCAAGGAAAGAACTCTATTTTCAGGACCGACTGGGCGCTGAAATACATAGAGGCAGGAGCCTCCAGAGGAAAGCTCAGCTCCTACTTCCTCGTAGGTGCGCTCTTCTCTCTCGTCAAGGTGCCCTGCATTGGAGCAGTCTACCTCGCGATACTGGACATGATCTCAAGCCAGGGATACAGAGGGGAGGGAGCTGTGTACCTGTTCATGTACAACCTGGGGATAATTTTGCCCATAGTCATACTTGGCGGATTCATGGCATTGGGGCTCAGCCCGGAACAGGTAGACAGGTTCAGGAAGGACCATCGCTCCCAAATAAGGCTGGCCACCGGCCTGACTCTGATCGCACTGGCCCCGCTGATATACTGGAAGGTCATTTAAAAAGTCAACAAGGCCCAGCCTCAGTTGAGCTTCGCAAGCATCATAAGAGATCAGAAGGTCGCCTCAGAGCAGTAGCAAAAGGATTAATAGAGAGACGCTTCACTCGATTAATGAGGTGAACGTTTGTTTTTAGTAGGAGAGGCTCTGATTGGCAAAGAGCCTGAGATAGCTCACATAGATCTGCTCATAGGCGAGAAGGAGGGGCCCGTGGGCACTGCCTTCGCGAATGGTCTAACCCAGCTCTCTGCTGGACACACGCCGCTGCTGTCGGTGATCAGGCCGAACCTGCCCCCGAAGCCCTCGACCCTGATAGTTCCCAAGGTCACAGTCAAGAACATGGACCAGGCTGCACAGATCTTCGGCCCTGCACAGACGGCTGTAGCTAAAGCCGTAGCAGACTCGGTTGCCGAAGGAGTAATACCCAAGGATAAAGTCGAGGATCTGGTCCTGATAGTCTCAGTCTTCATCCACCCTGCGGCAAAGGACTACGATGCGATCTACAGGTACAACTACGGAGCCACGAAGCTCGCCATCCAGAGGGCCATGGCCGGATTCCCGGACATAGACAAGGTGCTCTATGAGAAGGACAGGTCAACTCATCCGATAATGGGATTCAGGGTCACGAGGCTCTGGGACCCGCCATATCTGCAGGTGGCCTTTGACCTGGTGGACCTGGGCGAAGTCAGAAGAGTTCTCACAGCGCTTCCAGACAGCGACCACATTCTGATAGAGGTGGGAACTCCCCTGGTAAAGATGCTCGGAGTCCAGGTGGTAAGAGAGATCAGGGCTGTGAGGCCTGGAGCCTTCGTCATCCTGGACTTAAAGACTCTGGACACAGGAAACCTCGAGGTGAGGCTTGCGGCTGACGCCACTGCAGACGCAGTCGTCATCTCCGGCCTGGCTCCTTCAAAGACCATTGAGCTTGGGATCAACGAGGCCAGGAAGACTGGAATCTACTCCATAATAGACATGCTAAACGTCTCTGACCCGGTGGAAGTTCTAAAGAGCCTCTCTGTGCTGCCAGATGTGGTCGAGCTTCACCGCGCCATTGATATGGAGGCAAGCGTCCACGTCTGGGACAAGATCCCAGCGATCAAGGCTCTGGCCAAGGAAGACAGGAAGCTCCTGGTCGCAGTTGCAGGCGGAATTCGCGTTGACACCGAGGCACAGGCATTGGCCGCAGGCGCTAACATCCTGGTCGTCGGCAGAGCAATCACAAGGTCCAAGGACATCAGAGATACAGCAGAGCAGTTCCTATCAGGCCTGAAACAATCAGAGATAGACCAGTACAGGATCATGACGGACTTCTGATCCTGTCCATATTTTAGGCAAAAGCATCCGACCCTGGCAGAATAAGCCCTAAAACTGATAGATTCACATAGTCGTCACTCCTGTCCTGGCAGGCTGGACAGACATATTTTGAGCCGATCTCCAAAAATTGGCAGGCTGATCAGAGCATCATCCGGCCTCTGCCCAGGCACTGCCATATCCTTCAGAGAAGCTCAGTATCTTCCCCCGCCGCCGCTCGCCAGCATATCCCTGGCCATGCGCATGATGTTCAGCTTCTCCTGCATGAGCCTGAGGTTCTCCTGCATGAAATTGATCTTCAGCTCCTTCTTCCTGATCTTCAGGTCCAGAGCCCTGAGCATCAGTATCTTCTGCTGCTCAGGGTTGAGGTTCTTGAAGAGCATCATCTTCATCATCATCTCTTCTCCCTCGTGGCCCATTCCACCCATCATCATCTCTTTTCCTTGCATTCAATTACCTCACGGCTTTGACCGAGCCTGACCACTATACTCTCCGTAAACAGTTATAATTTTTGAGTATCTTAAATAATTTTTGGCCGTAATTAATCCAGTTCAGCACCACCTATTAGAAAGGTAAAATATCGATCCGAAACAATTAATAATTAATAAGAGGTTAATAACTTAGAGGCGAAAAACAGATAGGAGCAAGAGAGACCTTTGAGATTCCTGGCGATTTTCATTTGCGTGATCGTTTGCGGCTCTGCCTTCCTCGCAGCTGGAGCAGATGCCGGCGCCCAGGATCGCCCAAAGGGTGCTGTAATACTGGTCGTCGACGGCTTTGGCGCTTCCTACGTTTACCCTGAGTACACCCCTTACTCAATGGATGGAGAGATCCTGCCCAAGGCCACGCTTTTCAACCTCACAGGAAAAGGGTCAAGAGTGCTCGACATCAGGGTCCCTGTGCCTGAGACGACCAAATCGCACACAGTCCTGGTCACTGGAAACTCAAATGCGGATCCAGAGATGCTTGGAAGCTACACCACCATCTTTGACATAGCCAGAGATAACGGCTACCTCTGCCTGGCAGTGCTTGAGCGCGGCGACTCAAGAGAGATGCTCCTTAAGATGGACGCAGTCATACACCTAGGCGACAACTCAATAATCGGCGCCAGGCCCACCACAGGCTCTAGAGAGGGCCTAGCCGAAAACGTCAGCCTGGGCCTTGAGATCTGGCGCGACCGCTTCCAGAGCTACACATCAGGCAGGTCGAAGAGAGATGTGGATGCCTACAAAAGCTACAACACCTGGGCCTTCGACGTGGCATCCTATCTGGTCGAACGCCATGGCGATCAGCCCTTCTTAATGCTGGTCAACGCAGGGGCCACAGACAGCGCAGGCCAGGACCTCGGCCCTGAGATGTACGTTGAGACGATCGAGAGCCTGGACGCGCCTCTGGGGCGCCTGGAGGAGGCATGCAAAAGGAAAGGCGTCTTGCTCGTTGCCACAGCCGATCACGGCATGTCCTTTGCCACTCCAAGAAGCAAAGGCGGCCATGCCTCTGGAGAGCATGCTTCAAGGCTTGAGAGCCTCAGGATACCGGCGGTCTTCATCCTGCCGGGAGAAGATAATCTGATCCTCGATGGCGTGTGGTCCCAGGAGGATATTGCACCCACAGTCCTGTCCCTCATGGGGCTGCCTGACAAACTCTCCGGCAAGGGCGAGATCATGCCAGTTACCAGAAGCTGCAGCCTTGAGGTTGCTGGAGGGTCAGGCAACCTGACTGTATACAGAAACGGCCAGGAGGTCGCCAGGTCCAATTCAGGAGACGAGGTCTTCACAGGCCTTGAGATGGGAAACTACAAAGTCTCAGACGGATATAGAGAAGAACAGATACTCCTCAAAAGTCATTCTGTACTGGACCTCGGATCGAGGTCCGGATCGGCATTTGGATCCAGCTACAAAATAATCATCGGCTCTCTGATCATAGCAATCATAAACCTGACAGGAATCTTCTTGATAGCGAGGGTCCTCAGAAGAGAGTGATTTAGCGAAAAAAAGACAAAAGGAAGGAGAAAGAGGCATTCAGGCCTAGAGAGCCTTGCCGTCTACCTCGCCTGTGCGGATCCTGATGGTCTTCTCCACAGGAAGAACGAATATCTTGCCATCTCCGATGTTTCCAGTGTAGGCGCTCTTCCTTATGATCTCCACTACCTCGTCCTCCTTTTCAGTTGGGACCACTACCTCGATCTTGACCTTGGGGATCATGTCCACTGTGTACTCTTCCCCACGCCACATCTGCTTGATGCCCTTCTGGCGACCTCTGCCCTTCACCTCAACTGAGGTGAGGCTTGGATAGCCTGCATCATCCAAAGCCCTCTTGACGTCCTCTATCTTGGTAGGCCTGATTATCGCCTGTATCATCCTCATACTTTCACCCTATCTCCCGAAACGTCCTCTCGCGTGATTCCAGACGGGCCAGCTCTGAGGCCCTCTCCAGGTCCAGGAGTTATGAACTCTGGGTAAGCGGAGTAACCGTGCTCGCCCAGGTCCAGGCCTTCCAGCTCCTCCTCAGGAGATACTCTGAGCCCGACCAGCGCCTTGATTATCGCGAACATGATGTATCCAGTGCCAAAAGCCCATGCTATCACAACTACAGCATCTACTGCCTGGGCTATGATCTGGCCGGTGTTGCCAACTATCAGGCCGCTGACTCCGCCATAGGTCCCATCTGCGAAGATGCCGACAGCCAGGAGGCCCCAGATGCCGTTATAGCCGTGAACTGCCACTGCGCCCACAGGGTCGTCTACTTTGAGCACCCAGTCGTTGAACCTTATGCCATACATCACTATGAATCCTGAGACGATTCCAATCACAACTGCAGCCCAGGTGGGGATGTACGCACAGGGAGCTGTAACTCCCACGAGGCCCGCTAAGGCGCCGTTACATGTGAGTGCAATGTCCACCTTTCCTGTCCTGAAGAATGTCCAGTAGCAGACGAGCACCGCTCCTGCGGCTCCCGCAAGGAACGTGTTTACAGCGATGACTGAGATCCTGAGGTCGGTGGCTGCCAGCGTGCTTGCAGGGTTGAACCCGAACCAGCCGAAGAACAGGAAGAACGTGCCCATGACGATCATCGGGACGTCGTGTCCAGGTATGGCGTTTGGTGTGCCGTCCTTGTTGAACTTACCTATTCTCGGGCCAAGCAGGTATATGCCAGCCAAGGCTACGAAGCCTCCAACTGCGTGAACTACTCCAGATCCAGCGAAGTCCCTGACGCCCACGCCATAGGGAAGAGTTGACAGCCAGCCTCCGCCCCAGACCCAGTGGCCGTAGATGGCGTAGATGACTGCAGTGATGATGCCGCTGTATATCAGGTAGGCCTGCAGCTTCATCCTCTCGGCGCAGGCGCCGGCTACGATCGTCGCCGCTGTGGCTGCGAAGACCACCTGGAACATCCAGAACATCAATGTCGAGACATCATAGGCGTCTCCTGAGAGGAACCAGCCGCTCCAGCCGATCCAGCTGTTGCCGTAATCGAGGCCTGCGAAGAGCTTGGAGCCTCCGAACATGAGGGCAAATCCAACTGCCCAGTAGGTCAGAGCGCCTATTGAGAAATCCATGTAGCTCTTGGCGAAGTAATTGACAGTATTTTTCACCCTGAGGGCTCCCGCTCCAAGGAAGGCGAACCCGGCCTGCATGAAGAAGACCAGGAATGCCCCAACCAAGGTCCATGCGAAGTTGGTGGCGATCTTCACCCCTTCGACGCTATCCGTATACGTGGCAGATCCATTGGGATCTCCAGCAAGGCCAATTCCAGTCAGGAGAAGCAGCATGAAGACGATAGATGCTGCGTTCGCCATCAACTTTAGTTTGCTCATAACTCACCTCTACACCAATGGAGGATACCCCGCAGACGATGATATATTAACTTTGTTAAAATTTTTTCATACTTTTTCAGAACCTGCCTTAAAGGGGCATACAACTTATTAACTCAATGGCAAGTTAGGAAGTTTTTTGGACCATATGAGACGAATGCTCAATCTCGATTAATTGTAAGACAGGGGCAATTTACGAAAAAGCAGTGATCAGATCTGCATCTATAGCCCAGGACTCAGAGTTATGATCTATTCACATATCTTATGAATCTAGCATAAGAATTCCCAAATATGCTTATAAAATATTCATCCGCGATACCATCTGGTGGTAACGTTTGCGTTTGCTCTTGGTTCTCGCAGCCTTAGCTCTGGCTTTAGGCACAGCTTCGGCTGATACCGGAATAAACAACGCCGATAACGCATGGGTCATGATAAGCGCGGCTCTCGTCCTCTTCATGATACCTGGCGTCGGCCTGTTCTACGGCGGAATGGTCAGGAAGAAGAACGTCATATCTACGATAATATTCAGCTTCGCCATAATGGGAGTTATTGGGCTTCAGTGGATACTATTCGGGTACAGCCTCTCGTTTGGCACAGATATATCTGGGGTCATTGGCGGCCTGAACTATCTGGGCTTAAACGGCGTAGGTATGGGCGTCAAAGATGGGCTTACCATTCCAGGCCTGACCTTCATGATCTTCCAGGCAATGTTCGCGATAATTACAGTCTCGCTCATAACTGGAAGCTTTGTTGAGAGGATAAAGTTCAGCTCGTTTCTTGTATTCTCGCTTGCCTGGGCCACACTGGTGTACGACCCCATCTGCCACTGGGTCTGGGGTGGAGGATGGCTTGGAAGTTTGGGAGCCTTGGACTTTGCCGGGGGCATAGTAGTTCACATAAGCGCAGGAGTCTCTGCACTGGCAATAGCAATGGTGATAGGCGCCAGGAAGGGTTTTGGCACAGACCCGATGGAGCCTCACAACATCCCAACTACAGTCCTTGGCGCAGCTCTGCTGTGGTTCGGGTGGTTCGGGTTCAACGCTGGCTCAGCTCTGGCAGCTAACGGCATCGCAGCCAACGCCTTCGTGACCACGAACACCTCTGCTGCAGCTGCAGCGACCACGTGGATGCTCCTCTCCTGGAGGCAGAGGGCACCAAGCGCTCTTGGAATAGTTACCGGAGCCGTAGCCGGCCTCGCAGCAATAACTCCTGCAGCCGGGTTCGTGACGCCGCTTGCAGCGATTCCCATTGGCGCGTGCGCTGCGATCTTCGGCTACTATGCCATACTCCTGATCAGGGGAAGCAAGAAGGTCGACGACTCACTGGACGTGCTGGCCTGCCACGGGATAGGAAGCACCTGGGGCGTCCTGGCCACAGGCATCTTCGCCACGATTGGAGCTACAGGCCTTCTGGCAGGAAATTCTGGCCAGCTCATGGTCCAGATGCTGGCAATAGCAGTGACCTGGATCTACTCGTTTGCAGCCACATTTGGGATCGCCAAGGTCATAGATGCCTTCATGGGCCTGAGAGTCAAGGACGAGGAAGAGGCTGTAGGATTGGACCTATCCCAGCACGGCGAAGGCGCCTACATGTGAGGTGATTTAGGATGAAGAAGATAGAGGCGATAATCAGGCCTGAGAAGCTGACCCTGGTAAGAGAAGTGCTCGATAAGAAAGGATTCTCTGGAATGACGGCTACAGAGGTAAAAGGCAGAGGCCGCCAGAAGGGAATCGCCCTCCAGTGGCGCGCTGGAGACTACAGGGTCGAGTTCCTGCCAAAGGTCAAGCTGGAGGTCATAGTTGATGACGAGGACGCGGAGACTGTGATCGACGCCATATGCGACACAGTCCAGACAGGAGAGGCAGGCGACGGAAAGATATTCGTCTATCCTGTTGAAGACGTCATAAGGGTGAGGACCAAGGAGAGAGGGTGCAGCGCGGTTTAGGCCTGCGCCATCCTTCCGCTGTTTTTGATGATTCCATATATCCCGAAGCACAGGCCAAAAGCGCCAATAATCCAAGCGCGCATCTGCCTCACCTCAGGCACAGTTCTCTCAGCTGTAAACTACATAGCCAATTAGAGTACGAGCCCCAAATCTTGGCAGATTGCCTTTCATTTTGAGCATCAAATTCGCCAGTGGAGCGCGCTTTTCACGATAACGCGGCAGTGCGGATAGATAATTAAGCATAATTAAACCATAAATATATCAAGGCTTATCGGCCCAAAAGTATGATTCTTGCATACACTGTATGATTGTCTCATAGCAGTTACGAATAGTTATCAAATACCATTTTAAGTCCACTTGCATACGGGTGTATAGTGAAGCTAAAGCTGCAGGCCTCCGGTGGTGGGCTGTAGCTCTGCGAAGATCCTACAGAGACCATACGACCTTCAGCTTCGCATATCTAAATCAATCTAATCAAAGGTGAGGCAGTTGCCAATTGATAGTGGAGACACAGCATGGGTACTGGCGTCCACAGCACTTGTAATGTTGATGACGCCAGGAGTTGGATTATTCTACGGCGGCCTGGTCCGGAGCAAGACCGTAGTCTCGATGATAGGCCTATCCTTCCTGGCCTTTGCTTTAGCCAGTATACAGTGGGTCCTCTTCGGATACAGCCTGGCTTTCGGCCAAGACATATCAGGATTCATAGGCGGCCTGAACTACCTGGGCCTAAATGGCGTAGGGACAGATGGAGCGCCGCTGGCAAGCAACATACCGCACCTGGTGTACATGGCCTTCCAGCTGGTCTTCGCAGCGGTCACTCTGGCCATACTGACGTCAGCTGTGGCTGAAAGGGTCAAGCTCAGCTCCTTCATAGTTCTGGCATTGCTCTGGACGACTCTCGTCTACGACCCACTGGCACACTGGGTCTGGGCAGGCGGCTGGGCTGCGCAGTTAGGGGCACTCGACTTCGCCGGCGGCACAGTGGTCCACATAAGCTCCGGGTTCTCAGCCCTTGCAATCGCACTGGTGATAGGAAAGAGAATCGGGTTTGGATCCTATGTGATGGAGCCCCACAACATCCCAATGGCCATGATAGGAGCTGGCCTCCTCTGGTTTGGCTGGTTCGGATTCAACGCCGGCTCTGCCCTGGCTGCAAACGGCCTGGCAGCGACAGCCTTCGTGGTCACAAACACATCTGCTGCGGCTGGAGCCCTCACCTGGCTCATCGCAAGCTGGCTGAAAGGCAAGCCAAGCGCTCTTGGAATGGTGAGCGGCGCGATCGCTGGCCTCGTGGCCATAACCCCTGCAGCTGGATACGTCGACGTCATGTCTGCAATAGCCATCGGTGGAATCGCTGGCATCCTCTGCTATACAGCGCTGCTGTTTCGCGTTGGACGCGGGCTTGACGAGAGCTGCGACGCCTGGGCCGTCCACGGCATGGGCGGGCTCTGGGGAGCAATTGCCACAGGCATATTCGCAACATCTGCAGTGAACAGCTACACAGGACTCCTCTACGGAAACGTTCATCAGTTCACAGCCCAGATAGCAGCAGCAGGAGCGTCTGTGATCTACGCCTTCGTGGTGACCTACGCCCTGGCCAAGCTGGTGGACTCTGTGATGGGCCTCAGAGTCTCTGAGGATGAGGAGTACGTTGGACTGGACATATCCCAGCATGGCGAGAAAGCTTATGCCTGAAAAAAGGTGGACGAGATGAAGAAGATAGAGGCAATAATTCGCCCTGAGAGGCTGGAGCCTGTCAAGAAAGCTTTAGAGGATAAAGGCTTTGTGGCCATGACTGTGATGGAGGTCCTGGGAAGGGGCGAGCAAAAGGGAATCAAGCTCCAGTACAGAGGAGGGACGATGGTGGTCGACCTCCTCCCAAAGCTCAAGATAGAGATGTTCGTTCATGACGAGGACGTCAAAGAGGCCATGAAGACCATCTGCGACTCAGGCAGGACTGGCAAGTTCGGCGACGGCAGAATATTCGTCTCGCCTGTAGAGATCTCAGGAAAGGTGAGGACAGGCGAGGTCGATTACGATGCAAACTCAAAGCCAGAGGCGGCCAAGACAGCGCCCGCCCTGAAGAAATAAGTTCTGCCCTTTTTCCTCCTTGGGCACGAAAAATCAGGTGGAGAGGATGAACCCAGGAAGCCTGGGTATGATCCACCTGACCCAGCCCTTGTAGCTCATCTTCATTGCAGGCACCTCCATGTACCTGTCCACGAACTCGCCGTTGCTTGCGAGGATCTTCAAGAACAGGTCTGGCCTGGAGTGCATGACTCTCGCCATTATCATTGCATATCTGAGATCTTCTCCGAAGTCCTCGCTGCACGCAGACTGATAATATTTGACCAGGTCGAGCCCCTCGTCTGAGAGCTTATCCGACACCGCCCTCGCAGCCAGCTGCCCAGACCTGATGGCATATGAGATCCCTTCTCCAGTGAAGGAGTCCACGAACCCGGCAGAGT
Source organism: uncultured Methanotrichaceae archaeon (assembly GCA_964639235.1). Lineage (GTDB taxonomy): Archaea > Halobacteriota > Methanosarcinia > Methanotrichales > Methanotrichaceae > CAZXDN01. Next base: position 11,462 of record CAZXDN010000012.1, on the reverse strand, counting down.
CGCCTGCAAGAAGCACCCTTGAGGTCCCCAGGTTTCTGCGAATTCCCCCAAATGGGATCAGGTGGCCGTGAAGCCTGTAGTTGCCATCAAAGCTATTATCCTTCAGGAACCTGAGCATGACGTCCCTGGGATGTTGAAGGTGCTCTGCCAGGCCGCCTATACCCACTGAGTAGTAGCCATCATGGGGAAAGATCCAGCCGTACCCCATCTTCGCCACGCCGAAATATATGTCCAGGGCGTTGTTCAGGCGCTCATCTATGACACTGTTCTTTTCGGGGACCTCTGTGACCACGCAAACGCCATACTTGTCCTTGCCCTCCTTCTCTCTGACCTGGTTCTGCAGACGGCTCCCGGAGCCCGATGCGATCAGGAGATGCCTGCATGAGAGAACCTCGCCGCCTGCAGAAACCTCGACACATTCGTCGTCTTCTCTGTAGCTCTCAACCTTGGTCCCGGCTCTGAACTCGATTCCAGTCTCAATCGCCTTCTCAAGCAGGAGATTATCAAAGGCAGATCTGGATAACGTTACGGTCAAGCGGTAGTCTTTGTGCCTCTCCACAACCAGGTCTCTGAAGTGGATCTTGGCACCAGTGATGCTTCTCTCGCAGATGTGATCTGGAAGCGAAAAGTCGAGGTACGAGATTCCCCTCTCTGATAGGCCTCCACCACACGGCTTGTACCTGGGGAAACGATCTTTGTCCAGCACCAGCGTTTTTAATCCCATCTTTCCAGCTGCTCTGGCTGCAGAGGAGCCTGCAGGGCCAGCGCCTGCAATTATCAGGTCGTACAACTTTTCATGCCTCCGCCAGGAAGGTAACATTGCTCAACCAAGCTTGGTGACGCTCGCTTTAAAATTTTTGCGCTGACACTTCAAAGATCTATCGGCCTTAATCATCGCAGAAGCCGGAACTCCAGCTGCATCAGCATGCCAAAATGCCTGCAGTGTCTGGCAGACGGCTGAGCGTCAATGTCACATGAGAAAATATTGGCATGGGCAGTTAACCCTCAAGCCCGCCAAAGAATATCTCGTAGAAGAACCTGATCACAGACGTGCTTGAGAGCGCCAGCGCAAGCTTTGCCTTTGTGGTTATGGTGTGACCCTCGATCTCGACCTGGCCATAGTTCCTGGCGGTCTCGAATGCGCCCACAGGGTCGCTGGAGCTCTTAATTGAGTTTATGGCGCTCTCTGTGGTGTCCACAGTTATGGTCGGGTCCTCTATGCCGCCGGGGACAGTCCTGACTATCCTCGCATCTTCTGTCTCGAACCCGACCTCGTACACGCTCCCATTGTTCATGATGATGTTTATGTCCACACGCTCGTTTCCAACGAGGCTTCTGAGAACGCTGGGGGCGTTTGAGATATCGTTGTTATAATACGTCACGTAATCATTTGCATCAGTGGACTCGAAGAGGGCGCTGGCCAAATTGATTGAGAGCGCCAGAAGGATCACAGTTATTAAAATCGAATTTTTCATATCTCTCAATATAGCGCTGTTAAGGTAAATATCTTATGGCTGATTTGGGCCAAGAGCATAAAATATTGTCGCCTATTAGCAATGAAAAATCGAGCCAATTGTCGTGTCACGGCCAGAGAACATCTTAAACCATGTTAGTGAGATCCTGGCTGGCAGCAATGGTCTGAGGCACAGAATCATTTAAGTACATTACTTTTAAATAACGATCTATGGACGTCCTCGTGCTGTGCGTGGACCGCGATAACGACCTCGGGAGAAAAGCAGGGGTCGAGACCCCAGTAGTTGGAAGAGAGGCAAACATCCAGGCAGCTTTGAGGTTAGCGATAGCTGACCCTGAGGACTCGGACCTAAACACCATATTCGGCGGGATTAAGGCGCTGGATGAGGTCACAGCATCAGGAAGAGAGGCAGAGATCGCAAGCATAGCAGGCGATGTTAAGGTCGGGCTCGTCTCAGACGGCAAGCTCTCAGAGCAGATAGAAGGCCTGATACAGAGGCTATCTCCAAGGGGAGTGATAATCGTCTCAGACGGGGCAGAAGATGAGGCGATAGTCCCCATAATCCAGTCAAGGGTGAAGGTAGACGGCGTCAGAAGGGTCCTGGTCAAGCAAAACCCCGACCTGGAGAGCACCTACTATCTGTTAAAGCAGCTCTTCAGGGACCCCAAGATAAGCCACACTTTCTTCATACCTCCAGGCCTGGCGCTTCTCATGTACTCCATATTCAGCTTCCTGCGGTACCCTGAGGGCGCTGTAATCTCAATTACAGGAGCCATAGGCATCTACCTCCTCTTCAGGGGGCTTGGCCTGGACGACTTCATGGACGATGCCAAAGATACCCTGAGAAAGTCGCTTTATGCTGGAAAGATGGCATTCATCACCTACATCCTGGCGACGATGCTGGTGATCATAGCCACAATCCAGGGAGCTGCCAACTTCTGGCACTACTACACAGGGCCCATATGGTACGGCTACCTGACTCTGATCATGATCTACATCAACGCCAGCGTGTGGTGGTACGTGGCTGCGGGAATCTGCGCCAACTTGGGAAAGATAATGGACATGTACCTGGACGGGATAAAGGACGCAAGGACATACTCATATCCGTTCTTCATCTTCGCCACGGGACTGGTGTTCCGGTCTGCAAGCGACTTCATCCTTGCCAGCAACACCAACCTGAGCACTCAGATGGGCTCAGAGCAGTCTGTACAGTACCTGGCTGCGTCAGCAGTCCTTGCAATATTGATAGCGCTGGCAGGAGTCAGCATCTCGAAGAGGATAGTCAGGGAAAACGCCTGATCAGAGGTTTGGAATGGAGATAGAGCTTTCAGGCGAGAGCTGCATATGCGACTTCACATTTGATTTTTACTGGCAGCATAAGGGGTCGAGGCTAAACCCGGACCAGACTATTGGCAGCACAACCCGCAGAAAGATGGTTGAGGCCCTGAAGAGAGGAGAGGCTGTGAAGATCCAGGGCGACGTCGGGTCCAGGCTCGGTTCCAGCCTGGGCGTAGACCTGATCAAGCTCGGAGGAAGGGGAGGCCCAATAGAGTCCACTGGTGAGATAATCGTTGACGGCAACGCAGGCAGCAGGATGGGCATAAGCATGCTCCGGGGGCAGATATACGTCAGCGGCAAGGTCGAGCCCCCTCTTGGAAACGTCATCGAGGTCAACACCGACAGGACTGGATACAAGAAGTACTCATCTATAACAGAGGCTCTGCATGGCGGCATAAAAGTCATTGAGCCCAACCGCCTGGATGAGAGAGCTCTTACATTATCAGACGGGATCTTGAGGGAGACTGCAGGCGCCAGGTGTGACTATTCAAGGACTCTGGCAATTGAAGGAGACGCAGGCATGAGCACAGGCATACTCATGTCCTCTGGCAGGATCGTGGTTGAAGGCGACTGCGAGAGGAACACTGGAGCGCTCATGAGAGGAGGGCGCCTGGTCGTAAGAGGCAGAGCAGGCGACTTCACTGCAGTCGAGATGAGAGGAGGAGAGATCTTCATCGAGGGCACTGCAGGAAGCTTTGCCTGCGCAAAGATGAAAGGGGGAAAGGTCTACGCAAGAGATGGGAATCCCGTTTCTCCTGCCAAAGTTTCTGCTCTGTCACAGGCAGAGCTTGGGTCCATCGCAAGGGAGCTTGAGATAAGCCCAATGTACGCCATGATGTACAAGAAGCTCTCTGTTTAGTCTCATTTGTAGTCTCATCTGAGGAAGAAATGGAGAAATCTATCTTTAAAGTAGCGGCCATCGCATGTGCAGTACTGCTCTTGTCCTGCATCCCATCTGGGGCAGGAGGCCTGTCCAATGACGCATTTAACGGGTATGATGCAACCTGGTTCCCGAAAATAGATCCCAGCGCCCTTTGCCAGTCTCAAAATACAGACTTCATACAGGGCCTGAGCTGCTATCAGCAGACTACGGATTACACCTGCGGCCCTGCGGCATTGCTCTCTCTTGCCAAGTTCTACCACATGCCAGGCATTGAAGAGAGTCCAGAGACAGAGATGAGAATCGCACGCGAGTCCGGCACCAGGGACCTGAACTCGTCCCAGCCAGGCACCAAGCCAGAGGAGATGGCGTCGTGGCTAGAGAATAACGGTTTTTCGGTCAAACTGGAGTTCGAGGACAGAGGCGACGGCTCAGCCCTTGAGAAGCTTCGAGAAAACATTGCCTGTGGAACTCCGACATTGGTTGAGTGGATCGACCTTGGAGGACACTGGGCGATAGCTGTCGGATATGACTATCGAAACAAGAGCGATCCCTGGGACGATGTGCTGATCCTGGCAGACCCCTACGATAAGTACGACGACTACCAAGACGGGCTCTCTTTCGTGAACGCCAATCGCTTCTACTGGATGTGGTTCGACGCATTGTACTTCGACAACCTAACCTGGAGGACCATGATCACAGCCGTCCCCAGGAACTCAAGCGAGAATGAGACTGCTGACGCTTAAAATCATTGAGGCCTAAAATCAAAATCGAGTGAGAGGGCACACTGCGCCCCAGATTTTCTTTTTGTAATCTCGCCAATTTTTTGTAATCTCGCTAATAAATCTCTTCCAGATCCTCAATGTGAGCGAAGGTGTCGTTGAGCTGCTTCTTGGCCCTGGTCTTCTTGTCCTTCTCTCCCTGTATCGCCCTGGCAGCCTGGGCGTAGAGAGATTCAAGCTCAGGAACATTTGCCATTGTGAAGACTGACAGTACCCTTGGATAGCCCTTCTTGATGATGATTCCCTTGAAGACATGGCCCACGTTGGAGGTGAGGCGCTCTACCTCTTTGGTGATCTCGTCTACATCCAGATACTCCTTGGAGCCCTGGATTATGACCATAGCGCGCGCTGCGTCCTCGTAGGCATTTGCAGGAAACAGGAGGCTTCCGGGCTTGAAGCTGTTCTCTATTGCAGACTCAACAGAGGGCGACTTTCTGTCGGCCTGATAGTATCCCATCGTGCCCATCCTCAGGCCGCCTCCCATCACAGTCTTGAAGTCACCGAGGTCTGTGACAGAGAGCATCTCGCTGTCCAGTGCCTCTATCAGGAAGAGAACCCTCTGGGCGATCATGCTGTTTATCTTGTCGTATGCCGACTCGATGTCTCCGCTGCAGCGCTTGAGGTACTGGTTGTCTGCCAGGATCAGGCCCTCGGCATCCACCTCCATTAGCTCGCGCATGCAAAACGCAGCGTTCTGGATGTAGATCGTGCCCTCTTCCCTGAAGGGCAGGACTGCAATTGGCACAACTGAGATGTTCTTGTACCTCTTTTTGAGCTCGTGAATGATTAAAGGGGAAAAAGACGAGCCCGTGCCGCCTGAGGTCGACGTCATGACGAAGGCCAAGTCGAAGTCGCCGCGCTTCTCTATCTCCTCCATGATCATATCGTGGTTGTCCCAGAAACCCTGCTTTCCAGTGTTCCTGTTGGCGCCCACACCATGCAGGTTAGGAACGTGAAGCCTGTCCTTGGCTGTGGTGAATTTGAGTTCTTTCAGGTCGTTCACAGCGGTGTTGAGGGCTATGGTCTCAACCCGGCTTGGAAACTTCTGCCTTGAGTAATACTTGGAGAGCCTCGAAGATCCGCCGAAGGCCTCCTTGTTAATAGAATCTAGGATTCTGTTTCCGCACTGGCCTATGCCAAGCATTAATACGTTCAACATGGTCTCAGTTCCGAATTGGGATCTTTTTGGTTGCCTGCAGAGATTACCAGGATTTATCAACTTCCTTAATATTTATACTCTTTGTATCTCTTGAAGAGCCAGAACGCAATTAGCGCCAATGGAAGTGCCAATAGGTAATAAAGGTAATTATACTCTCGCTCCAGCACCACCACATCTGCGCTTGCCGCCCTAATGGTCACTGCCTCGTCTCCGCTCTTGAAGCTGGCCTTGACCTTCAGGGTGTAGTTTCCTCCAGATCTGCCTTTGACTGTGGCAGAATAACTCTCTGAACTGCCAGCTGCTATCTCGAAGTAGGTCTTCTCCAGGCCCGATACCTCCAGGCCGCCTGGCACGGAGTCAGGCCCAACCTCGACGTCGGAGGCAGCGGCGTCGCCAGTGTTCGTTATGGTCACATTCAGAGTTCCAGTGCCGTCTATGTCAAGGGGCGAGACCTGGCCCAGGACGACCTTCAGGTCTGGCCTCCTGGCAGGCATTATCTCCAGGCTGAAGGCCTCAGAGGAGTTTGTCTTGATGTTCTTCTTGGAGTCTGCATACCTGACATCAAGCGATGGAACAGTGACCTTGCCCTCCTTGACTGCGCTCAAGTAGTAGACTGCAGTATCGGACTTGCCGGGGTCAATCTGGGAGTTGATCTTTGGGGGATAGCCTGCCTTGTACACGAACTCCTGGAGAGGAGGCCTGTCCCCAAGCTCTATGTCATATGCTGTATCAGAGCCCACGTTCCTGACCTTGATCGTGGCCTGAACGTCGTCTCCCACCCTCAGGTCTGAGTCGTCGAACGATTCAGTGACCACCAGATCAGGAGAAGACCTGGGAGCTGACGAGGTCTCAGTCGAGCGCTTTCTTGGAGTCCCCATCTCTTCTGGGTACTCGATCCTGATCTTGGAGGACTGCTCATCCAGGATCTCCACAAGCTGGACAGCTATGCCACCCTTGTCTGGCCCGCCTTCAAAGCTGTTGGCGCTTCCTTCCAGAAGCGCCCTTTGCTCGTCCAAGCTGCCGCTGGTCTTCGAGACCCTGACCACGACTATGCCATCCCTGATGGACTGCACCTCCACCATCTCCACCCTGTAGTCCTTGAGCACGATGGTGTCTCCAACGTTCATTGTGAAGTCCTTGAAATTAGTCCCATTGTCGTCGGCTCTAGCTGCCAGGCAGATGAGCACAATCGTGAGGATCAGGCAAATCAACCGCATTCCAGTACACCATTTAAACATTAATGTATGAACTTTACTGATGATAGGCAAAACGACAGCTCATTCCACCTCTAGGCTCAGATCTATCCATCTGGCGTCTCTCGTCAGAGCCCCCAGAGATATGACATCAACTCCAGTCGAAGCGTATGCGCCAATGTTTTCAGGGGTGATGCCCCCAGATGCCTCCAGACATACCCTGGACCTGAAGCCTGCATCCTGAAGCATTCTGACTCCCTGTGCGATCCCGGCGGGCGCCATGTTGTCGAACATTATTATATCTGCGCCAAGCTCTGCTGCGCGCATCATCGAGTCCAGGTCTTCGATCTCGATCTCCACCTTCTTGGTGAAGCTGGCGCGGCGCTTTGCAGCTCTTATGCACTCCTCCAGTCCCAAGAGCTTGATGTGGTTGTCCTTGATGAGAACAGCTCCTGAAAGGTTGAACCTGTGGGGGTCGCCCCCGCCGAGGAGGACTGCCTTCTTCTCGTAGGTCCGAAAGCCAGGAGTGGTCTTGCGGGTGCAGGCTACGCGCACGCCCCTGGCGCGAATGACGCACTCCCTGGTCAACGTGGAAATCCCGCTCATCCTGGAGATGAAGTTGAGCACAAGGCGCTCTGACTGGAGAATTTTCCTGGCGCTTCCATTTATGGCCATGACTGCTGCGCCAGATGGGACGTGTTCCCCGTCGTCGAATAATGGCCCGAACTGGAGGCCGAAGTAGTCCAGAATCTCGCCTGCCTCCTCAAGGCCTGAGACGATGCACTCCTCCCTGGCCAGGATCGATGCGCTGGCATCGGCCACTGGAACTAGAGGGCTAGAATCGTCCCACTCCCCTAAGTCCTCAATTACAAACCTCTCAAGCTCGGACAGCAGCATACCGCAAGGGTTTTGATGTCCTTTTGATTTATAGCCTGCGATGCCTCTTAAGATTGGGCTGGTTGGCTGCGGTGCCATTGGAAGCGAGATTGCGAGGTCTATCGACCGGGGAGAGATCTCAGCAGAGCTGGTCGCTGTCTGCGACCACAACCCGGTGAGGGCAGATGAGCTTACTGAAAGCCTCAAGTTCAAGCCCAAGAAGGCAAAGCTAGACGAGCTCGTCTTGGCCTCAGACCTGGTAGTAGAGGCGGCATCCCAGCGCGCAGTCCCTGCGATAGCCAGGGCCACACTGGCAAGCGGAAAGAACCTGATGATTATGAGCGTAGGAGCGCTTGTAGACCAGGACCTCTACAGGTCGATCAAGGCTCTGGCCCAGGAGCACGGCTCGAAGGTCTACCTCCCCTCAGGCGCCATATCAGGCCTTGATGGGCTGAAGTCAGCCAGCATTGGTGAGATCAGGAAGGTCACCCTGACCACGACAAAGCCTCCAGCGGGGCTTGAGGGAGCGCCCTATGTCCTGGAGAAGAAGATAGACCTGAAGTCACTAAAGGAGCCCACACTGATCTTCGAGGGCACTGCCGCAGAGGCTGTCAAGGCATTTCCAGCAAACGTCAACGTGGCTGCAACTCTGTGCCTCGCAGCGCGCGAAGGCGAGGTCAAGGTCAGGATAATTGCAGACCCGAAGATCAAGGTGAACAGGCACGAGATAGTGGCCTCTGGCGACTTCGGAGAGATCTCGACCAAGGTTGAGAACGTCCCATCCCCCAAGAACCCCAAGACCAGCTATCTGGCAGCGCTCTCTGCAATCGCCACCCTCAGGTCCATAGTAGAGCCAGTGAAGATCGGGACCTGAAGCAAAAATTTTTATAATATATCTGCCAGCTTGGAGCTGGAGCTAAAAGTTGGCGGCGACTTTCTTGCCTGCGACTTGATGACTATGGCCCCGCCAACCACCTGGTAAGGCTGGTCGTCTTCCTGGACGTAGATTGCGTACCTTTCGACATCAGCTCTAATCGCTGCCACATCGAAGGAGGAGGTGTCGCACGGGCTTATGAGCGGCTTTGAGTCCTGCGCATCGGAGCTTCCCTTGGGTATCCTGTAAGGCTCATCTCCCAGGCCATCACCATTTGCATCAGCGCCCCGATAATCGCTGTAGTAGTTGCCAACAGTTGTGTTCCAGAAGTTGTGAGTGTAGTTGTCGTAGGCGCTTATTGTGTTCTTGAAGAAGTTGTTGTGGTAGATCAGGTTGTTGTAGTTCTTGTCTACCCTGACACCATTGGTGTTGTCTGTGATGTTATTGCCGTAGACAGCGTTTCTCTGGCAGCCGCGGGTGAGCTCGATGCCATTATAGTTCTTCTTGGCCGAGTTTCTGACGAGGATATTGTCGGTGCTGTTGTCCTGGAGGCTTATGCCTATCCCAAAGCCGCTAACGATCTCGCTTCGGCTGTTCTCCTCTGCCCTGTTGTCCACAAGGGTGTTGTTGTCGGATCCTGCTAGAATTATTCCGTAGTAGTTGTGGTCAGCCCTGTTACCAGTTATCTCGTTTCTGCTCGAATCCCACAGCGCAATTCCCTCTGTGTTTCCTGACGCCAGGTTTTCGTCTATCTTCGACCCAGAAGAGCCCTTGAGGAGGACTCCGAACTGCTTCCCATTCAGGAGCCTGTTTCCAAAGAATGTCAGGTTCTCTGAAGACTCTATATCTGCCCCGTAAGAGCTGCACGAGGAGAAGTTGCAGGACTCGACTTTGCTGTTCCTGGTGTTGAGGAGCTGAGCGCCAACTGAGCAGCTCTCGAAAGTAGAGTTCTCTATCGAGAGCCCGGCTGTACCGTCTGTGTAGACCCCAACCTCTGCGCTGAAGAAGGTGGTGTTCTCTATGGAGACTGCGTCGCCTTCAACGATCACAGCTGCGTTTGGCAGGTCTAGCTCCATCTTGGCACTCCTGTGCTCCATGTAGTAGTTGAACTTGGAGGCGGAGTCCTCAGCCTTGCCTGAGATCATGAACCCTGAGATCTTCACGCCATCGGCCTCAACTGTCATGCCGGGCTGCTGGACTCCTGACTGGACCTCAGGGACTCCAGAACCCATCAGCACAATTGGCTTATCAATTGTGAGGGGGCCGTACTTGCCTGGGCCCACGACCACTGTGTCGCCTGGGCTTGCACTGTCTATAGCAGCCTGGACGTCGCCTCCTGCCTGGACTGTGGCGCACGAAGAGGGCCCTATTAAGGCAGCCAGCATGAATAGTACAAAAAGCGATGCTAAAATAGTGAAAAAGTTGTGCCTGTGGACTTCAGTGCCTGAAGTGGCGCATTCCTGTGAAGACCATAGCCATGCCGTGCTCATCAGCAGCTTTGATCACCTCAGCGTCTCTGATGGACCCACCCGGATGCGCAACAGCTGTTGCTCCTGCCCTGTATGTCTCCAGAAGCCCGTCTGAAAACGGGAAGAACGAGTCGGTGGCTGCAACAGTGCCCTTTGTGGACAGTCCGTGCTCCTCTGCCTTCTCAGCCCCAAACCTCGCAGAGTCCACCCTGCTCACCTGACCAGAGCCTATGCCTATGGTGCGGTCCTCAGTGGTATACACTAGGGCGTTCGACTTGATGAACTTGGCGACCTTCCAGGCAAACCTCAGGGCCCTGGTCTCAGACTCATTTGGAGCGCGCCTGGTCACAACCTTCCATTCCTTGATGTCGCCTGTGTCGTGGTCCTGTACCAGAGCGCCTCCGAAGATGCCCTTGACGCACTGGTCCCTGTAAAGCTCATCTCTCCTGGAGAGGAGGTCGCCTATGTCGAGTATCCTCCTGTTGGGCTTTGAGACCAGGATCTCCAGAGCTTCAGGCTCGAAGCCCGGCGCCAGAAGCACCTCGACGAAGCTGTCGCCAATGGCTTTAGCCGTCTTCAGGTCAACAGGCCTGTTAAAGCCAATTACTCCTCCGAACGCCGACTTGGGGTCTGTGGCAAAGGCCCACCTGTAAGCCTCTTCGAGGTCTGATCCATATGCCACCCCGCAGGGGTTGGCGTGCTTCACTATCACAGACAGAGGCCGGCCTGTTGAAACGCCGTCGTATTCAGAGAGATCCATTAGCATCTCCAAAACGGTCTCTGCATCGACCACGTTGTTGTAGGAGATCTCTTTTCCACAGAGCTTCCTTGCCGAGTGCAGTCCTAGCCCGCCAGGCTTGGTGTAGAGAGCTGCATTCTGGTGCCAGTTCTCTCCATACCTCAGATCCTGAACCTTCTCCAGAGCCGTGGCCATGAACCTAGGCCTCTTCTCGTCTTGCAACTCCGCCAGCCTCCGGCAGTCGTCAGCTATGCACCTGTAGAGTGCATGAGCATCCAGCTCTCGCCTCGTCTGGTCAGAGATCCCGCCCGTTCTCCTGATCTCGTCTAAGACTGCTGCACACCTGGCGGGATCCATAAGCACGCAGCATCCCCTGTTCAAAGCCTGCCTTATGAGGACTGAACCCTGAGGTGTGGACTCGAAGCCTGGATCGCATATAAAAAGGACTCCAGAAGAGCTGCAATCAAAGCTATCGCAGATTTGCAGGCCAAGCTGCTCCAGGCCTGATAAAAGAGAGCTCACCACAACAGGTGCCTCAGCCAGGGCTACGACTTGCCTGATCTGCATGGAACCTTGTCTGAGTGGGTGCTTTCGATATTTTAACTTTGTGCAGGAAGCGCCCAGATGTATAGTCCCTAAATCTTTGACTTTATATACCCATGACGAGGTCATGGGCAA
>CAZXDN010000011.1:0-57291 GCA_964639235.1 uncultured Methanotrichaceae archaeon | reverse complement strand
ATTTATCTAACGCAATTAAGACATATCCAACACTCAGGTTTCCGCCTCCGGCGGCCTGAAAGAATTGCACCCTCACCCCTCAGTCCCCCCTCCCTGCGAGGGCGAGGGGAGGGAGTGCACTCAATCGCCATGCGGGCTACCCCTAACCCCTCTTCGGGGAAAATGGCAGAGATCATGCGCCCATGCCAATTGCCTCAAGATGTATCCAAAGCTCTCAGGCGTTTGATGCCAGTCTTCGGCTTCTATTGATGCCCATCTCCGGCTTTTAATTGGAGCAAAAAGTTAGCTAGCAGCAGATGCTACCTTGGCTCTGGCTGCGCTTTGCCATATGGCGATCTTCTTGTGGCTGATCCCTGTCTTTCCCGCAAGCGTGATGGACTCTGCCTTTGCAAGATCGTCAACTGTCTTTATGCCAGCAGCATCCAGCTTCTCCAGGCTCTTTGGACCAAGCCCCTGAATGGACTTCAGGCCGTCATCCTTGGGTTTGGGAGAAGACCCGCCAGAAGGCCTGGACCTGCCTGCAGATTTGCCTGAGGATGCTGTCCCCTCAGATCCGCCCTCTTTCTCCTTTCTCGCCTGCCACTCAAGGAAATTGCAGTGAGGGCATCCGAGGTCCCAGGGCCTCTTGCCCTTGTTAATTATGCGAACGTGATTCATGTGGTGCAGATCGCAGACCTTGTCAGTAACGATCATGGTCCCCGACTTTGGAAGCGGCAGAGTAAACCTGCAGTCCGGATACCCTGAGCATCCTATGAACCTCGAGCCCCTGCGCCCGCGCCTGACTATCAGGTCTGAGCCGCAGCGCTCGCACTTGCCAACAATCTTGTCTGTCCTGAGGCCATCTTTCAAAGAGACGCCGATTTGGTCCTTGTTCTCCAAGAGCTCGTCAAAGACAGAGCTTAACATCTCTCTGGACTCCTCAAGCACCTTGGCCTCTCCAATCTTCCTGTCGGAGATGGCCTGCATCTCCTTCTCCAGGATCTGGGTCATCTCAGGCTTGGTGATTGTGGGCGCATACTTCTCAAGGGTGTCAACAACGGCGTAAGCTGTGTTGGTGGGCTTGATCGGATTTCCCTGGACATAGGCTCTGGCATAGAGCTTGCTTATTATGTCGTGCCTCGTAGACTTGGTCCCAAGGCCCAGCTCATCCATGAGCTTGACCAGCCTTCCCTGGCCATACCTTGCAGGAGGCTGTGTCTCCTTGGAGAGAACCTCTTGGCCCAGAACCTTCAGCCGTTCTCCTTCAGAGAGCTCAGGCAAGATGTTCTCCTCTGCTTTGCTGTAGGGATAGTAAAGCCTCCATCCTGGATCTATCAGCCTGGCACCGCTTGCCCTGAAGTTCTCAGACCCTATCTTGACTTTGAGGCTGGAGACCTCCCAGACGCACTCATCTGCCAGGGTGGCGAAGAACCTTCTGACCACCAGCTCATAGATCTTCCACTGGTCATCTTTAAGCTCGCTCTTGTCTGCAAGAGAGGTAGGATATATAGGTGGATGATCTGTGGTAGAGCGCTTTCCCCTGGTTGGAACCATCTTTCCCTTAAGAAGCTTGCCTGCCAGGTCCTTGAAGGGACCAGACAGAAATATCGAGACCAGGCCCCTCAGGTCTATCGACTCTGGATACACTGTATTGTCTGTCCTGGGGTATGAGATGAACCCGTTTGTGTAGAGCCACTCCGCGATCCTCATCGAATTTGCAGCAGAAAAGCCAATTCCGCTCGCAGCAGTGATGAAGCTCGTTGTGTCGAAAGGCGTTGGGGGCTTGTCGCGCCTGAGCTTCTTGGAAATCTTCTCCACAAGGCCAAAAGGCCCCAGATGCGATAAAATCGCCTCGACCTCAGCCTCGTCCCAGATCCTGCCCTTCTCGTGATGGACCCGGACCCCTTTCTCCAGGTCGACGTAGATCTCCCAGTAGGGCTCTGGCACGAAGGCGTTGATCTCCTTTTCCCGGTCGACTATCAATGCCAGAGTTGGGGACTGGACCCGCCCAACAGACAGGAACTCCTTGCCCAGGCGCCCAGAGGTTATCGAGATGAACCTCGTCAAAGCCGCTCCCCAAACCAGGTCCACAACCTGCCTGGTCTCGCCTGACGCCGCCAGGTCGTAGTCCACGTCTCCTGGATTTGAGAATGCCGCCTGTATCTCGCCTTTGGTAATTGCGCTGTACCTCACGCGGTCGGCTCTGACATTTGGATTGACCTCCTGTACGATCCTCAAGGCCTCTACGCCGATGAGTTCGCCTTCACGATCGTAGTCGGTGGCAACCGTGATCTTGTCAGCCTCGGCTCCCAGATTCTTTATGGCCTCGACTATCTTCTCCTGAGTGGGCTTGGTCACTATATCTGCATAGATCAGATCCTTGCAGTCGACCTTCTGCCAGTTGTTGTAGCCAGGAGGATAGTCCACGCCAACAACGTGGCCACTTAGGCCCACCACTATCTTATCGTCGAAGCGAAACGCCTCGACGCCCGATACTCTTGTAGACTTGGGCTTGCTCTTCGCAAGGATATGTGCTATCCTCTTGGCGGCGTCGTGCTTTTCCGCGATGATGAGATGCATTCCAATTTGAGACTTCGGCAGGAAATATAAGTATCTATCGCAGGCAGAAAAGATCACCAAGCGGTCTTTTATCCAGCACGCCCACGATGGCGACAAATCCTGATGCCAAAAGTGATAGATCATAAGACTTAGGGCAGAATAGTCAGGAATATCCAGCCCACTGCCAGAAATCTGCCATCTGGAAGCGTCACAGATATATCAAGCGCAGAGTCATCAAGCATATCAAGCGCAGAGTCATCAAGCGCCAGAGTCGTGCTGGAGCCGTCCTGAGCATAGAGCGAAACCTCAGTGTCAAAGAGAGTACCTAATAATCAATCGTAAAGTTTCACAGAGTCTGACTGAAGAGAGACTGCGGTCCAGCCTGAGGAAAAGAGACGAAAGATAGGGAGAATCTGGCGATTTAGACCAACCGCAATGGATATTATCTACTTGACAAATAGTGCTAGAGATCTTAAGACTTTAGAAATTATCGCGTACTCACTTATGACAAACATATCAATCCCAGGAAGGGGGCCAAACTCCACAAATGCGAGTAAGAAGATCCCTCCAATTGTTAAGACTATCAAAAGTACAAATAAGTTGAGACATATGACTAAATAAATATAATCTGTTTATGAGATGACGAAAGGTCTGTATCCAAAAATTGACACAACATTAATACATATCTTAACACAAATTCATGAAACTGAGAGGGCGTTTCATAGGCACCAACTATAGATAATATAGGTTTTTAAAATCTATGAATATATTAATCAAAGTGCCGCTAACTGTTTTAAATATTTCATTTGTATTAATTTGTCACGCAAAAACTTTAAGTAGCTATGAGACAATTAACCTGGCGGCGGGAGATTGTAATGGATTGTACCTGTGCCGAATACGATATCGCCAGCGGAGGCCATCGTATTATCGCTCCGCCACTGGAGTCCATTGCGATTTTTGCTGCTAGAAAGGTAAAGGAGGATAAAGAACGTGTCTGACAAGATAGACCTATATAGCGACCGCGGAGTTCTTCTCAAGAGCGACGTCGACTTAAACGCCGTCAGCCCACTCCGGAACGCTGCCATGCAGAGGCTCATTTCCCTCACCAAGCGGACAGTTGCCGTAAACCTCGCGGGCATAGATAATGCCCTCAAGACCGGAAAGGTCGGCGGAGGCAGAAGGCAGATCAAGGGCCGCGAGCTCAAATACGATGTAGTAGCAAACGCAGCCCCACTGGCTGACAAGATAAAGGCACTCCTGCAGGTAGCCCCCGGCGACGACACCAACGTACAGGTCCTCGGCGGCGGCAAGCAGCTCCTGGTCCAGATCCCCACAGCCAGGATCAATGCAGCCTCTGAGTTCGTGGTCGGATTGACAGCAGCCGCAGCAGCAACGGTTGAGGCTATTGTCCAGCAGTTCAAGGCAGACATCACCCAGGCATCCATGGTCCATGCATCAGTCTGGGGCGAGTACCCACAGACAGTGGGCATGTCCGGCGGAAACATCGCATCAGTCCTCAACATCCCCCAGAACGACGAGGGTCTGGGCTTCGCACTGAGGAACGTCATGGCCAACCACCTGGCAGCAATCACCAAGAGGAACGCCATGAACGCTGCAGCCCTTGCCTCTATCTACGAGCAGATAGGCGAGTTCGAGATGGGCAACGCCTTTGGCATATTCGAGAGGCACCAGACTCTCGGCATGGCATACCAGGGCCTCAACGCCAACAACATGGTCTATGAGACAGTCAAGGCAAACGGCAAGACTGGAACCATAGGCACAGTCGTCCAGAGCATTGTTGCCAAGGCCATTGAGGACAAAGTCATCAAGGCAGGCAAGAAGCTCCCATCTGGATTCACCATGTACGAGGCAAACGATGTATCCATGTGGAACGCATACACAGCAGCAGGCGTTCTCGCAGCCACAATGGTCAACTGCGGCGCACTCAGGGGCGCTCAGGCAGTATCGTCCACTCTCCTGTACTACAACGACATAATTGAGAAGGAGACTGCTCTGCCAGGATGCGACTTCGGCAGGGTCATGGGAACTGCAGTCGGATTCTCATTCTTCAGCCACTCCATCTACGGCGGCGGCGGACCTGGTGTCTTCAACGGCAACCACGTGGTAACCAGGCACTCCAGAGGATTTGCCATACCATGCGTTGCAGCAGCTATTGCTCTTGATGCCGGAACCCAGATGTTCACACCAGAGATGACATCTGGACTGGTCGGTGCCATATACGGCGAGATCAAGGAGTTCCGCGAGCCCATAGTCTCGGTTGCGGAGGCTGTCCAGTAAGGCGGATTCATGGTCACTAAATCAGACACGGAGTCGGTCCAAGTAGAGATCTTCCCATTCAGGTTTCTCACACCTGCGACCGCCCAGCGCCTCCTAAGCGAGATTTACGCGAACGGGGGGATCATAAGGATCATGATCCAGGGCCCCAACCAACCTCGCTTCGTCACCTACGGCCCTGGCAAGGGCCAGCCTATCAAGGCCAACGATCAAGGTCTGATAGAGCTTGGTGGACAGGCGTTTGAGCTCAAGGTCAAGGTCGGGAGAATCAGGCTGGAGCTTGAGAGCGAAAAATACATGGATGGAGTGAGGGTTGCGTGTGAGCGAACGCTGCCGTTTACATTCCAGATAAAGAAAGGCAAGCTCTTCCACGACCGTATGACGGTCTCTGATTATGCCAAATACGGCAGAAAACTGGAAGATACGCGCATGCTTGGGCTGATAGATCCCAAGGCCAAGAAGGACAAGCTGGCCATCCTGTCTGAAGAAGAAGTGACTAGTGATAATGAGGAGAGATAAAATATGGCATACACACCACAATATTATCCCGGAAGCACCACTGTCGGCATAAACAGGCGGAAGCACATGTCCGGCAACCTCGAGAAGCTCAGAGACATTCCCGAGGCTGACATAGTAGCAATAATGGGCCACAGGTCCCCCGGTGCCGATTACCCCAGCACCCACCCACCACTCAAGGAAATGGGAGAGCCAGACTGCCCAATAAGGCAGATAGTTGCACCAACACCAGGCGCAGCAGCAGGCGACCGTGTCAGGTACAACCAGTTCGCTGACTCCATGTACTTCGCTCCAGCCATTCCATACTGGAGGTCCTACTGGGCAGCCATCAACTGCAGGGGCTGCGATCCAGGCACACTGTCCGGCAGACAGATCATCGAGGCCAGGGAGAGGGATCTAGAGGCATACACCAAGACCCAGATGGACAGCGAGATGACAGATAACGCTCTCTGTTCCATGAGAGGCTGCACCGTGCACGGCCACTCCCTCAGGCTTGAGGAGAACGGCATGATGTTCGATATGCTGGCCAGGACAGAGATGGGCGCAGATGGAAACGTCTACTACGTCAAGGACCAGGTAGGCATCCCACTCGACAGGAGAATCAACGTCGGCAAGCCAATGAGCGAGGCCGAGGCCAAGAAGAGAACCACTATATTCAGGTTCGATGGTGTGCCAATCGCCGGCACTGTCGGCGCCAGAAAGTACGACGAGGCCGTTGAGGCACTGCACCACATGTGGACCCTGAGGAGCAAGTGGGGCTACAGGCCAGAGTAAATGTGGGGTGAGATAAATGGCAAAGTTACACAGCAAGAAGCTATTCATAAAGGCTCTTAACAAGAAGTTCGGAAAGGATTTCGACCTTGCAAGCCAGAAGACTGAGTACAAGAGGCTCGGCCCTGAGCAGAACGCCCGTAAGAGGGAGTTCATGGAGTACTCCAAGAAGCTCGAGGGCAAGAGGGGCATCTCCTTCTACAACCCATACCTCCACGCAGGCGGAATTCCCCTGGGACAGAGGCAGCTCGTGCCATATAAGCTCTCCTCGACTGAGTATGTAGTAGAGGGCGACGATCTGCACTTCGTCAACAACCCCGCAATGCAGCAGATGTGGGATGATATCAGAAGGACCATCATCGTAGGCTTGGATATGGCACACGAGGTTCTGGAGAAGCGTCTCGGCAAGGAAGTCACACCTGAGACCATCAACAACTACCTCGAGATCCTCAACCACGCCATGCCCGGCGCAGCAGTGGTCCAGGAGCACATGGTCGAGACTCACCCTGGCCTGGTCGACGATTGTAACGTCCGCATCTTCACCGGTGACGACGCACTCGCAGATGAGATCGACTCCCAGTACGTGATCAACATCAACAAGCTCTTCCCAGCTGAGCAGGCTGAGCAGCTGAAGGCAGCCATCGGCAAGACCACCTGGCAGGCAATCCACATCCCAACTGTGGTCGTCAGGTCCTGCGACGGCGGCACCACCTCCAGGTGGAGCGCCATGCAGCTCGGCATGACCTTCATCGATGCCTACAACATGGCAGCCGGTGAGGCAGCTGTGGCTGACCTGGCATTCGCAGCAAAGCACGCAGCAGTTCTGCAGATGTCAGAGATGCTGCCCGCAAGGCGTGCCAGAGGCCCCAACAACCCCGGCGGCATATCCTTCGGATTCATGTCTGATATGGTCCAGACCTCGAGGACCAAGCCAGAGGACCCACCATACGTCTCGCTCAACGTCGTCGCTGCAGGATCCATGCTCTACGACCAGATCTGGCTCGGAAGCTACATGTCCGGCGGTGTTGGATTCACCCAGTACGCAACTGCAGCCTACACCAACGATGTCCTGGATGACTTCTCCTACTACGGCACGGATTACGTCATCGACAAGTACGGCGGCCTGACCAAGGCTGAGGCCTCCATAGAAGTCGCCAAGGATATCGCCACTGAGGTTACCGCGTACGGCATAGAGCAGTACGAGGCATTCCCGACCCTGCTCGAGGATCACTTCGGCGGGTCTCAGAGGGCAGCAGTTCTTGCAGCAGCCTCAGGAATCAGCACGTGCATGGCTACCGGCAACAGCCAGGCTGGCCTAGCAGCATGGTACCTGAGCATGCTCCTGCACAAGGAAGCATGGGGCAGGCTGGGCTTCTTCGGATACGACCTGCAGGATCAGTGCGGTCCGACCAACGTATTCTCCTACCAGTCAGACGAGGGCAACCCACTCGAGCTCAGGGGCGCCAACTACCCCAACTACGCCATGAACGTGGGCCACCAGGGCGAATACGCAGGCATCACCTCCGCTGCTCATGCAGCCCGCATGGATGCCTACGCAGTCAACCCGCTCATCAAGATCTGCTTCGCCAACCCAGCGCTCATATTCACCTGGGACGACATCCGCACCGGATTCGGCAAGGGTGGCGCCAGGGAGTTCCGCGCTGCAGGCGACAGGTCTCTCGTCATGCCAGCAGTGTGAGCCAAAAGCTCGCACAACCTTTTTTTTCAATTTTTTATCGCAGTCAGTCTCCTGTTTTCACGCCATCCAGAGGCACAGCTGCCAATGGATTCGCAGAAGACTACAAAAAAAGCAGCTATGCCAAGAACTCGCCGTATCTCTTCACGAGTTCAGTGACCTTCCTTATATCACTGCCCTGACTCCTGGCCTCGCGGAGGTAGGCCCGGTAAAGCTCGTCGGAGATGGCCCTTGGCAGAGGCTTGCAGATCTCCCCATGGAGCATGAGCTCGAAGCACCTTGCCTCTGCCTCGGAGAGCTTGAGCGCACTGTACTCGCCCTCATGATCCTGGTAGAGCGCGTTATCCTCCTTGTCAATTGAGAGAACCTCGCTGGCAAGCGGGGTACCAGGTATAGGCTCGGCCACGCTGACGAAGACGTCGTCGAGCATCGCCTCCTCCACCAGCGAGACGGTCTCCTCAAACTCGCGCCTGGTCTCAGTCGGGTAGCCCACTATGAAGCTCCCTCCTACCTTAACGCCCAAGCTCCTGGCAAGCTCCACCGCCCGAAGGTTGTCCCTCACACTAACGCCCTTTCTCATTGCCCTGAGAACCCTATTGCTTCCCGACTCAAGGCCAAAGAAAACCCAGCCGATAGTGTGCTCCTTCACTGCCTCGAGAACCTCCCCGTCGACCATGTCCACCCTCATGTCAGGCACTGAGAGGTTCTTCTTTCCCACAACCTCCGAGAGGGAAGAGATGAGTTCTATGAAGGCTCCACGATCGACCTTGCCCCTATACCCAAAGAGAGAACCCGTGCCTCCGCTCACAGCCACCCTCCTCACGCCGTGGCGCCTCAGCTCCCTCACCTCTTCCAGAACGTTCTCCAGGCTCCTGCTGCGAATAGTCCTTCCAAAAAAGCGTGGCACCTGGCAGAAAGAACACCCACCCAGGCAGCCCCTGTGAGTCTCTATGTAAACGTTGGCACCGCGTACGCTCTGGCCGCCGATGTCATCCGGCACCAGGGGCAGTGGGTGATCGAGAGACGCCACGGGCCTCGGCTCGGATTTGACAATGCCGCCATCCCGCCTGTAGGCCACGCCTGGCAAACCCTCAGGCCCAGACTCCACCAGGTCTGCTACCACTTCCTCGCCCTCGCCTATGACCACTGCATCGATGTCCAGCTCGCCCATGACCATCTCAGGGCAGAGGCTCACGGGGCCGCCAACGTAGATCTTCTCCTGGCTGGCAGCAAAGTCTCTGACTTTCGGGTCTAGAAGCTGGAGAGAAGAGAAGAGGCTGAGAAGCGTCACGCCGCCCCGAGACTGCAGATCCCTAGAGATCTCAACCGAGTGGCCACTCACCTTCAGTATTCCCCCTAGAACCATAGAACCATACGTGTAAATCCCTGGAGAGACTATATCGATCTTCACGGCAGACCCCCGATGTGCATCTCGGCGCTTCAAAGCGCCATTGGTGAAGTAGGCCTTATCTCGACTTGATCTTATATAAAGCCGCCAGCGCACAGCCGACTGTAAAGGGCAGGACTTCGGCCTTAATGCCCGCTCAAGGAAATCAGGGCGGATGATTGCCGTCTGATGCCTTTCCCTGCGAGCCCCCGCCCTTCATAAAAGCCATCCTGACGCTGAGATAAGCGAGCCTGGCCTTAAGAACATGAAGCTCTTTCTCCTGCAGCGCAGTCTCATCCTCTCCGGAGGTCGCAGAGAAGGCAGTCTCAGACCTGGCAGCATCCGCAGCGCCCCTCATTAGAAAGCTTCCGCCTTCGATCCGTATCCCGGTGCCGTATGCCAGCGCCGTGGTAACCTTCCTCCTGGCGCTCATGAGGTCGTTCCAGAATGCCTTTCTTGATATGCCCATGTAGAACGCCGCCTCCTCCTGCTCCAGCTCCAGGAGATCCACCAGGCGTAGTGCCTCCAGCTCTTCCAGTGTCAGATACATGGGGCCAGCACCCTCAGTAGAAGAGCCCTCCGGCAGAAAGCTCCTGACTGGTGGGATCTCAGAGATCCACCTCATCCCACGACGTCTGCCTCTGCCTTTACAGGGACACATGATCTTCACCACTCAAGCTCTGTATTTGAAGATTGGCCCATTTGCCCATAACCGAGAAGATAGTGGGATCGAAGGGCCCTTGATCCAAACAGAAAGGAGGTTGAGCCGACGAAGCCCTGGCGAGAGGTGAACGTCCTTTGAGGCGGGCCACGCCGGCATCGAAACGATCTTCGCAGCGCTCCTATCCAACTCCAGTCGCTCGGAGAAGATATTATGGAGCTTATACGAATAAATATTTAACACTTTTGGTCAGCTGTGGGCAAACATCCAAAAGGAAGGTGTGCCCACACCTGATTTAACTGGCAGAGAGCCTCTTCAAAACCTCCGAGACCGCCATCTCGAAGCTCTCCCGCACAGGAGTATTGCAGTCCACAAAGCCCTGGCCCCTGTCGCCAAGCCTACCAACCTCGGCATCCAGAGGAATTGTGCCCAGGAAGGCCACTCCGAGCTCCATTGCCGCCCTTTCCCGCCACCCTTGCTGAAAGATGTTTACAAGATGTTTACCACCCCACTGCAATGGGGAGACAAAACCGCTCATGTTCTCTACCATGCCCAGGACTGGCACCTCCATCATTTGAAACATGTTGACCGCCTTCCTGGAGTCGAGCAGCGCCACCTCCTGGGGCGTCGTAACTACTATGGCTCCATCCAGGTCGGGTATGAGCTGGACCGCGCTTATGGGCTCGTCACTCGTGCCCGGAGGAAGGTCGACCAGAAGGAAGTCGAGATCGCCCAGTTCACCTCTGAGACGAACTGCTTCAAAGCCGCCATCTTCATGGGCCCCCTCCATATCACAGCAGAGCTCCGGTCCTCCAGGAGCAGGAATATGGAGACTGCCTTTATGATATCTGCATCTACAGGCTCGATGCCCATGAGCTTGGGGATGTTGGGGCCGGTGATGTCCGCATCCAGCAGGCCCACTCTATAGCCTCTGCATTTCAGGGCCACGGCCATGTTGACTGCCACAGTGCTCTTGCCTACATCGCCTTTCCGCTCCCCACCAGGACCTTGTGCTTTATCCTGCCCATGTGGCCGGAAGCCTCATCCTTCGCCCTATCATCTTTACAGGTGCTGCGATCGTAACAGGAGTCACAAAGTCCTTCGCAGCTTTCTTTAGCAGAGCTGGCAATCATGATCACGTCGCTCTTGTTGAATTGCGGAACTTGCCCGCCAGATAAAAGTAGCTTATGAGACAATTTATTTCAATGTTTCCAGGATGCAGTCGGGGATTACAGTAGCATCGAAAGGTGAAGGGCTGCTCCAGGGACCAAGGCCAGGAGAGATTGCCAGAGCCCCCGACACGATGACCCACGCCCGAAAGAAGGCAGCAATACCGTCATGCAAAGGCAGCATTTGAACGTCAGCCCTTGAGAAACATTTAAGTATTTCCTCCCACAAGTTATTATTGCTCGCACGAGATCAACCGATCTCTGCCGAGAAGAGGTGAAAAAGAATGCCTTGGGGAGACGGAACGGGGCCCTGGTGGCAGGGCCGCAGAAGCTATGGGACATCTGGCTATATGATGGCGAACCCCTGGTGCAGGGGCAGGAGAATGCACCCCGGCAGGGGCTTCTGGCAGAGAGATGACTTGGCTTATCCCCGGTACAGCCCGGTCAGAGAGCTTTCGCCATCCGAGGAGATGGGTCGCCTGGAGGACCTGGCAAAAAGGATGGAGCTGGATCTGAAGGGCGTCAGGGATCAAATAGAGAAGCTGCGGTCCAGCAAGTGACCTGCAGCCCCCATTTTATAAAGTTTTCTTTTCAGGCAAGGTCGAAGCTGTTTTTGCAGGCTCAAGGCTGGCACCGGGAATGGTTCCTTATATAAAACCTCCTGCCACAGTACACCTCCTCTGCCAACTGGCCACGGTCGACTAGCCTCTGCACATCATCCCAATTCGCGCCGGCCTTGGCGATGTACCGCCCAACTGCGTCCTCACTCATGGGATGTACAGCAGTTGTTGCCAGGAGGCCCCTCTCCAGGTCACCCAGGAAGGCGAAGTCCTCTCCCTCGTATTCCACCAGGTACTCCACCTGCTCCAGCCTCCTGCTCAGGATCTGGAATGCTGCGTTGAGCACTGCCGCTCCTGGAGGGCGGACCCCCTCCTCAGCCGGGGGCCTGGTGGGCACTGAGAGGAACGCCCTCGCCGGCCGGAGCTCAGCCAGAAAATCGGCCACCCCCTCCAGGGACTCCTCCGAGTCGTTGACTCCCCCTACCAGCATGGTCTCCGTGGCCAGCTCCCCTCGATAGCGTTTGGAGAACGAGCGCGCCCCTTCTAGAATGGCATCGAGGTGCAGTTGACGCTGGGGCCTGTTGACCCTGCGCCATACTGCCTCATCGACCGAATCCACCTTGAGCGAGACCCAATCGGCCTTCATCAGCTCCTCCTGAACATCCCGCCTCCAGATCAGGGAGGCGTTTGTTATTACTGCGATTCTTATGCCTAGAGGCCTCAGCATCTCTATCTCCCGTCCCAGGTTCGCGTCGAGTGTGGGCTCGCCGTCTGGGACGAATGTCAGGAAATCCACCGCCACCCCCTGCTCCCTGGCCCTTGAGACGCTCTCTGCTACCTCACCCAGCACGACATCGGGCAAGTAGAACGCCTGCCTCTCCACCTCCATCCTCGACGTCCTCCCCACCTGGCAGTAGAGGCAGGAGTAAGAGCAGACCTTGGGAGGTATGTTGTTTATCCCCAGGCTGCGTCCAAGCCTGCGAGATGGTACGGGTCCAAATGCGATCATCTTTCCAGCTCCAGTCCTCATCCTGGTGATTCCTTCAACTTAAGCCTGCCGCGATATGCAATGAAATTAATAAAGAATGAAACTCGCCATACAGGATGGTGATATTGATGCATGCGCCTGACCACAAAAGGCGTGAAAAAGCTGAGCCCAGATATCTTGACATGGCACATGGCATCCACCTCCAAACTGAGCCCGCCATACGCTCATCAATCGAAGCCCTCGGGCTTCCTTCTAGAAGCCACGGCCTTGATGCCGGATGCGGGAACGGGGACCATACCCTCTGGCTGGCAGAGGCGGTCTCTCCCGGAGGACGGGTCACTGGCATAGACATCTCACAGGATTGCATCTCATGTGCCAGGGCCCGCACATTTGTGGCCGATATACAGGCACACATGGACTGTGCCAGGAGAAGCGCTCTTATGGCCTGCTTCAGTATGCTCTGGGGCAGGGCAAAGCCTGAGCTCTCAGCCGGTGACTGGTCGAAGTTCCAGCTACTCTGCCTGCCAGAGCTGCAGAGCCCGGTATTTGATCAGAACGATTACTACGGGTTCATCACCTATACCCTCTTCCATGGCTGTGTGGTTGGCGGGCAGAGGTGAGGCCGGGATCCCTCTACAGTACCTCGCCTGGCATTAGCTTCTATCTACTGTGCCTCTGCACAGCACCTCTTGTAGAGGATTTTGCCTGCGATAAGCAAAGTATTTAAATATAAAGTCGCATAAGGAATAAATACAACTCAAAAGGCAGGACTTTAAATGAAAGTTTGCGTTACAGCGGGGGCATCAGGCATGGATGCCATGGTCGACCCGAGGTTCGGGCGCTCCCCATTCTTCACAGTGGTGGACCTGGAGACTATGACCTCGGAGTCGGTGCCAAACGAAGGCGTGTCGGCGTCGAGCGGCGCTGGAATACAGGCTGCCCAGATGGTGGCCAGGCTGGGAGCGTCTGTGCTGATCACTGGAAGCACGGGGCCGAACGCCTACGCCACCCTCAGTGCAGCTGGGATCGAGGTCTACCAGAGCGCCGGAGGCAACGTTAGGGAGGCCGTGGAGAGGTTCAAGAGGGGAGAGCTCCAGAAGATGAACTCGGCTAACTCGCCCGCGCACGCAGGAATGGGACAAGGGAACCCCGGCGCAGGAATGAGCGGAGGCAGAGGCGGAGGCAGGGGCCGCGACGGCGGAATGGGGCGCGGACCTGGCGGACGCGGCCAGGGCGGCAGAGGCGGGTGGTGAAGGCATGAAGGTCTGCGTTCCCACCATGGGCCCAGAGGGCATGAGAGAGGCGATCTCACAGCACTTCGGCCAGGCTCCCACATTCACGCTGGTGGACCTGGAGACAGGAGATGTGAAGGTCCTGCCCAACAGGAGCACACACATGGGCGGCACCGGCCTGCCCACAGATGCCATCATGGCAGAAGGGGTGAAGGTCATGATCGTCGGAGGTCTGGGCCCCAAGGCAGTACAGGCATTTGCCCAATCGGGCGTTGAGGTCTTCGTGGGTGCAGTGGGCGCCGTAGGCGATGCCATACAGGACTGGAGAGATGGGCTGCTGATGAAGGCCAGCCTGGAGAACGCCTGCAGCGAGCACAGACATTAGCATGATACTGTCCATAGCCAGCGGCAAAGGCGGCACTGGAAAGACCCTGGTGGCAACAAGCATTGCAGCGTCTCTGGATAGGTGCCAGCTCGCAGATTGCGATGTGGAGGAGCCAAATGCCCACCTCTTCTTCCCTGACAAGGCGGCGCTGAGCGAGGCTACCTGCCACGTCCCCGTGCCTGTGATAGATGAGAATAGGTGCACCCACTGTGGCTTATGCTCCAGGGCCTGTGCATTTAACGCCCTGGCAGTCTTCCCGAGCCAGGTGCTGATCTTCCCCGAGCTCTGCCACGGCTGCGGCGGATGTGCCATCGCCTGCCCTGAGAAAGCGATTTCCGAGGGGTCCAGGCCTGTGGGCTCGATATCCAGGGCCATCTCAGGAGGGATAGAGCTGATCTGGGGCGAGCTGAATGTAGGTGAGGCACGGGCCACACCCCTCATAAGGGCTGTGAGAGAACTGGCCAGAGGAGATGCTGTCATAGTGGACTGCCCTCCCGGAACCTCCTGCTCAATGGTCGAGTCCGTCAGAGGCACTAATTTCTGCCTCCTGGTCACTGAGCCCACGCCTTTCGGCCTGTACGACCTGAAGATAGCCCTGAAGGTCCTGGAAAAGATGGACCTCCCCCACGGCGTCCTGGTGAACAAGTGCGGCATAGGCGATATGGAGGTGTACAGGTATCTGGAGAAGAGGAGCATACCCCTGATGATGGAGATACCCCTGGACAGGAAGATAGCAGAGCTCTACTCCCGCGGCAGAGTTTTTGTGGAGGACATGCCCAGCTGGAAAGCCAGGTTCAGGTGCCTATTCGAAGATATAGAAGAGATGGTAGCATGAAAGAGATCGTGGTTGTGAGCGGCAAGGGCGGCACAGGCAAGACCTCGGTGGTTGCCTCCCTGGCAGCGCTGGCCGCGGGAAAGGCTGTGATTGCAGACTGCGACGTGGACGCCCCTGACCTGCACCTGATACTCAGGCCAGAGATTGAGTCGACCCAGGACTTCAGCGGTATGAAGACTGCGGCCATAGACAAGTCGAGGTGCACAGAGTGCGGCTTGTGCCAGGAGCACTGCAGGTTCAAAGCGATAGATGGGTACGAGGTCGACCCTGAGCTCTGTGAGGGCTGTGGGGTATGCAGGCTGGTCTGTCCATCTGATGCCATAGCCATGGTAGACCGCATCTCGGGCCGGGCCTATGTCTCCAGGACCAGGTACGGACCGATGGTCCACGCGGAACTCTTTCCTGGCGAGGAGGCCTCCGGAAAGCTCGTGACACTGGTGAGGGAGATGGCCAGGAACCTGGCAGAGTCCAGGAAACTGGGCCTGGTGCTCATAGACGGGTCACCCGGCATAGGCTGCCCAGTCATTGCATCTCTGGCAGGAGCGAACCTTGCCCTGATCATAACCGAGCCCACTCTCTCAGGAGAGCACGACCTAAGAAGGGTCCTGAGGACGGTAGAACACTTCGGCGTCGAGCCGGTGGTCTGCATAAACAAGTACGACTTAAACATCGAGTCGGCTGGCCAGATAGAGTCGCTCTGCAGTGAGATGGGCGTTGAGATTGCGGGCAGGCTCCCCTTCGACACATCCGTGGTCGAGGCCATGGTCCAGGGCAGACCAGTGGTCGAGCTAGAAGGCCCCGCATCAGGAGCCATAAAAGATCTCTGGAGAGACCTGGAGCCACGGCTTTAGGCTTTTTTGCACTTTTTGGAGCCAGTTTATCACCCATCGCCACCTAATCGAACGTTTCGATGCTGGCATATTGAGGCATGTGCATCATCCCTGCTCCTACAAATCGGCGATATAAGGCCGCGTGCGCTTCATGGAGCCTGCTGTGAGTCCACCGTAGACTGCCCGTAAGTCATCATTGATATCGATATACAGGAGCTGGATAGCCAAAGCATCATCTGAAAGGATAGTGCTGGCCATAGTAGCCACCCAAAAGCATCTCCTGCATCAATACTAAGGCGAGTTTCCGCAGCCCACACAGAAAGTCTTAAATATATACTCGCATAAGCTACAATTATTCGCCTGATCTGAGGGCGAGCACTATATGAAGAGTTGACAGCATATGCCATAGGAGAGATAGACCATCCATGTTAGAGGTGGTTTCAGGACAAATTGAGCACTTGCACCTCCTCGACAGATGCCCTGCAGTGAGCCAGCTTTCTACTGCATAGTCATACAAGCGGACCTACTGGGCACATAAATGAAATGGACCTCATCAAAAACGTCTGCGATAGGGCTATGCTCATGAGGGGCGGCAGGTCTGCCTTCTCAGGACAGCCTGACGAGGTTCTCTCCAGGATCACCGAGGAGGAGAGACAGGAGATGCTGGCTGCCTGAGCAGAAGGCTTTAAAGGTTTTCAGGATGAGGTCGACCACGACAAATTCTATTGGAGGTGTTGGAGCGCAGGAAGAGAACATAAGGAGAGCGGCGCTCGGCTCCCTGATGGTCAACCTTGGGCTTGTCGGAGCGAAGCTGCTCCTATCCTCAGCTTCAGGCAGCCTCGCACTTCGCGCCGATGCAGTTCACTCCCTTGTGGACGTCTTTGCCTCCACAGCTCTGATACTGGGCCTGGCCATCTCGAGCAGGAAGAGCGAGAGCTTCCCATATGGCCTGTACAAGGTGGAGAACATGGTCTCTGTCATCATCTCCCTGCTGCTGTTTCTGACTGCCTACGAGATCGCCCTGGAGGCCATAAAGGGCGGTCATGCCGCGGTTAGCTACGGCGGCTGGGTCCTGGTGGCTGCCGCAGCCCTCATACCGGTTCCTTTCATATTTGGCCGCTATGAAATGAGCATAGGGAAAAAGGCCAACTCCCCAAGCCTTGTGGCCGACGGCAGCCAGTTCATGGCCGATGTGCTCACCTCATCACTGGTGTTTCTGGCGCTGCTCGGCCAGAGATTTGGCTTTCCACTGGACAGATATGCAGCGGTGATAATAGCTATTTTTGTGATAAGAGCGGGGTGGGAGATACTTGTGAGCGGAATGCGCGTGCTACTGGACGCCTCAGTAGATGCGAGCACCCTCGAGAAGATCCGCTCGCTCATAAGAGAAGAGCCTGCAGTAAGTGCCGTCAGGGAAGTCATAGCTCGTAACTCTGGCAGATACCTCTTCATCGAGGCCCACGCCGCTCTGAGGATTACAGACCTGAGCAAGGCACACCTTGCAAGCCAGAAGATAGAGGAGAGGATCAGAAGGGAGCTGCCCAATGTGGACCACATTGTAGTTCACTACGAGCCACGGAGCAAGGACTGTCTTCGGTATGCTGTACCTCTAGCCGGCTCAGGCGGAGAGGTTGGACAGCACTTTGGAGAGTCGCCTTACTTCGCCCTGATCGACATAGATCTGAGGCATGTGAGCCTGCAAAGGCAGGAGGCTGTTGCC
This sequence comes from uncultured Methanotrichaceae archaeon, assembly GCA_964639235.1. Taxonomy (GTDB): domain Archaea; phylum Halobacteriota; class Methanosarcinia; order Methanotrichales; family Methanotrichaceae; genus CAZXDN01. The sequence goes on along the minus strand of CAZXDN010000011.1, from coordinate 39,708 downwards.
AATCCACATAGCGACCTGTCTAAGGGCAAAGGCCTGAGGGTGGCTGAGTTCCTTCTGAGCTGCAAGCCGGACGTGATCCTGACCAGGGAGAACCTCAAGGGCAGGGGACCGGGGTACGCATTTGCCGAAGCCGGAGTAGAGACGTTACAGACCGATGCCAGAGACCTGAACGAATTGATAGAAGAGCTGCTGTCAGGGCTCAAAGCGAGATCCAACTCCAGCGAGCCTGATGTGTCTGCCCGATCGCTGCCAGACCGTTAAACGTCGCCTAGATAGAAAAAATGAGATCGCCATGTGACATCGTGCCATGAGATCTACAGCGAAAGAGGCTTTGGCTGAACGATCCTCGCCTGAAGCGCCACCATGATAGACAACACCATGTGCTCGCCTGAATCCACAAGCACGTTACCCCGCCATACGCCTGTGTTGAGCCTGACGCTCCAGAGGGTCATGCTGAGGTCTTGGGAAGATGAGCTTGGCTGCCTTGCGCAAGAGAACATTAGAGTTTTGAGAGTCGTACAGGCTCATTCTGAGCAATGTGTGGAGGTCTTCGCAGGTGCTAACTGCACAGTTAGGGATTCCATTGACGATTGGAAGGGAGGACGTCTGACAAAGGCCAGCTTTGACGACGCGTGTAAGGTGAACAGGCATTAAAAAGAAGGATCTGTACTGTATGTCTGGTCGCAGCTCCAATAGATTAAAAACTGATCTGAATAAGGCTCTCTGAAGATGCTCAGCATATCAACTCCCCAGGAGTAACACCACATCTCCTGCGGCCAGGCGCTGAAGGTCCAGGAGGAGTAGAGAGAGATGAAGTTAAAGGTATGCGTTCCCACGATGGGCACGGGTGAACTGAAAGGAGAGGTCCCCTGCACTTGAGATGAGCCATGACCTCACCTTATTCAAGATCGAGACAGAATAAATCCTAATCGTGCCAAACACCAGAAACCACACCTGTAGACACCTCACTCCAGCTGAGATCCTGCCCTAGAAGGAGTTGATCCACGCTCACAGGGACAATGGACCTTGGACCCAAAGCCATCTCGCTGTAATCTAACATCGATGCGTCTACAGGAGCACGCGATAGTGTCAGAGACACCATAATGCTTTGAAGGACAGATATCTCAACAGGGCCGCATAAGATAACGCCTGCCAAGACCATAAGCACTGATACCAATACAGTTATCCTCCTTTGAAAGCTGCATGAAGAATAGAGCAGATCAGGGCCTCAATGCCCTCATCAAGAGTTCGGGCTTTGAAGGGGCCCGCCAAATAGAGGTTGAGGGCAGACGAGGGGCCTGTGCCCACATCTACACGTCAAAACAGATTATTTAAACACACTAAACCATGATACGCCGTATCATGCACGAAGGATGAAAAACCAATATGCAGTATGAGTTTTTCATCGGAAAGCGCCAAATGCCAGAGACCATGTTGCCAGAGTATTATGCTCCCAGGGCATTGATCTCCTTAATCAGCTCTGTAAATGCTTCTATCTCCAGGTCGATGACCTCCTCTGGCTCCATCGAGATGGACATCTCGCCATCTACTGTGAGCCTGTCTGGCCCACGTGCAACAGTCCTTCTCACCCCATCTCTGGACAGGACATCCCTTATCTCGCGGTCGAAGGCAAGAGCCCTGCCAGGGATGATCACAGTCTCTTTTAGTCCCCCTAAATCCAGACCCTGGAAGTCTTCCAATGTGATGAGGCAGCCGATGTCCTTCTTCACTGGAACCACGTTGACATTGTCCCCAAGCATTGAGAATATTTTGGCCAGGAGAGGAGCAGCAGTCGAGCTTGTGATAATCGTTGCAGACCTTCGAATCTCAGGAAGCTTGGAGATCTCTTCTGGATAGTGAGCAATGGCAAATGGAGCCTTCGTCCTCGGGTCCCAGAGTGGCGTTCCTGTGACCCTGAGGTCGTACCTCTCATCCAGGTCTGTGACCATCTCCCTGAACTCATCGACTGTGTGAGGCACCACCCCAGGAATTATGGGCTCGTTTCCGAGTATCAGGCCCTGTCTTCTCTCATTAGCAAACCTCATCAGTATCAGGCCCTTGGCCCCCATCTCTTCCAGGTCCGAGCAGGTCTTCTCAAGAACTTCGCCGTCGTTTACCCCAGGAATCACGACTGCAGCGCAGTAGACCTCGCAGCTCTCGCAGAACTGCTCCAGGTTGGACAGAGCAGCTTCAGGGTGGCGGTCGAGCATGTGCTTCCTCCGAAGCTCCGGGTCTGTGGCAAACACTGTGAAAGAGACCTCTCTGACACCTGCATCTATCAGGCCTCCGGCCTCGTCTCCCCGAACAAAGCCCTTGCCGCTGGTGTAACCCAGGCTCAGGGGAACCACGCCTTGGCTGAGCATCTCTGCCAGCTCCTGAAGCCCTGGGTAGCAGCTCAGATCGCCGCCGCCGCTGATGGTGACCTTGTCTGGCATAGTGCCAAATGTCTTCTGGGCAACCTCAAAGGCCACCACCTGGATGGGCTTGAACCCCGGATATCCCTCAACTATCGCCCTGGAGCAGTAGTCGCACCCCTTCCTGAAAGGCATGCAGTTCTTGCAGCCGAATGGCTTTATTCCCTTAACCCCTTTAAAATAGCAGTATGTGCAAAATCCCTTGCAGTCAAGCCCTGGCCTTCCTCCGACGTCTGCTAGAATATCCATGTCAGGGCTGAAAATGCTGCAAGGTAAATATGTTTTGGGTTCTCAACACCCAAGTCCTCAAACTATGTTCATGGCCGTCACCAGGTATATCGATATGAGGACCAGACCCTCAAGCCTTGTTACCCTGTTGTTGAAGGCCATGAACCCGAACAAAATGCTCAAAAGAACCATTGCAGGCAGCGCTATCAGAAGAAAAGAAGCATCTGCAGCAACCGCACCCATCAGGGAGCTTATGCCCAGAACTACAAGAGAGTTAATCGCGTTTGCGCCAAGAATGTTGCCTACAGCGATCTCTCCTCTTCCAGAACGCACTGAGACGACAGAAGTCGAGATCTCAGGAAGAGAGGTTCCCACAGCCAACAGGAGAAAAGAGACCACAGCCTCGCTTAAGCCAAGAATGCTGGAGATCTCCAGAAGAGAGGAGACCAGGTACCTGGCGCCGAGATAAAGCAGCGCGGCTCCAAGCACAAGGTAGAGGAGATATTTTGGCCCTAAGCTTCCTTCAGGCTTGCGTTCTCGGCCGCTATGCGGGATCTGGCTGTAGACGAAGGCGAGATACAAGGCGATCATTATCAGGCCCTCGTAGAAGAGGGCTCTCTGGTCTGCCAGAGATACGGCAGCCAGTATGGAAGCGGCTAGAAAGAAGGGCACATCTATATCCGTGATCTCCCTGCCAACGTAGATGGGGTAGAGGCAAGCAGATATCCCCAGGGCCAGGCCTATATTTGCAATGTTCGAGCCAAGGACGTTTCCAGCCACAATTCCTGGATGGCCCTCAAGCATTGCCAGCACTGAGGATGAAACCTCAGGAAGAGTGGTGCCAAATGAGACGATTGTGGCGCCTATTATGAAGTCGGATACTCCCACGCTCTTGGCGATGCGCACTGCAGCATCTGTCATGTATCTGGCGCCGTAATATAGTGCGACAAGGCTTACTGCGAAGATGAGAAAGTTCAGGGCTCCAATCATCTGTAATTTAGTGGGCATGACAAGATATAACAACCTGTCCATGCCAGATCTTCAAAATAAAATTTTAAGTGCGACATCGATTATATCAAAGAGATAACCAGAGCAGGTATGGGGAAAACGATATATACCTCCAAGAATACCTGCTTAAGTTGGGGCAAGACACCTCATCGCAGGAAGGGGGATTTAAGTGAAGGGCGAGATGATGCGCTGCTGCAAAGAGGAGTTCGATGTGGACTTCGCGTCTGAGAGCAGCTGCGAAGGGATGGCCGGGGTGCCAGAAGAGGAGGATGCTGCGACGTCTTTGGAGAGGCTCCTGAGAATGCCAAGAAAGAGAAGAATGTGCCTGGAGGAAGACTTCGAGGTGACCTACCAGGACGACGATGCCATAATCATGACCAGGCGGAGGTAACCCTTGTACATCAAGGAAGTCGAGCTGAAGAACTTCAAGTCCTTCGGGAAGAAGGTCTATGTGCCTCTCAAGAACGACTTCGTCGCAGTAACTGGACCAAACGGCAGCGGCAAGTCGAACATAATAGATGCCCTGCTCTTTGCACTGTGCCTCTCCAACTCAAGGGCAATGAGGGCAGAGAGGCTGCCGGACCTCATATACAGGGGAGAGAACGGTAACAACCCTGACTATGCCCAGGTCACAGTCAAGCTCGACAACGCCAGCAGGACCATGCCACTGGAGGAAGACGTCATAGAGATCTCCAGGAAGATCACAGCAAACAAGAACAAATATTTCTCATCATACTATTTTAATGGGAAGCCCTGCAGCCAGACTGAGCTCCACGATTATCTGGCCAAGGCCGGGATCACCCCAGAAGGCTATAACGTGGTGATGCAAGGCGACGTCACAAGGATAATTGAGATGACGCCTACAGAGAGGCGAAAGATCATAGATGAGATAGCAGGCGTCGCAGAGTTCGACGAGAAGAAGAGGAAATCCATTGAAGAGCTGGATGTGGTCAGGGAGAGGATCGGGAGGGTAGACGTCATCCTAGAGGAAGTGGGGTCTCAGCTCCAGAAGCTCAAAGAGGAGAGGGACAGAGCCCTGTCCTACCAGGCCTACCGGGACGAGCGCCGGAGGCAAGAGGGATTTCTTCTCCTGGCGAAGCTGAAAGAATCCGAGCACAACCTGTCCGAGCTCGATTCAGAGTCCGATGAGCTAAAACTCCTGGAGGCACAGACACACCAGAAGTTCGAGGCCAAGAGCTCTGAGCTCAAAATGCTCGAAGATCGGCTAAATGCCCTGAACTCAGAGATCACGCACAAAGGCGAGGACGAGCAGATCTCTGTCAAGCGCAGGATAGAGGAGATCAAGGGAGAGATCTCCCTCTCCAAGAGCAGGATAGAGATCTCTGACAAGGCTGCATCAGATGCAGATGCCCAGCAAAAAGAGGTTTACATCCAGGTCGGGAAGCTGGAGCAAGAAGCCGACACTCTCGCTCAGAAGATAAGAGACGCCAGCATCAGGCAGGCTTCACTTCAGGGAGAGCTTGAAGACCAATCGGATGAGGCTGCCAAAGCCAGGGAGAAGATCTCCAGGGCTGACGCCCAGTACTCTCAGCTCAGAGACGAGCTTGCCATTGCCAGGAGAACGAGAGAAGACGGCAAGGCCAAGCTCGGAGACCTTCTAAGAGAGCGCGACAGGCTTCTCGACTCGACAAGGAGGAGCACTGCAGAGCGCGAGGAGATCGCCGCCTACATAGCAGAGTCCTGCGAGACCATAGCCTCAGCAGAAAGGGAGGCTGCGCTCATCAGGTCTGAGCTTGCTGTCCAGAACGAGAAGGCTCTGAGCCTGGAAAAGGACAGGGATGACCTCTATGGAGCCAGAATCAGGATCAGAAGGGAGATGGCAGACCTCGACCGCGATCTCCAGAGGCTCCAGGGAGAGCACGCGCGCGCAGAAGCGCGTCTTCGGTCAGCTGAGGAGAAGTCTGGATACAGCAGGGCAGTTGAAGCAGTGCGATCTGCAATCAGGAGGCAGCTTTTAAAAGGCCTGCACGGCACAATCGCAGAGCTGGGAGACGTCAACCAGAAGTATTCTGCTGCACTCGAAATTGCAGCAGGCGCCAGACTTCAGTCCATTGTGGCCAGCACAGATGAAGACGCAGCTGTCGCCATAGATTACCTCAAGAGGTCGCAGATAGGAAGGGCAACATTTCTCCCACTTAACCGCCTGGACAGGGGAGATCTTCCCCAGTCCCCAAATAGGCCAGGGATCGTGGACTATGCCCTGAACCTGGTGGATTTCGACCACAAGTTCTTCTCAGCTTTCTGGTACGTCTTCAGAGACACCCTTGTGGTAGAGAACCTCGATGCTGCAAGGCAGCTGATGGGAAGGTACAGGATGGTCACCCTCGACGGCGACCTGGTCGAGAAGAGCGGGGCCATGACTGGAGGCCACTACAAGTCCAGGCTCAAGTTTGCAGCTGATGAGGGAAGCAGGCTTCTGGAGCTCTCAGAGAAGATCTCCTCAGCCGAGTCCGCCAGAGAGGCGCTGATCTACAAGCTAGACAGGACAGAAGAGGAGATCTCCAGGATCAGCCGCGAGGTCGAAGAGCTCGACAAGGCGATCTCCAAGAAGACTTTCCGCCTTGAAGAGGTCGAATCGACCAGGCCCAAAGTCGAGAAGGCTGTGCAGGAGAAGAGGGGCAGGCTCATACAGATGGAGGAGGAGTCCCAGGCCTTCAAGAGGAGGCTCGATCTCCTGGAAGTAGAGATAGAGAAGGCAGACTCAACAATTGCAGAGTCTCAGATCAGGATAGACGACCTGGAGAGAAGCCTTGCGGGATCGGACATTCCAGAGCTCAATGCCCAGGCAGACGCAGCAGACACAGAGGTCAAGCGCCTCCAGGAGAGGATAAGGGAGATCGAGGCAGACCTCACCAAAGACAGGATCAGGGTAGATGGAATTGCAGAGAAGCTAAGAGACCTATCAACCAGGAGAGAGGCGCTCGATGCACAGAAGTCAGATGCTGCAAGCAAGAGACAAGCGGCTTCGCAGCAGGTCCAGGACCTGAAAGAAAGCCTGCAAGCAATGGAGGCCAGGGAGAAAGAGATCGAGATTGAGCTTCACGGCCTCAAAGGTTCAAGGGTAAAGGCGATGGAAGAGGTCATCTCTTCTCAGAGGAGTGTAGACAAGCTCCAGAGGGACCTTGAGAGGATCGAGGCCAGGATCAACGTCAACTCCCTGGCCCTGAAAGAGTCCAGGTCCAGAGCAGAATCCCTGAGGACTGAGATTGAGGCCTGCGGCATAGACTCGTCTCAGGAGCCCCCAGGAAGCGAGGCCGTTGCCCAGAAGATCAAGGTCATAGAGCGGGCGATGCTGGACCTTGAGCCAGTGAACATGCTTGCAATCGACGAGTACGACCGGGTTGAAAAAAGGCACTCCATACTCCAGGAGAGGCGGGGCACTTTAGACAGAGAGAGGACTGAGATCCTGGACAAGCTTGAGAAGTACGACTTGATGAAGAAGGAGGCTTTTCTGGCGTCGTTTGATGAGATCAACTCCAACTTCAAGGGGATATTCGGAGAGCTCTCAAGGGGAGACGGGGAGCTGATCTTGGAGTGCCCTGATGACCCTCTGACAGGAGGCATGACCATCAAGGCCAGACCCTCAGGAAAGCCGTTCCACAGGCTTGAAGCCATGTCAGGAGGAGAAAAAAGCCTCACAGCCCTCTCGTTCATATTTGCAATACAGAGGTTCAAGCCAGCTCCCTTCTACGCCATGGATGAGATAGACATGTTCCTCGACGGCGTAAATGTGGACAGGGTGGCAAGGCTAATTAAGAAGATCTCAGAGGGCGCTCAGTTCATAGTGGTCTCACTTAGAAAGCCCATGATTCAGCAGGCCAAGTACGCCATAGGCGTGACGATGCAGGAGAACAACATAACCAGCGTGACTGGCATCAGCATGAGTTGATCTGTAGTTGACAGCAGAGATTCATAGCCCCGGATTCGAGTTCGCAGACCCGGCTGAAGTTTTAGTTGAGCTCGCCAAAAAAGGTGAGCTAGACCCCTGGGACGTGGACATCGCCTCGACCACAGAGAAGTTCCTGAAATACATCGACTCTTTAGAGAGGCGAGACCTGAGGATTCCTGCACGAACTCTGCTTTACGCAAGCATCCTCCTCAGGATGAAGTCGGACTCTATGGAGGAAGACGAGCCCGGTGAAGAAGAGGTCGAAGAGGAGGTCGAGGACTTGCCTGAGGAGGACGAAGTCGGAGACCTGCCCAAGCCCCCAATACGCAGGCGCACAAAGAGGCCTGTCACACTCGACGAGCTGATCCTGGAGCTGAAGAAAGCAGAGATGGTTGGAAGGAGAAAGGCCATGAGAGAGAAGTGGCCTGACCCGCCCGCAGAAAAGAGGCTCGACCTCTCGCATGAGGAAGGAATTGAAGAGAGGATCCAGGCGCTTGGGCCGATTTTAGACGATATCCTGGGATCAAGAGAACAGGTCAGCTTCGAGGAGATTCGTGGAGGAGAACGGGTGATGAACTACGTCTCGCTGCTCTTCATGGCCCAGAGGAGGCAGGTGTGGCTGGAGCAAGAAGAGCTCTTCGGACAGCTGTATCTGAAAAAGTATCCAGGACAGTAGAAAATATATAGTTTATAATAAGATAGTTTTAGGTCTTCTAGAAAGTGAGCATCTGGATTTCAGCCCGCATTGACAGGCGTTAAGTACATGGTCCATTGATCTTTGACAGATCTACAGGTGAAACTATGAAAATCCTAGCAGTTCTAATCGTCTCTTGTGCCCTGGCTGTGGCAGCGAACTGTGATGAGTGGCCAGATTTCGGAAAGACTTCTGGCGGCTTTGGAGAAGTCGAAGAGCACTTCACAGATTCCGTCTTCGACACCCAGAACTCCGGCAATGTGGCAGAGGCAGCAGCCATGATGGGAAACGCCACAGAGGAGCAGTCAGAGGCGAGCAGGTCAGTCAAGCCCTCTGCAGCTCTGGGAGAGGCCACCTCAAGCGATGTTCCTGCAAGTGCCGCAGGCAGCTGGCGCCTGGAGCTGACAGACGACACATCGATAGACCTGGTGCTGCACCAGTCCGGGTCAGTGGTCTTCGGCAGCGGGAAAGTGTCCAGGGGCATCAACTCAACGACCGCTACTGCCAGCGGCGCCATATCGGGCCCAACGCTCAACCTGGACATAGTCACTGCATTAGGAGACGAGCTGTACTCCATATCCCTGGACTTCGCTGCCCTGCCGGCCACTGGAACATACAACCTTTTCAGACCCGGCCTGGCCCCAGAATCTGGAATTGCCAGGGCCACCTAGGAAATCTGATAAAATTGGAGCCTGGAGAAAGATCAGACCACGAACCCAGGCTCCTCTGACACCGACTTGAGAAGCTCTTTAGCCGAAGCCTCCTGTGCCTCTGTGCCGCTGACAGCAAGCCAGATGCATCCCTCAGCTCCGCTGACGCCTCCTCCTGCCACAAGCTCTGCTCTGGCGCCAGTGAGAAGAGCGATGGCCTCAATCTCAGTGAAGATCTCGCCGGGAACTGGAAGGAGCCTAGGGCCTTCAGCGCCGGGGGAATTGATCCTGTTTGCCAGCTCGTTTAAGTCAGAGAAAACTCTCTTCTCCATGCCCACAGGCAGGATCAACCTCACCCTTCTGCCTGCGACCGCCTGGAGAGAAACCCCAATGGTCCCGGCCCTGGGGTGGCCTATGTAGACAGCAGCCTGTCTCCTGACAGGGTCAAAGGCGTTTACGCCCTTCAAGATGACGTCTCCTTCCACGAGGTCGTTTACTGCGTCTAGAATCGTCTTTCCTCTCTGCCAGACTCCCTTGGAGATTACCACATCTCCTGGAAAGTCGCCCATGTCCTGCATCAGACCTGCCTCAGTTGTCGGAATCCAGGGCGGAAGGTTGATCCCGCGGAAGAACCGCTTCTTGGAGAAGCCCTCCGCCTGGCCGATGCTTGAGAGGACCTCCTCTGCAACATAGCCATTTGTCGTGCCCGCGATGATCACGACCGTTCCAGACTTCAAGGCCAAATTCAGGGCAGGATGCTGCGCCATTGCTTTTCCTATCAGGCGCTTAGACGCTGCCGGTGTGAGGAGAAACTGCATCATGTACCATTACTCGCCATGCTAGGAGAAAATCCCTTTGATCTGATGCATAAACTGTCTTAACCTGCAGCAGGCCTGAGATGTAGCAGAGCAGCACATAGATCAGTTTAAAGCGTACGGCGATCAGTTTAAAGCCTATACTGCAAATACCGGTCCGGGATACAGTTGGAAGTCGATTCTCGATCTGAGTTCAAGGCTATAATTGAGGCTGCGCTCTTTGCCTCTGGCAAGACCTTATCGGCGAGAGAGCTGGCATCGATGTCGAAGCTCAGCGAAGAGGAGGCAGGTGCGCTTGCAGACGACCTCGCCAGAGAGTACCTGGAGAGAAGAAGTGGAATAGAGATCAGGTCATTTGAAGGGAGGTACTCGATGCAGGTGAGGCCGGGGCTCGCCCAGGAGGTCCTGTCAGTGGCGCCAAAAGAAATCGACGCGCCTTTAATCAGGACACTGGCCATAATCGCCTACAAGCAGCCCATTAGGCAAAGCGATCTGGCTGAGATCCGGGGCAACAAGAGCTACGCCCACGTAAAAGAGCTTGAGGAGATGGGGCTCATAAGCGCCGCAAAGCAGGGAAGGACAAAGGTCATCACCACCACCAAGGGCTTCGCAGATTACTTCGGCCTGGATGATAGCGATCCAAAATCGATCAGGCACGCACTCCTGAACAGGAGAAAGAGCATAGGAGTTACCAAGATGTACGAGAGCCTTGCCTCCAGAATGGGGCTGGACTACATCTCAGTCAACCCCTACAGGCCATCTGAGTTCGACCTGGAGAAGCTAAAAGAGATAGATCTGCTGGTGGCAGCGCCCGGATATCTGGACAGGATCAGGCCGATATACTCAGGAGAGGTGATAGAGGCAGGCGTCAGGACGTTTTCTCAGCTCAAAGAGAGCATCGAGAGAATTGCAGCAACCTCAGAAGAGCACGGGAATGTTGAGCCACTAATATCCGAGATAGACTCCCTTCTCAGGGACTACAGAGAGCGGGCTAAAGGCCTGAAACCCATAAAGGCTCTGACCCCAATGATCGAGGACATTGCCAAAGACCTGAGAATCCCCCTGGCAGATGAGGGACTTACTGCCGCTCCAGACTCGTCAGGCCTTGATGCCCAGATAGTAATCCCAGTGCACCAGCCTTATGATATGGACATCATTGAGAGGATCAAGCAGAGGTGCGAGGCGATGATCAAAGGCCTGAAGGCCTGATCTGCTATGCATCTTAAAACCAGCCACGCCTCTTGAAGTACATCAGCATTACAAATGCCACGGCCAGCATGGTGGCGATGATTGCGTCAAAAGCCCAGGGAGCCTCCAGCCACCTTATCATCTCAGGCACGTTCATGCCAAAGACGCCAGATACGAACGTCAGTGGTATGAATATGGTGGAGATGACCGTCAGGACCTTGATCACCTCGTTTAGCCTGTTGCTCAGGCTTGAGAGGTAGGTGTCTATCAGCGATGCGGACATATCCCTCAGCGTCTCAACGTTGTCTATCACCTGGATTGTGTGGTCATACAAATCCCTGATGTATATCTTGACAAAATCAGAGACGAGAGCAGAGTCCATCCTCTCCAGAGAGCTTATGGCCTCCCTCAGAGGCCAGACCGACTTCCTGAGAAAGAGCATGTCCCTCTTGAGCCTGTAGATTGCTGGAAGGGTGTCTGGACCAGGCTTCTCAACGACGTCGTCTTCCAGGTCCTCGAACTTCTCTCCTAGGGATTCCAGAACTGAGAAGTAGTGGTCTACTACTGAATCCATCATCGAGTATGCCAGGTAGTCTGCGCCCATCTTCCTTATCCTGCCCTTGCTTGTCCTAAGTCTCTCCCTCAAAGGCCCAAAGATATCCATCCTGCTCTCCTTAAAAGAGATCACGAAATTCTTCCCCAGGATCATGCTCACCTGGTCAGCTCCAAGAGAGCCATCATCAGAGAAGAATAGCATCTTCAGGATGACGAAGATGTAGCTGTCGTAGTCCTCGACCTTAGGGCGCTGATCTGTCAGTATGTCCTCCAGCACCAGAGGATGGATTCCATAGCACTGGCCAAGCCTGTCTAGAAGCTCAACCTGGTGCATGCACTCGATGTTTATCCAGGTGACGTTTGGCTTCTCTCTGAAGGCAAAGCAGCCCTCGACCGTCTCCACATCGACCACCTGGTAGTTCGAGGAGTCGTAGTTTATGATCGAGATCCTGGGGCTGCCCTCAGGGCCGCATTCCAGCACTGGCTGAGCCGTGGGAGGAAGGTCTGAGAGGCTGTGCTCATCCTGGTCAGAAGCGCCATCATATCCCTGGAAGTCTGGGTCCAAATAACATCTCCATTTTAAGCTATCACATCTATAGTGAATTCCTTCCCGCCCTTTAGGACGGGGATTCCTACTTCGTCGATCCGATGCAAACTTTAGATGTATGCCCAAGCCAGAGGTCGAATCTCCATAGGCTATCTGTTCCAGATTACGATCTGGAACTCATGTTAACTCTTCTGTGTTAAAGAGACCCCTCAGTCCGAGGGTTCTGATCTCTATGCTTGAGTTGAGATCCACACAGATCTGGGAACAGAACACACAGATCTGGAGACTGCAACGAGTGCAGATGTGCACCCGATCGCCCAAGTCTTTGGGAACAACCTGGCCTTAGTCCAAGCATCTAACATGGCTTCCTGTCGCCTGACTGGATAGATCCTGAACTTGTAGGCATTTTTCATACCAGATGCTAATTGTACCCCTGGAATCTTATAGTTTGCTTTAGAAGTCTAACGGATATAGTACGACTTTCATCTCCCCCTTAAAGCAGAGGATCTTCAGACTAATTATTCTATATTCGTACGCAATTATATTCGATCCAACTCCTTTTACAAATCACATTTCTACATTGCTATATTTGGAGACGAGAAAGCCTAAATGCAATGAGATCATTCGAGAAGAAGATCTGTGATGGAAGAACGAGAGATGTGGGAGCTGTTCTGGGAGATTCACAGCGATAACCCAAGAGAAGGCCCAGGAGAGTTTCAATCTACTAAAAGGGCCTTTGATATGCTCAAGGATTTGCCTTCCAACCCCAGGATCCTGGACATCGGTTGTGGACCAGGCATGCAGACGGTAGATCTGAGCCGTTTGACAGATGGAACTATAACGGCAATCGACAACCACCAACAGTTTTTAGAGGACCTGGGCAAAAAAGTCGAGCATAACGGGCTGAATGATAGGATAACGACCCACCTAGGGGATATGCGCGATCTTCATTTTGAAGAAGGCACCTTCGATATCATCTGGGCAGAGGGCTCCATCTACGTCATAGGCTTTGAAAAAGGGTTTCTGCAGTGGAGACTACTCCTGAAGGATGGAGGATACCTTGTAGCCTCAGAGCTGACCTGGCTTAGAGCTGACGCTCCCAAAGAAGTCCAAGAATATTTTATTAAGGAATATCCTGGCATGCAGGATATCGAAGGGAACCTGAGGACAATTCAAAAGGCAGGCTATCGCCATATAGGTCACTTCGTCCTTCCAGAGTCGGCGTGGTGGTTCTATTATTCACCAATAGAGGAAAAAATCTCTCAGCTGAGGCAGAAATACGAAGGACTTCCTGAGGCTCTTGCAGTATTGGAGGATCACCAGAGAGAGATCGATATTTTCAGGCGGTATTCTGAATACTATGGTTTTGTATTTTATGTAGCTCAGATTTATCCAGGTTAGGAAATAGCATAAAAGAACGAAATCGATAGTGCCAGGTGGCAGTGTGAGCGCATGCTGATAACGATTCTGTTCTAAATCAGCGCCAGGCAGTGCAGGTAATCTAAAGGAGGGATAACACGATCTTCATTCGAGAAGAGCTACCAAAAGACATCGGTGATGTAAGGAAGTTAAACGAAAACGCCTTCATGCAGGCCTTCGGTCAGGCTCCAGAGGCAGATCTGATCGATAGGCTCCGGATGGATTGTCCTGGCATTCTTTCTCTGGTGGCAGTCCAAAATGATCTGATCGTAGGCCACATCATCTTCAGTCATGTCAGGATTGAAGGTGATAAGGCTGTGGACGGAATGGGGCTGGGACCCATGGCCGTGCTGCCTGAGCAACAGCATCAAGGGATTGGATCACAGCTAGTCAAGGCAGGCATAGAGATTCTCAAGAGCCGGGGGATGCCATTCATCATCGTGCTTGGGCATCCAGAGTACTATCCTCGCTTTGGATTTGAGCCGGCTTCACATAGCGATATCCTCAGCCAGTGGGAAGGGGTTCCTAATGAGGCATTTATGATCTTGATCTTGGATGAGAAGGCCATGTCTGGCGTGTACGGCGTTGCCAGATATAGAAGCGAGTTCGACGAAGCCATGTAGAGGCAAAAGCAAGACTATTTAACAGAGTGATCTCTTGGAGACGATCTCTTGGACCCTGTGCTGAGAAAGCTTGGCTGGAACTCGTTCTTCGGAAATGGTTTCCGAGAGTATGCGACATTGCATGAGCCAGGAAGGGTTTCCAGCCTAAATAAAAACGGCTGCAAAGCTCACACTAAAAGCGGCGAAGTAAGAGCCAGGATATCTGGCAGGCAGCGGCAGGAGGGCATTTATCCAGCTGTTGGAGACTGGGTAGCACTTTCAAAGGATAACTCAGGCACTTACACCATACATGCAGTACTTCCAAGAAAGAACAAAATATCCAGGAAAGATGCAGGAAGAGCCACAGGCGAGCAAGTGATCGCTACGAACATAGATGCGGCGTTTATCATGACCTCGCTCAACAGGGATCTGAATATGAGAAGGCTGGAAAGGTATCTGGCAGTCGTTAGACAGGGCGGCGTTGATCCGGTCATTGTTTTAAACAAATCAGACATCTGTACAGACGTTGATGCAAGGATAAAAGACGTGAAGGCAATAGCACCGGATGTGCCGGCATATGCAATCAGCGCTACAGAAATGGCTGGCATGGAACCGCTGTCATTGTATATTCAAGAAGGCAAAACAGTTGTTCTTCTTGGTTCGTCCGGCGTCGGAAAATCTACGCTCATCAATGCCCTTGAAGGAGTTAAACGGCAGAAGGTCCGCGAGATCAGAGAAGATGACAGCAGAGGCAGGCATACGACAACCGTTCGGGAGATGATCCTGCTTGAGAAAGGTGGAGTAATCATCGATAACCCGGGCATGAGGGAGCTGCAACTGTGGGATGCTGGTTTGGGCCTTCAGAACACATTCCAGGATATTGAAGATCTTGCTGCTCAATGCAAGTTCTCTGATTGCCAGCATGAGACTGAGCCAGGATGCATGGTCAAAAAGGCGATCAAAGAAGGAACGCTGCCACAGGTCAGATTTGATAGCTATATTAAACTGCAGAGGGAGCTGCTTGCAGTCGAGAGAAAGAAAAGCCCTGAGCTCAAGGCTGCAGAGAGAAAAAAGTGGAGGAAGCTCGGGCATCTGGCAGAGGAAATTCGAGATAGAAAAGAAAGGGGCCTGTAAACTGTCGCATATATGAATATCGTACAATCTTGAAGCTTTCAGCCTCCTGATACAAGGCTGGTTGCGATCAGCACAAGTGTGAGGACTATGAGAATCGCAGTAGTCCCCCAGGCGATTATATTGAATGCTCTGCTGTTGGTATAATCTCCCATCAGTTTCTTGCTGTTGACGAGAATGAGCATGAAGATCAGCACGAACGGCAGGAGAGACCCATTCACCACCTGGGACAGAACCATGATCGTCAGAAGTGGTGCATCGGGCATCAGTATTATCAGGGCTCCTACGGCTATGAGGAGAGTGTAGAGTATGTAGAACTGGGGAGCCTCCCAGAACCTTTTGTTTACCCCTGAATCCCAGCCCATTCCCTCGCAGAGGAAGTAAGACGTGGAGAGGGGAAGTATCGAGGCTGCGAAGAAGGATGCGTTGAGAAGCCCGAATGCAAAGAGCCCAGCTGAGTAGTTGCCAGCAAGAGGGAAGAGCGCCATAGCAGCGTCTTTTGCGCTGTCTATCCTCATGCCGCTTGAGAAGATGGTTGTGGCACAGGTGAACATTATGAAGAAAGAGACGACATCTGTGATTATGCTGCCTATGTAGACGTCGAGCTTTGTGTACTTGTAGTCAGAGATCTTTATGCCCTTCTCGACCACGGACGACTGGAGGTAGAACTGCATCCAGGGCGTGATGGTCGTGCCGATAACGCCTATCAGCATATAAAGGTATATGGGGCTCAAAGAGACCTCAGGAGACGCAGCCTGAGGCAAGATATGGCTCCAGTCAGGGCGAAGCATCAGCCCTGATAAGACATAGGTGAAGTAGAAGGCGCTCAAAAGAAGAAATATCTTCTCTATGGACCTGTAGGTGCCTTTAACTATCAGAAACCAGACCAGGACTGCTGCCAGGGGCACCGAGACGTACTTGCTCACCCCAAAGATCTCCATGCTGGCAGCAATTCCTGCAAACTCTGCTGCAGTGGTCCCCAGGTTTGCGGCTATGAGCCCAAAGAGCAGGAAGACTGTAGGCTTCACCCCGAAGTTCTCCCTGATCAGGTCAGCCAGGCCTTTTCCAGTGACCACTCCCATCCTGGCACACATCTCCTGAGTGACTATCAAGGCGACAGTTATGGGTATTAGAGTCCAGATAAGTGAGTAGCCGAAGTGGGCGCCAGCTATGCTGTAGGTGGTGATCCCGCCAGCATCGTTGTCAACGTTGGCTGTGATGATCCCAGGCCCAAGAACGCTTAAGAAGGCCACCAGGCCTGCAAGTCGCAAGCCCTGAAATCTCTTCAGGAGCCCAAGCGCAGGCATCAGATCTGCCTCACGCGCCTGGTCTTGTGGTAGTTCCAGGGCAGGCGGCTCTTGAGGTCGTCTGGCAGCACCTGGTCCAGGGCGTCGTCGAAGGTGACGATTCCGAGCATCTTGCCCTCCTTATCCACCACAGGGATCGACAAGAAATCGTACTTGGACATGAGGTTTGTGACCTCTTCTACTGAAGCCGTGGGAAGTACGCTTATGATCTCTCTCTTCATGACATCGTTTATCTTGGTGCTTGGATCTGCCAGGATCAAATCTCTTAGCGATAGCACTCCAAGGACGTTCTCGTACTCGTTTAAGACGTAGATGTAGTAGATCATGTCCACGTCTTGGCCTGCTCTTCTCAGCCTTGAGAAGACGTCAGAGACTGAGCAGTCTGACCAGACCCAGACGAACTCGTTTGTCATCAGGCTTCCAGCTGAGTCATCGCTGTAACCCAAAAGCTCCTTCACATCTTTGGCTTCATCTGCATCCATCAGCCCCAGGACCTCAGATGCCCTGTCTTCTGACATCATGTTGATCAGGTCTGCAGCATCGTCTGGGTCCATGTTCTCAAGTATATCTGCAACGTGATCGCTGTCCATCTGGTTGACCATAGTCGCCTGGACATCAGGCTCGACCTCCTCCATTGTCTCTGCTGCAGTCTCGTCCCCAAGAGAGCTCAGTATCAGCAGGCGATCTTTGTTGTTCAGGTCCTCGAGGATGTCCGCTATGTCCGCCGGATGTAGGTCCTTTATGCTCTTCCTGGAGATCTTCAGGTGAATGCTCCTCAGAGCCGGGTCCAGAAGGTCGACGTACGACCAGGGGATTATGTTGCTTGGGATCTTGTCCATGAGCGTCCCTGAGAGCCTGGGAATTCCAAGCCTTCTCAAGATGCCCTTGAAGCCCACGTCCACGCCCACCATGCAGAGAGACCCTTTGACCTGGGCCAGGAGGACGTCGTTTACACGCACGACTTTGAGCCCATCGATGTCCACGATCTGCTTGTCGAGTATGGTCTCTGTAACCAATAGCTCCTTCTCAGAGAGCTTGCCTGGAGGTATCTCATCTCTGGCAACGTCGAGCATGACCTCTCCGTTTATCGAGCTGACGCTGGACATGGGAAGTATGACTTTTTCTCCAAGAATGTTGGAGGTGTAGACTATCCGCGATATCTCAAGAAGAGTCTCTCCAGGCCGAATAGAGAGGTCAACCAGCTTTCCTACAACTCTCCCCTCGCGGTCGACTATCTTCATTCCCTGGAGCTGGCTGAAGTAGCCGATCCTCTCTTTGCCCACTGCAGCGATGTCCTTAGCCCAGAGAGGGCCGGACCCCTTTTGTGCTATCACCTCTGTGACGCTCTTGGACGAGCTCATAATCCCTCTAGACAGGAGGCAGATCCTCTTTCACCCTGTCAATTATCACCATCTCAAGAAGGTCCTCTATGCCGTCTACAGACCTTATCTTCTCTGTGATTATCTCGTTTAGCTCCTCTAGGCTTCTGGACCAGACCTTTATCAGGAGGTCGTACTCCCCAAGAACGCCGTAGACCTCCGAGACCTCTGGTATCTCAGCAAGGGCGTGCTTGGCGTTCTCATGCTTATTAGTATCGGTCTGGACAAGGACCACCGCCATTACGTTGTAGCCGCAGGCTTTAGGATTAATTGCCACTGTAAACCGATCGATGATGCCTCGTTCCACCATGCGCTTGAGCCTGAACTGGATTGTGGCATCAGAGATTCCGGTGGCCCGGGACATCTTGAGATAGCTCATCCTGGAGTTCGCTCTCAGGAGCTTGAGTATTGCCAGGTCCAGATCGTCCAGTTCAGAATTATTGCCCATGATATCCTCAGTCCTATGTGCGTGATCTTGGCAGGTTACCAATGTACATAGATAAAAGTTTCTGTAATTCCAATTGCATATGCTTAATCATGGAAGTTCTCGTCTTCAAAGAAGGCCTATTATAAACTTCAAATAAGGTTGCCACTCAAACTTCACAAAGGTGACGCGCTTTTGAAGAGGGCACAGCGACGAGCACATCTAAAACGCTTCCATGAGAAGACCAATATCAGAAGGTCAGCCTCAGAAGAGGGCACCAAAAGTTAGGATTAACAATGTACAAATAAGTTGAGGCTCAATTGGGGCCCATCAGTCACTTAGCATGAGGTGTGCACATGAAGGTGCTTGCAATAAATTCCAGCCCCAGAAAGGAGAAGGGAAACACAGCTGTAATCCTTAACCCATTTCTTGATGGGATGAAGGATACGGGAGCAGAAGTTGAGCTCTTTTACACTGGAGACTTGAAGATCAATCCCTGCAACGGCGACCTGAACTGCTGGACGAGAAGAGGGGGAAAATGCGGCCAAAACGACGACATGAAGCTTCTGGATCCGAAGATCAGAGAGGCAGATGTGCTCGTACTGGCCTCGCCACTGTACTGCGATGGAGTCACAGGCCCCATGAAGACTCTGATGGACAGGACTGTGCCAGAGGTACGGCCGTTTATCGAGATCAGGGATGGCCACACAAGGCACCCTCTGCAGGAGAACGTCAAGCGAAGCAAGATCGTGCTCGTCTCCAACTGCGGTTTCTGGGAGCTGGACAACTTCGACCCCGCGGTTGCGCACATAAAGGCCTACTGCAAAAATGCAGATGCTGAGTTCGCAGGTGCGCTCTTAAGGCCGCATGGCGAATTCCTCAAGACCATGCTGGACATGGGCCTGCCTGTAAGCGATGTCATAGACGCTGCTAGGGAAGCAGGCCGCCAGCTGGCTAGAGAAGGCAGGATCTCTCAAGACGTTTTGAACACTGTGAGCCGCGAACTGCTGCCAAGAGACCTATTCGTGGAGAAGGCAAACGAGTACTTCCAAGAGATGCTCAAAGGCAGGAGAGCTTGAGGCGCTCCTCCTTCAGCTCCTCCTACATCTCAATCTCGCGCTTTGGTTTGGGAAGACATCTCTTCCACCTCTTTTCCCTCTACAAAGGCCATCTTGTGGGCCTGGGCATACCTCACAGCCTCATCTTTCAGAAGAGCCCGGCCAGTTGAGCAGTCCAGCATCTCGCATACGACCATAGCCGGGGTTACTCCAGCCTCCCTGGCAAGAGCAATGGAGAGCTCAGTCTGGCCCCTGCGGTCGCTTAAGAGGCCTGGAGCTGCTCTGAGCAGAGGCACATGGCCCGGAGACCGGAACTCAGAGCCCAGGTCGACCTTTGCCCCTGCAAGAGACTGCTTTGTGATCTCTGCGAACCTGGAGATGGTCATGGCACGGTCGATGTCTGTGATGCCTGTGTAGTTGTTCCTGTGGTTGATCCAAAGAGAGAAAGACGACTTGGTGTCGTAGGGAATGTCTCCTGCCCTCTCGTACATGGACTCGATTGCTCCAAAGCCGTTTCCAGATCCGGATGCAAATTTCAGGACGTCGGCTATGTATGGAATTCCGAGGTTCGAGCAGGCAACGGGGTCTATTGCCAGGCATATCAGGCCTCCTCCGTCTCTCCTAAGCCTGCAGATGTGATTGGGAGCCACAAACTCGGCTGCTATGACCAGATCGGTCTCTTTCTCCCTGTCGTCGAAGTCGTAAAGAAGGATGATCTCGCCACTTCTCAGAGCTTCAAGTGCCTCGTCGATCATTCCAGGACCACCTCCACGAGATCGCCATCCAAAAGCCCAAAGGTCTTCCTGAAGTGCACTGGGGCAATGACCTCAACCAGGTCTGAAGGGTAGTTCGACCTCTCAGGCCGAATTATGGCACAATCCAGGCCCCGGATCTTGACGGGATAGCACCTTCCACCTCCATAGGTCCTGCTCTCGTCTTTGAAGCCATCTATCACCACAGAGCTTGAATTTGAGCTGACAAAGGGCTCAGACAGCTTGAGGTTCAATGTCCCTGGGCAGGGATCGAAGCCGAGCTTCTCCAAGAACTGAGTTCTGTAGCCCTGAAGCGATATGTAGTACTGGCCCTCGCCCAGGCCTGAGACGACCTTGCCTTTGATTTTGTTGATGTAGATGCCTCCGAAGATCTTCTGATAATCGATATACTCGGCTTTAAGCAGGATGGCTCCCTTCTCAGTGATCTTCACCTTCTGGCCTTCGCTCGTGACTATCCTGGTCAAAAAGCCCTCGTCCTCCAGTGCGGAGAGCCTCCTGGCTGCAGTCTGGGCGCTGGAGCCTATTGACGATGCGAACTTGGATGACGACAGGCAGACGTGCTCCTCCATTGCGCCGAGGAGTGCCAGCCTTTTTAGAGTTTCAACCTCCATAAAGCCCCTCAATTTTGAGATGCTTATCAATTATGATACGATTGTATATAACGCTTCTCGTCACGGTGAGATGTTATTAGAAGTCCAAGTATTTTTCAAAAGTAGTCTGACTCAGCAGAGGGCTGAAGCGGAGATAGCAGGCAGAGGAAGAAGGGAGCGGACTGGCTGTTTCGAGGCATGATCAAGAGACAGAACTTGGGCATGCCTCAGCAGCCGAGGAGGCTAAACTGCGCTCGCCATTCCAGGATCTGACATCCTCCTGCTCATGCACACAGTCTCGTCGAGGGCAGCTCTCATCTCCTCCTTCTGGGAGTCGTTGAAGGCAGCGCCGTCCACCAGGTCCTCGACCATGCCGTTTAAGACGTCGTCCATGACCTCGATCTTGTAGTAGTACCTCGACCTCTGGCCGTTGTAGTAAGCCAGCTGGGAGGAGATCACCGGGTTGGAGAGCGCCTCCTCGCTGGAGAGAAGGGGCAGGAGGCAGTCGTTGGCTTTATTAGCCGAGTCCTTGATCTTGTTGTACTGTGAGAACCAGGACATTATGCCTGAGGTGCTCGCCACGTTCTGGAGCTTGGGTATCATTCTCCCAAACCTCTGAGAGAGCTTAATTAGTTCCTCGTTTGCAACTCTTATCGCATCCTGGGCCTTTGTCAGATCTGATGCGTACTTCACGAACTCCAGGTTCTTAGCCATTCAAACCACCGCATAATCGCTAAAGCACTATTCTAGATACAGAAGAGGAGTTGAGGCGTTGATAGATAAGTGGTAGCTGCGCGGGGCGAAAGTAATCGGAGCGTCTATTCCTCAAAGTAATAATGTCCTAAATATAAAATCGCTTTATCAGAATTATTCGTATTCTGGATTACAAAATCAATAAACACGGGCTGTGTCCATTATTGAGGCGTTAAGGATTAGCCCTGGATCCCTCTTAAGAGACCTTTATCGATTGTCCTTCATAGTGCCAAAGGTTTAGTAGTTGATAACATAACGTTTCATCATGACACTAAGCCCCGTGTGGATCCTGGCGCTTGCATTCCTGATGCTCCTGTGCCCGGCATCCTCTCAGGCTCTGCAGCCATACCAGGGATTCACTGAGTACGACGGCAGGCCTGCCACACTGACCCTGACATTTGGCGGACTTTCCGTGACAGGCAACCTGCACGTAAACCCCGTCTGCGAGCAAAGCAGCCACCTCACAGGCGTCGACATCAACCTCGTGGGTACGGCCACCGGTCCCTGGGAGAACGAAGCCACGACCATCACAGGAACCTGGAACGGTGGCGACCTGGACCCCTGCAGCGGCAATACGATTACAAACGACGACTCATATCCCAACACAGGGAGCTTCACCATCTCAATCGATGAGCGCGATGGAAGGAATGTCGTGAGGCTGGTCAGAATGCCCACTGGCTACGGCTACATATTCGAGCCCAAGGGATCGGTTTTAGCCGGAAGCGGTGGCAGCGGTGGCAGTGGCGGCACAGATTTGACGATCACTGAGCTATCGGTTCCAACTGGCATCAGCCCTGGCATGAACGCTGAGATTGTGGTGACGTTCAAGAACGATGGAGCTGCTGCAGCTGGGCCATTCAAGCTCTACGGATATGCCTTCCCAAATCAGGCGAACAAAATTTTCGAATCAAATCCTGTCCAGGTCGAGGGCCTGGAAGCAGGCGAGACTGGAAGCACGTCAGTATTCATATCCATCCCCTCGAATGCGCCAAATGTCGCCTACGACGTTAAGGTAGCCATTGATAACTCGAACTTTGGCGGCCCAGGGGATGTCGTGGAGACTGACGAGAACAACAACGAGAAGTGGAAGCAGAAGGTCTCTGGGCCAGAAAGAGGGCCCTCGGCTGAAAACACCGGAAGCAATGTTGATCTGGCGGTCACTGAAGTCAGCGTGGACCCGGAGCAGGCATACGCATCACCAGGTAAGCTGACGTTCACAATGGAGCTGAAGAACCTCGGCAAAGCTCAGGCAAAAGGATTCAACGCTGGATTCTACCTCTCAGAAGACAGGTCAATCACCACCAATGACACCTATATCGGATACGGAGTTATAGATCTGGAGCCGGGAGAGTCCAGGAGTGGCCCGGTTCCCTGCAACCTCCCCGCGGACCTGACCCCCAGCCTTTACTACATAGGGGTTATTGCCGATCCTCTTGAAGATGTTGCCGAGTCTGACGAGACGAACAACGCCAGGGCAACCGACGAGCCGTTGTCGGTCCCAGCCTCGCTCACCAGAATATCCAGCGGTGTACAGGCATCAGATGCGCCCGGCTCGCAGTCAGAGGTGGTCTACCTCCAGCCAGGCGAGACCCACACATACCAGATGCCTCCTGCCGCCTTTGCCGACGGGAAGAAGTTAGAAGAGCAGGGCATCATTTCGCTGACCCAATCCGAGTACAGCAACTTCGTTAAGTGGGGCCCGGCAGGCGTGCTCAGTGGAGATGGAGAGGAGACTTTGGGCACTGGAAACTCCATCACCCTGACGGCAATGAAAGAAGGGACTGCCACTGTTAGGATGACCGTCTTCTGGGAGGCCAGGAGGTCTGACGGCAAGGTTTCACAGGGCTATCAGGATTTCACCTGGACTGTGATCGTGGGTTCGGATTATTCTGGCGGCAGCCTGGACAAGAACAAGCCATCATCGAGTACTTCTCCTGAAAAGAAGGGCGAGATCACCGACGGAAAGATTAGAGGCAGAGCAATTTATCGGCCTACTGGCGAGCCCGTGGCCGGAGCCGTCATTCACAGCATTGACTTCGAGGACGAGGCCAAAGGGGGGTATCCTGTGCACAAGCTCAACTCTGACGGGTCTGTCAAGGAGATGCTGAGGACAGGACCTGACGGCTCCTTTGAGATCGACATTGCGACTTGGGTGCCTTCCGGCTTGGACCCTGGGAGGTTCTGGATAAGGATAATCAAGCCCTACGACGGATATCTGGTTCAGGATATCTGGGAGACTGCCTGCCTGGACCTGTGGGTGGTTCAAAGTCCCTTGAAGACATTCTCCCTAGACAGGGATCTCGCCCAGGCCGGACCCATCGATGCAGGCGTCATTATGATGGACAGAGCCTCTAGCGTATTTCCAGGACTCGATTGCCCAATAGACCCCAGCACCGGAAGACCTGCTGATGATCCCAACTGGCCATAGGGCATGTAACAGAGGAAGCCACGGAATTTCAATCTGCTAGTCAGAAAGGCAGATCACAGAGGCGCGCCTAATGGCAAGCAGCGGATATACGAGCCGCCGTCTGCTTATTTTAAATCGCAGAGATGAAATGTTAAGAGGAGTTAAAAAAGAGGAGGAGGCGTTCTGCGAGCAGACTTCAACCAGCACAAAATGAGCAATACCGGAAAATAAGGGCACGTTCATCTGATAGATAGATATGTGCCCTGAAGACCAGAAGATCCAGATCAGCAGAGCACGCCAGATCTGCCACGAGCTTTGCGCCAAGTCCTGCGTAGACCAGAAGCGAAGGGGCCTGCACCAGGAACTCCTAAAGCAGCGCCCCCACTGGTCTCTTCTGAAGCAAGAGGAGCAGTTCCAGAAGATCGATCTCGGAGAAAAAGTGCCGTTTGACATAGCTCTGCCCCTTCCTGCCAGAGATCCTGACAAGCCTGAGTCGGATTCTGGTGTCAGGCTATTCTGGGAAAACTTCCAGTGCCAGGGCTGCGGCCTGTGCTGCTTCACCCCTGGGGCTGGGCTGTACCTGGAAAAAGATGACTTCGATAGGATCTCTGAACATCTGGGCTCAAAGAAGAAGCTAAAAGCCGTGTGCAGGTATGACAAGTCCCTTGGGGCGTGGGTCCTGAAGCAGCCGTGCCCATTTTACGATATCCAGGATAAAAAATGCCAGATATACGAGATCAGGCCTGCCACCTGCAGGAAATACCCGCTTCATCCTCCTGTGAGTGAGCTGCCCTACAACCTGGCAGCAGACGCCTTCTGCCCAGCAGCCAGAGAATTTGCCAAGAAAACGCTTGGGTGGTGGATAATCTGCGAGAACAACTGGGCGCGGATCCTTCAAGAACGCTGAGATCAGGAATTGCTCTTCTAGGGACTTCTCGATCTCTTCCACATCTCTTGCAATCTCGTCTATTCTGGATCGCACGTCTGTAATTTTTCAGGCGGTATCTGCCTGAAACATCTTCTGCTCAGCCATGTGGCGCACGATCTCTGCAAATCCCGCGCCGTAATCTGCATTGGCCACATAGTCAGAGATCGCTTTTAGCCTGGGATTGGAATTTCCCACACAGGCTCTGAACCCTGCCAGGTTGAACATGGGCATGTCGCTCAAGCTGTCGCCTATCGCCCCGAACTCGCGCAAAGACAGACCCATATGTTCTGCCACCTTCCGGAGGCCTGTGCCCTTGTCCACATCCCTGACCTTGATGTGAACTGCGAAGAAAGTATCTATGAGGTCCACAGGAAGATTGTGATCAAGGACATAGGCTTTGGCCGCCTCCAGGTCGAAGTCTCTCTTCAGAGTTATGTCTGTGAACCTGTACCTGGAGTCGTGCCTTGTGAGATTGAACTCTCTGGACAGCTCCTGGAAAGCCGCCTCGCATATGTTGATGTCTGCCACCATCTCCATCTCGTTATCGGAATAGGAGACCACGCCGCCGTTTTCAGCTATGAATACCAGCGGGGTGCCAAGCATTATGGCCATGGTCCTCGTGAAGCAGTGGGTGTTTCCTGTGGTCAGGACCACAGGTATCTCCAGGCTGCTTACGGCCTCGACTGCAGAAGGGCTGATGATTCTCTTCTCATCAGTGAGTGTGCCGTCTATGTCTACAGCCAGAGCTCGTATCAATCCTTCAGGCCCTCCATAGTTACAGAGAACACCGCCTCGCCATCAGGCAAGTTAGGAGAGTCCACAAGCCTTGCTACGCGCTTCTCGCCCTTCGACTTCCTCAGGTAGAGCCTGAATGTGGCAGTATGCCCAAGCACGTGACCGCCCACAGGCTTTGTGGGATCTCCGAAGAATGTGTCGGGCTTGGCCATCACCTGGTTTGTGACCATGATGACTGCGTTGTTGAGGTCTGCAAACCTCATCAGCTCATGCAAATGCTTGTTGAGCTTCTGCTGCCTGTCTGCCAAGGTGCCTCGCCCCACGTACTCCGCCCTGAAGTGAGCAGTCACAGAGTCGACAATCAGGAGCCTCACCGGCTTTTCAGACTCCTTCAGCTTCTCCGCCAGCTCCATAGAGCTCTCAACAAGAAGCATCTGGTGGTTGGAGTTGTAGGCCCTGGCTATGTGGATGTTCTTCAGAAACTCCTCAGGGTCCCACACCTGACCATTGTAGTCCGGCAGCCCTTTGACCATCTGGGTGATCCTCTCAGGCCTGAAAGTGTTCTCTGTATCGATTATAACTGTAGATCCGTTCAGGCCACCCATCTCGATTGGCAGCTGTGCGTTGATCGCCAGCTGGTGGCCTATCTGGGTCTTTCCAGACCCGAACTCTCCATAGAACTCGATTATGGACTGGGTCTCGACTCCGCCGCCAAGGAGATCGTTCAAGCCCTTGCAGCCAGTGGTTAGCTTTCCCACCTGCTTTCTCCTCTCCATGACCAAGTCGCCAGTCTCGAACCTGCCAATGTCAGCAGCTTCTCTGGCAGCAGCTATGATCTTGGAGGCAGTGGCTTCGCCCACGTCCGCGAAGGAGCCCAGCTCCCCTGGGGAGGCAACTGCTATGGCCTCGATTGAGTTAAAGCCAGCTTCTCTCAGCTTTTCGGCAGTGGCAGGGCCAACGCCCGGCAAATCTTCAAGTAGTTTTATTGCCATCTATTATGTGCCTCTGTCGTCTCACATGTGATATAAGCTTTAACTTCTTTATTCAGGCGGGGCGAAAGTAATCTTCGTGCGCCAGCCGCAGCTCAGCTCCAGCTCCTCGTTCCAGCCGCTCTTGGCCTGGCAGTCCACAAGGTCAGCCACAAATCCCAGGTCCAGGCCCTCAATCAGGTCCACGTGATCTCCCCATAAGGCGACCTTGACCCTGCCTGTTGCGTCTGATACGTAGATGTTGGCGACCCGTCCAGGCCTTCCGTCCTCTCTCTTGAACTCCCTGACTTCTCCCAGGCCTGTGACAAACCCTGAGACGCTGCATACCATTCCTGGCTTGAGATCTGAGATCCTGGTCACAGTCTCAGAATATTTGACCAAGATATTTGATTTTCTGACGACAGAGTAGCCGCCCGTCTGGATCTCGACTTGGCCATACCGCTCCTTGGAAGAGCCGTTTATGACCTCCAGCGACTCTCCCTCGGCGAGGTCCATCCTGGCCTGGTCGTTCCAGAGGGTGAGCCTGATCTTTCCAGTCTCGTCTCCAAGGATCACAGTCCTGACAAGGCCCTTGGCCCCGTCCCTCCTGAGGAACTCCCTTGGAGACCCAGGGTCCAGAACCCTTGCCACGAGATTGACGTCCCCCATGTCGGGCTTGATCTCAGAGATCTTGTAGGGCTCTACCCTCGCCTTGATGTCCAGGTCGACCTCCTCGAGGCCCCCTGTCCTGCCGATGCTAACCTCAGTGCCAGAGTAGCCTTCTTTGGCCAGGCCCCGCACCTTCAGGCACTGGTCGAGCCTGATGTCTCCACCTTTGACCAGGTCTGTGTACTCGTCCCAGAGAGCAGCCTTGATGGTGCCAGTCTCGTCTCCCAGGGTGATGTTCACAACGCGCCCAATAGAGCCGTCAGACCTCCTGAACTCCTTGATCTCTGAGATCGAGATCACCCTGCCTGTGAAGGCCACATTCCCAGTCTCTGGCCTGATCCTGCCTACCTTGGTCAAAACCTCGGAGGCTCCAAGCTCCCGCGCGACCAATAGAGCTGCAGTCCTCCTGTCGCAGAGGCCTCCCATCAGCGAAACCTTCTCAGAGACCCTGGACTCGAACTCCTCTTCTGATACCTGGTCTGAGAGCTGCTGGAATATCTCCAAAAGGTCTTCTTCCATGAATGGTACCCTAGTTAATTTCTACTCTGGTTAACCCATGCTCTATCTATCACATGCACCTTTCAGCATTGAGGTATGATGCCCCGCACCTTGAGACGAACGTATCGCAGACTTTGTTCGGGTCTCCGTCTGCAACTATGGCCCCGTTTTCAATGAGCATCGCCCTGTGAGAGATCTCTCTGACGAAGTCCACATGGTGGCTGACCAGAAGTACTGTGGTCCCTAACTCTCTGTTGATCCTCTTTATGGCGTTTGAGACCTCTCGAAGAGTAATGGGATCGATATCACCAAAAGGCTCGTCGAGTATCAGGATGCTGGGCTTTGCCGCCAGAAGGATGGCAATTGACGCCCTGACGCGCTCTCCTCCGCTTATCTGGTCAGGAAGCTTGTCCATGATGGCAGGGTCCAGAGACATGAGCTTGAAGACAGGATCAGCGAAGTTCTTGGCCTCAGTCAATGGAAACACAGGGAATAGATCTTTGAAGACATCCCTCGTCAGTCCTAGAGTTCCCAGGGCAGCCTTGGCGTCCTCCTCCTGCATATCGGTCAGAGTGTAGATCATGTCCAGGATCTTATCGCTTATTCCCAGCTCTTCTGCGACTTCCCTGGCGTGCTCTATGACGTGCTGGCCTTTTACCCCCAGCTGGTAAGCAATCTGCTCCAGAATGGTCTCGCCGCAGGAGAGGGCGAACTCCTGGTACATTATGCCCATGCTTCTCCTGACCGCCATCCTGTAAGGCGAGTAATTCACCATGTCCACCCAATGGCCATTGGATTTGAAGAAGATGGACCCTTCAGGTGGAATGCTCAAGCCCTCGATTATCTTCAATATGGTGGTCTTTCCACAGCCACTCGATCCTATGATAGAAGTTATCTCGCCTTCGTTCACCTGGAAGCTCAGATCCTGAATGTTGAGCACCTCTCCTGGGCCCACGAGGTAGTTGCGTTTACAGAGTCCCTCTACCTTGACTATTGGTCCAAGGCCTGGACTTGGACTCAGGGGCTCCGCCACTCCAATGCCAGACATGAACTTTCCAAGGATTTCTTTAGGATCTCCAGAGTCCACGATCTCTCCTTTTTCGAGCCAGACCAGGCGGTCGGCCAAGTACTCGTGAACCTCAGGCAGATGTGACACGACAAGGGTTGTCAGCCCCAGCTCCCTGTTCACCCTAAGGATGGTGTCGAGAACCTCCTGTTTTGTTGCCGGACAGGCCATAGTTGCGGGCTCGTCAAGCAGTAGGAGCTTGGGCTTCTTGGCAAGCTGCCTTGCGATGAGAAGGCGCTGCTTTTCTCCGCCGCTGAGGATGGTGGCAAGGTGGAGCGCCTTCTTCTCCAGGCCGACTAGCCTGAGGTAGTACATGGCCTCGGCGTAGATCTTATCGTAGTTGGCCTCCTCGACTGTTGGCAGAGCTTCAAAGCCTTTGGTCTGGGAGTAGACGCGCCTGACCACGTTCTTTAGAGCAGACTCAGTCCACAGGGCGAAGTCTCTCTGCAGATGGATGGCAGTGATCCTCATCTGCTCCGAGACCACATCCTGGCCTGCTCCTGGGGTCACCTCCAGGCCATCCATGACTATCTTTCCTGAGTCGAAGGGCACCATTCCCCGGATGATTTTAAGGAGGGTACTCTTTCCACCGCCGCTTTTTCCCACAAGGCCAAGGATCTCTCCATCCTTGACAGAGAAGCTCACATCCTTCAGAGCGACTACATCCCCACACTTCAGATTGTAGGTCTTAGATAAATTCTCAACTTGAAGCAATTGAAAGACCCCCTACCGCACCTTGGTCCCAGGGTCTACCCTGGTCTCAGGCCTGAGGAGGAGAGCCTTTCCACCCAGGTCTGCAGCCAGGAGCATGGCCTGCGATTCTATGCCAAAGAGCTTCGCAGGCTCCAGGTTTGCCACGACCACAACCTGAGTTCCCACCAGATGCTCTGGCCTGTAGGCCTGCGCAATGCCCGCCACCACCTGCCGTATCTCAGTGCCTATGTCAACTTTGAGCTTGAGGAGCTTGTCAGAGCCTTTTATGGGCTCGGCCTCTTTTATCTCTCCAACCCTCAGGTCTATGGACTGGAAATCGCCAAATGAGATCTTGTCCAACTTCTTCACCTTTTCAGCTTTATCTTTGCCCTTGGACTCTGCAGCCTCTATCCTATCTCTGAAGATCTCGTCTAGCTCCTTGACCTTCGAGTCCTCCATCCTGTTGAAGAGGATGGAAGGCCGCCCCAGCATCTGGCCCTCAGGCAGCAGGTCCAGTGCGTCTTCAAATAGTCTCTCCCCAGGAGAGGCGCTCATTCCCAGCTGCTTCCATGCCTCCTCCATCTTCGAGGGCATGAATGGGTCCATCAATATGACCAAAGCCTTGGCTATCTGGAGGCACGACCTCAATACAGAGCCGCAGGCTTTCATGTCTGACCTGACAAGCTTCCAGGGCTCGTGCGACTGGAAGTACGTGTTCCCGTAGTCTGCCAGAGCCATGACAGCGTCAGAGGCCATCTTGAACTCGTATTCCTCGAGCTTTTTGGAGACCTCCTTTACAGAGGCCCCAATCTTTGACAGCACCTCAGGGTCGATCTCGCCTTCAGGAATTTTCCCATTAAAATTCTTGGCAGTGAAGGTCAGAGCCCTGTTGAGGAAGTTTCCGAAGGCGCCAACCAGCTCAGTATTTACCTTATCTGCAAAAATCTTCCATGAGAAGTTGACCTCCTTGTTGTGAGAGGTGTAGCTTGCAAGGTAGTACCTGAGCAGGTCAGGGTGAAGATCCTGGTCCAGGTAGTCGTCCTTGACCCAGACGACGTACCCGCGGCTCTTGGAAAACTTCTTGTCGTCAACTTTGAGCATCCCGCTTGCGACGACATCCGAGGGCAGTGTGTAGCTGCAGCCTTTCAGCATCGCCGGCCAGAAGATGCAGTGGTGATAGACTATGTCTCCTCCGATGAAGTGAATTATCTTTGCGCCATCCTGCCAGTAGTCCTTCCAGTTTTTTCCCTTTCTGGCACACCACTCCTCAGTAAACGAGATATAGCCTATTGGCGCATCGACCCAGACGTACACAACCAGGTCATCGTGCCCAGGGAACTTCACCCCCCAGGACATGTTCCTGGTTATGCACCAGTCTTTGAGCTCCTGGCGCACCCACTCGGCTGCGTAGTTCCTGGCGCTGGCAGTTCCCCCAAGAGTCTCCAGGTATTTCAAGAGGAATTCCTTGAACTCAGAGAGCTTGAAGAAGTAGTGGGTCTGCTTCCTGTACTCTGCACCAGAGCCGCAGACCTTGCACCTTGCATCCTTGATCTCTCCTGGCTCCAGGTGCCTTCCGCAGCCCTGGTCGCACTCGTCTCCGCGGGCGCCCTTTCCGCAGTATGGGCAGACGCCCTCCACGTACCTGTCTGGCAGGAATCTTTGGCACTTGGGACAGTAAGCAAGCTCGATCTCCTTTGGGTAGACGTGGCCTCCATCCATCAGGAGCCTCATCATCTCCTGAGTCCTCTCGTGGTTCGAGGCTGCATCAGTGCTTCCGAAGTAGTTGAAGTTCACACCCATTGCCCTGAAGACCTGGTCGAAATGCTGATGGTACTTTGCGACCAGCTCTTGAGGGGAGATCCCCTGAGATTCAGCGTTGACGACTATTGGAGTGCCGTGGGCGTCAGATCCGCATACGAATAAAACATCTTGCCCCAGCTTTCGCATGCCTCGGACGAAGATATCCGCTGGTACATAGGTCCTTAGGTGGCCTAGATGGCACTGTCCGTTTGCATAGGGAAGGCCACAGGTCACGAGAATGGGAACGCTGCCTGGAGACAATGAGAACACCGCCTTTCGTCTATGCTCCAACTTGCAGATATACGTTTCCCAGCAGTGCTACAGATATCCAGAACGAGCAGAAGTGCTCTTGAGAAGATCAGGGCCAAAAAGAGAGCAGAAACTCCGCGCCGCCTTCGCTTTTGACCTCAAGAGTTCCCTTCAGCTGCCCTGTCAATGCGTTTATCAAAGAGAGCCCAAGAGAGCCTGATGTATGTGGGTCCAGGCCTTCTGGCAGGCCGCAGCCGTTGTCCTTTACGGATAAACGGATATGGCCTTCTGCCATGTGGAGGCTCACATCTATCTGGCCGCACTGGCTGGCCTTGAAGGCGTGCTTCAGGCTGTTGGTGATAAGCTCGTTTGCTATCAGGCCGCAGGGTATTGCCTTGTCCACCTCAAGGTAGACATCATCAAGGTTCAAGTTGAGCTTCAAATCATTGTTTCCAAATAGGCTGACAAGGCCGTGCGCCAGGTCGCGTATGTAGTCTGCGAAGTTCACCATCGCCAGGCTCTGCGACTGGTAGAGCTTCTCGTGCACCATGGCCATGGACAGGACCCTGCTCCTGCTCTCCATCAGGGCAGAGGCTGTCCTGGGGTCGTCCATCCTGTCGGACTGGAGCCTGATCAGGCTCGATATGATCTGGAGGTTGTTCTTGACCCTGTGGTGAACCTCCTTTAAGAGCACCTCTCTCTCCTTAAGAGTTGCCTTGAGCCTGTCTTCTGCCTGCTTTCTCTCTGTTATGTCTCGAATGGACTCTATCGCACCTGTAACCGAGCCTTCGCCATCGTAAAGAGGAGCTGCAATGATCCAGAGGTAGGCACCACGACCATTGAAGAGGCCTGGGACGAACGTCTCAGCTATCATCTGATCCCCTCTTCTGATTATGTAATCGTATCTGTCCTCGACATCAGGACAGTCTCCAAGCAGGAAGTCTATCACTAAAGGCCTGGGATTTCCGTAGAAGGGCAAAGCATAGGCTCGGTCGCCCTTTCCAAGCATCTCGGCCTTGAGCGAGCCTGTCATCTCCTCCATAGCCCTGTTCCAGGTAACTATCCTTCCATGCCCATCTATGGCAAATGTGGCATCAGGCAGAAAGTCGATTATGTCAGAGAGCCTTCGCTCTGACTCGCAAATCTCCTCTTCTGCCTGGATCTTTCGAACTATCCTCCACATGCCGTCCATAAGCAAGGCCAGCTCCTCTGCATCCTTATCCGTGTAGTCGGCATCTTTGTTGGCAACGCCTGCCACTGCGACGATTCTATCCCTGTCAAAGACTGGAACGTTCATGTGGCGGACAACGTTGACGTGCCCTTCTGGATAGCCCCTCTTCCAGGGATTGGGAGCGCTGTAGTCGTTCGTGATCACAGGGCGCCTCTGGCGCACGGCTTCCCCCCAGAGGCCTGTGGACTTTACAGGATAGACAAGAGGCTTCTCCTGAATCCTGCACTCTGCAAGGCCCTGCTTGGACCAGTGCTGCATTGTCAGCACAGACTCGTCCTGGTTCACGAAGGCGATGTAGCCAAGCTGGCTTCGAGTCAGTGCCACTCCGTGCTCCATTGCACGATCGGCAATCTCTTTTGCAGACATGCCGGACATCTGGCTCAGATCAAACAGAGCTTTTGTGCGGGCCTCCTCCCTTCTCAAAGACTCCTCAGCCAGACGCCTCTCAGTGACGTCAGTCATGACCACGAGCCAGCAGGGCTCGCCCTCGACTGTGATCTGGTCTGCTGAGAGAAGGCCGTATCTGATAGACCCATCTTTAGCACGGGCCTTCACCTCGACGTCGTTTGTCCGTCCTGAAAAGATGTCCCACTTGATGGAAAAATCGCTCTGAAGAGAGAATATTCCGAGGTCCCAGAAGGTCTTTCCCATCACCTCCTGGCGAGAGAAGCCAAGAGCGCTCAAAAACGCAGGATTTGCGTCCAGAAACTCGCCCTCGTTCGAGCTGACTATGGCGATAAGCACAGAGCTGGAGTTGAAGGCCTTTGAGAACTTCTCCTCAGAGAGCTTCAGATGCGAGATGTCTTTGCTCATGCAAAACAGTGCAGGCCTCTGGTCCCACTCCCCACTCACAGATTTCGTCTCCACCAGTATCTTTTGACCGCTCCTTGCCTGGAAGTAGCCAAGATGCTGGCAGGTCCGGTCCTCAAGCATCTTCTCTACGATGCCTTCTGCCCTATCTTGAAGATCTGAAGAATACACCATCTGGGCTGGCTGGCCGATCAGCTCAGGCTCAGGATATCCCAGGCGCTGGATCACAGTGTCGTTGGCCTTGATTATGCTGCCGTCTGTGCCCAGTACCAGGATGAAGTCAGGAGAGCTGTTGAAGAAGGTCGAGAAGTTGGCCTCGCTCTTCTTGACCATCATCAAAGCCTCCTGCAGCTTCTCTCCGTAGGCTGCAATGCTCCTGCCAGAAACATCAGACCTGCGATACAGCGAAAAGAAGACCACCAGCAGTGCAGAAAAGAGAAGAGTGACCATAACCGGAGGTATGCAGCTCTCAGCGACCCGCTCTTTCCAGCTGCTGGCATCCACGTCCATGCCAAAGACTGCCACCACGGCGCCAGTATTTGGGTCTCTCAGAGGAACGATGGTGCTGATCCAGGTCCCCCAGCGATCTGAGTAAGGGCCTATGGTCGCCTCCTGGCCCAGGCCAAACGCATCCCTGAAAGCAGGAGGCGCCTCATCGTAGACCATTCCAGGATAGACGCCGTCCTCAGACTCAGGCGGCTCTGAGTCCACCAGAAAGGTCACGTTGCCGCCTCGCAGGACAGTGAGGTAAGTCCAGCGGCATGAAGGATTTGCCCTGGCTATAGAGCGCTGTTGCTCATACAGGCTCTTGAGATCGGTCGAGTTTTCGTCAGCAAGTGTGCCAGTCAGATCCTCCAGCTGCTGGAGATCTACAGCATAAGCGCCAACTTTCGCCTGGATCAGCAGATCAGAGCGCATATCTTCATCTGAACTGCGAGAGATCTGGTATGTGGCCACTGCCCCAACGACCATAACAAGAGCCAGAGCAGCAACTAAAGCGTCGGTCGATGCAAATCTGCCAGACAAAAATTTGCCAGACAGAGGTCTTCTGGATAGTACGCTCTCGACTCGTCCTTTGCTGCTCATAAGAAGATGCCAGCCCTTATCGGTTACAGGGCTATAAAATCTTTATTGTCCAGGTGGCTGCATGTGGAGCCCCGAAAGTCTTGCATTTAAATACTACCTTAGTCATCCTCAATCTCTTCTTAGCCATTGAACCCTCATGTCCGACTGGACACCCATGAATATGAAAATGGGTCGGATAGAAGAGGGCATTTTCATATCAAAACGTCATTCCCACATGGGCACCCATGATGTATGAATATGGATCGGGTATGGGATGCATTTTCATATCAAACTTGATAAGCCTGAATAGGGCTGAGATCAGGATTAGATCCAGGGAATGAACCCTAAAGATACTCGATCTTAAGGAGACTCAATCCCTGAGGCACGCACAGGCCATCGGATGGGGATAGCTAACCGCTCATTGACCAGATACACCTCCGATATCGGCCAACGAGTATAAATAATATCGTAAAGTATCATTATCTGCGACCTTAAGGCCGAAGGCCGGCATAAATGAGAGATCTTTATTCTGGCCCAAAACGATCTGTTCATTCTTGTTTTCCATCACTATAGTTGTGGGCGTAGAGGACGTGACAGTCACCTTGCCGTACTTAGAGCCAATCACAACATCTACAGGAGTGTCAAGGAGCTGCCATTCGCCATCGATCACTGCAATGTGATGGCCTGAGCGCGGAACGATGTCCTTGAAATGGACTGCTAATATTACAATATCTTTTAAATCCCCCACAGAAGGTCTGTAACAGTAGGTTTTATCGGCTGCAGTTGCACTATCTATTGATGGCGAGATCACTTTGCTGTCGATGCTCCTTCCATCTTTTGTCAGCTCAACATACGCCTGCTCTGCATTTACTCCGCGAATATGCAACTCGTACCCATCTTTGAGCCTAAGAGATTTGCCTTTCTCTAAGGTCCATTCCTTATTTTCGTCCATAAGGATAAGCAGAATTTTCCCTTTAGCAAAGGGATTCTTATCTGTGGACTCCTGATACAACACATCATCGCCACCTGTTATGCCTGTATCTTCGACATAGCCTGCAAAGCACTTTAAGGAGAAGAGGCCTAAGGCATTGTAGTAACCCCAATCACCAAACTTGAAACTGCACTTTTGGGAAGCTGTCGTATATTTAAGGCCGTATGGCTCATCGCCACTGAGCTTATTGCCATCTGTGAGGTTTGCAGTAATTGATTCGGTGCCAATATCGCCCTCAAAGTCGCAGTAGAACCCTGCGAAGTTCTGAGGGTTCCAGGTGTAGTTCCCCGCTGCTACTGCGCCCCTGACCTCGTATGTTCCCGGCTCAGCTATATCCATGTATATGTAATACTTGAGCGAATCGTTACCTATCGTCCTGATTCCTAATCTCGGCATAAGTGAGATATCGCCATTCTTTTCGAGGTCGATTGTATTATTCACATTCTCCATAGTTATTGTATCGGCGGCATAGCTGGTTATGGTCATCTTATCGTATTCTGCATCTTTCATGATGTCCACGTGCTCGTCAGAGATCTGCCACTCACCATCCACTGTGACGAGCTCACCATCTTCATCTTTATATGCATTCTTGAAGTGAACAGCAATAATTATTATTCCGTTGGCATTGCCGACATCTTTTTTATAATAATAGGTGCTGCATGAAGTATATTTGCCACCTTTGGGCACAGATAGCTCCTTGGCATCGACGCTATACCCATCTTTAAATAGCTCTAGGCTGACTCTGCCATCATTTGTATATACTGAGTTAATGTGGAGTTCATAGCCATCTCGAAGTATTAACGGCGTACCTTCCATCACAGTCATCTCTGCATCGTCATCAACCAGTATCTCAATGAGCTGCCCCTCGGAGAGAACATCTGCATCTGTAGATTTAGAGTAGAGGACCTGATTCTCAGGACTGATCTTTGAATCCCTAACATAACCAGCAAAGTACTTCTTGGCCATGAACCCAACGACATTGTAGTAACCCCAATCCCCGAACTCGAAGGGCCTCTTCTGTGCAGTTGTGGTATACCTGATGCCATATGGCGCACTGCCGGAAAGCTTGTTGCCATCTATGACAGTGGTTGTAACTGTCTCTGTGCCCACGTCATCATCTATGTCGTAGTAGAACCCAGCGAAGTTCTGCGAAGTCCAAGTGAAACTGCCAGTTGCAATCTCTCCACGGATCTCCAGTATATCAGATACGCATAAGGCGATAGGCACCGCCAGCAAGGATGCCACTATGAAGATAGATATACGTTCCACAGATGTTCTCAAATTCATTCCTCCTACAAGCCTAACTACCAGAATCAATGTAAACATTGCCCTTGAAGTATTGGCACAAGTTGAGATTACAGGAAGAAAAACGCCAAAAAATTGCGTCAAAAGAACTTCATCAGCTCGTCTGCTATTATCTTATATCCAGCCTCGTTCGGGTGGTCGAGCCCAGGAATAATCAGAGAGTTCAAGGGAGTTCCCCGCTCTGCTCTATCCATCCAGGCCCTGTAGACGTCCACGAACCCAACGCCCAGGTCCCTGGCGATCTCGCCTATGGCATTGTAGTAATCCAGGACGAGGCGATCGTATCCTGGAGTCTCCAGCGGCTGGGATGACAGGAGCAGAAGCTCGCTTCCGGAAGCGAGAATCCTCTCCGCGATCTCAAGGAAGTTCTCCTCGAACTCATCCAGGCCAATGCCGAGAGCAGCATCGTTGATCCCGAAGTTCACAGTGACCAGATCAGGGTTGCAGGAGAGGACCGACCAGCCGAGCTTTGCAAGGCCGTCGATTGTGGTGTCGCCGGATGTGCCTGCGTTGATGAGGTCTATCTTTGCAGCAGGATACTTTTCAACCAAGAGACGCTTCCAGAAATAGGGAAAGCCGTGCCTGACTGCGTATCCTGCTGTGATGGAATCTCCGAAGGCGACAATTGTGACCTCATCGCCCGCATCCAGGCTGGCCCTGGTTCTTTCAGTGAACCTCTCTTCTCCTTCTTCCATGATAAGAAAAAATATCAGCAAACTATTGGAGCTTTGCTCCTGGCCTTGGAGATCTCCTCCTTCATGTCCCTTATCAGAGACTGAAGCGTCTCCAGCTCTCCCTTTGAAATCAGGTCCACGCAGGCCGATCCGACGATTGCTGCGTCGGCTCCAGCCAGGATCACCTCTGCAGCCTGGGCAGGGGTTGAGATGCCAAATCCCACGGCCTTTGGCAGACCTGTTCTGACCCTGGAGATCAGTTCCTTGGTCGAGGTGAGGACATTGCTCCTGGCACCGGTGACTCCAGATCTTGCCACAAGGTAGACGAAGCCCATTGCCTGGGCCTGAATTAGATCGATCCTTTCAGGCGGGGTGTTGGGAGCTATTAAGGGGATCAAATCCACCCCAGTTCTAACGCACGCCTCTCTCAGCGGCCCGGACTCCTCAAGGGGCAGGTCGGGGACTATCATTCCAGCGATATCAGCGCTTGCACAGTCCTCTGCGAACCTGTCCAGGCCGCGGCGATAGATCATATTGTAATAGCCCATGAAGACCTTCGGGGCGCCAGATATGGACGATGCCACATCGAAGTAGACATCAGTGTTCATCCCGGCCTCTATTGCCCTCTGGGCTGCCGCCTGGATAACAGGGCCGTCAGCTATCGGGTCTGAGTGAGGAAGTCCAAGCTCAATTATGTCGGCGCCGGCCTTTATCAGCATTTTTGCGATCTCCGGAGTCTCATCTGGGCTAGGGTCTCCAGAGCAGATGTAGGCGATCAGAAGCGGCCTGTTCTCAAAAGCCTCAGAGATTCTCATAGTCCATCACCGTTGCCAGGTCCTTGTCTCCCCTGCCAGATATGTTTATGATGGCCACATCTCCCAGAGCCTCAGGGTGGTGAAGCGCATATCCCACAGCATGAGCCGACTCAAGCGCTGGAATTATGCCCTCAAGCCTGGAGAGCTCGTGGAAGCCCTCTACTGCAATATCGTCTCCTGCAAGGCCAGTGGTCACGCGCCCCACCTCTGCCAGGTAAGAGAGCTCAGGCCCAACTCCAGGGTAGTCCAGGCCTGCTGCTATCGAGTAAGACTCCAGGATCTGGCCATAGGGGTCCTGGAGTATCTTGGTCAGAGCCCCATGGAGTATGCCGTCGTCGCCACATCCCAGAGACGCGCCGTTATCTGCAGTCTTTGAGGTCTTGAGCATCCCTCTGCCGCCTGCCTCAACTGCTATGAGCCTGGTTTTCTCGTCTCTAATGAAATTAGCAAAGATCCCCATGGCGTTTGAGCCTCCTCCGACGCATGCAACAACCGAGTCTGGAAGGCGCATCTCTGACTTCATCACCTGCTCTCTCGCCTCAGCTCCTATGACGCTTTGGAAGTCCCTGACCATAGTGGGAAACGGGTGTGGCCCTGCTGCAGTCCCCAGAAGGTAGTGGGTGCTCTCGTAGCTTGCAGCCCAATCCCTCATGGCCTCGTTTATGGCGTCTTTGAGCGTCCTGGACCCTGACTTGACAGGTATCACTTCTGCGCCCATCAGCTCCATCCTGTAGACGTTCATCTTCTGGCGCTCGATGTCGACCTCACCCATGTAGACCTGGACCTCAAATCCGAGGTTGGCGCCCACTATGGCAGTAGCAACACCGTGCTGGCCGGCACCAGTCTCTGCTATGAGCCTCGTCTTTCCCATGTGCTTTGCCACAAGGGCCTGGCCAAGGGTGTTGTTGAGCTTGTGAGCACCTCCGTGCACAAGGTCCTCCCTCTTGAGGTAGACCTTTGAGCCGAGGCGGCGGCTCAGAGACCTGGCATGGTAGAGGGGAGTAGGCCTGCCAGCATAGTCCTTGAGAAGTCCCCCCAGCTCAAAGCGAAACGTGTCATCTTTCATCAGCCGGGAATAAGCTGCCGTCAGCTCCTCCAGCGGCTGGACCAGGGTCTCAGGCACGAACCTGCCCCCGTACTTTCCGAACTTGACATTTCCATGACTCGAAATCTTACAGGCCAAGAGATCACCAGTCCGATGTATAACTTTGTACTGAAATGTATAGGAAAGTACATTGTATTTAAGTTTGACGATGGCCAGATCCTGGAATGTCTGAAACCCAGGTCAGACAAGATCCTTTGGCAGCTCTCCCGTGAGGCTCTCGATCCTCTGCTCGGCGCCCTCCAGCATGGCGCTGC
>CAZXDN010000010.1:0-60681 GCA_964639235.1 uncultured Methanotrichaceae archaeon | reverse complement strand
CCTCTCTCAAAACTGGATATCACTATCCTGTGCATTCTATTTAGCATTTCCCGCATGTGCTTTCGATCAGCGCCCGGTCTGGCTTAAATGCTGTTATATTGGATTAATTTTTCAATTTAAAGAAAAATTTGGCTGGGCTGTGCGCCTCATTCTTCTCTAAATTAGCCTGAAGCGTGAAGACGAGATGAACTACACAGCCGCATAGACCTTTGCCTCCCAGGGGTAGAGCGGCTCCTTGCCGATCCATTCGCTAGGCACAGTGCGATCGAGTGTAATTTCCTTCCAGGACTTTCCTGAAACTGGTGGCCAGTTTGAGACGACGTACTCAGATCGAGGATCGCAGGGGTTGGGCGTTCCCCAGTCTGAGAAGTTGGCCACTACCACCACCTGTTCAGGGCTTTGCTGTGATCCGCGTCTCCAGGCGATGACTCGCTTTCCTTCAGTGAAGTCCGTGTGAATGATCTCAATGTCGTTTGATCCCAGAGCCGCGGACCTGGTCCTGAAGTGAACCAGCCTGGCCACATAATCGAAGACGTCCTTTCTCCAGGCCTCTTTGCGCCTTCCGAAGTTCACTGCATCTATCTGCTTATGCCCCATCATAAGGTCGCTCGACTCTGCGAACTCGTCTCCGGCAAAAATCATAGGAATTCCAACCGCCGTCAGCAGGCAGGCGAAGGCCAGTTTGATCCTCTTATCTATACAACATGGCAGGTTTTTCTGTAGGTAGTTGTAGATGCGACAGTTTTCGTCTCCCTCTACATCATGTGATCCTATGTAGTTGATCGCCTGGGAGCAGTCTCCATATCGCAGGCCGTCCTGGTCTGTAATCTCTCGACAGTTGAGCATCTTCCTCACAGTCTCTTCGAAAGTGTTGTCTCCAGGTGCGTTTTTTCCTTGAATAGCACATCGAACCCGCTTTTTGAACTCCTCGTTCCATATGCAATTGACTTTATTCCAGTTTACGAGCTTGATGTCCTCATTTGTATCCAGGTTCTCTCCAATGACCAGGAACCTGGCATCGCGTTCCTCTGAGCTGAGTTGACTTTGGTCTGTGCGAGCTCTCCACAGTTTCCATGCCTCATCTTTGAACTCGCCTACGAAATCCCAGTTCTTGATGGTCTTGATGCTGTCTACTCGAATTCCGTCTATGTGATAGAAGTTCATCCAGTGGGAGAGCTGCAGCTTCATGTACTGCCTTGCTGGGTAAATGTCTTTTTCCTCGCCGCTGATTGGATCATATCCCTTGGTTGAATAATTATATTTGAAGAGCTGCCCTCCCCAGCTGTTCCTGCCGTCTTTCTCCGGGTCTTGATCGCCTGGGCCTTCTTTTACATGAAAATCCATGAAGTTGATGTTCTCCATGGGGCAGTGTCTGGCAAATCCCATGACCATGTCTGCGAAGAAGCGTATTCCTCTGTCATGACAGGCCTTGATTAGACGAATGAGATCCGTGGTGGCTGTGGACCAGCTGTTGTCTTCAGGCGATCCCAGGTCATAATCCGCTGCCATGTAGTTGCTGGTGGAGTAGCCCCACTCCCTGTCCATCCAGCTGTCTGCTGGAGGCAGAAGCTCTAGAGCATTGATTCCCAGATCTTCGAGATATGACTCTTCTCCCCACGACAGCTCGAAGTTGCCCGACTCTGCCTTCTTATCTACCATTGCCAGGACATCTCTGAAGGAGCCAACGTCCAGCTCAATTCCCCGCCTTCCCGCTGTTCGCGACCAGGATGTGGGCATCTCGTAGATGACTATCTGGTTGTTAGTGGGAAGGCTTTTGACCTTGGCGATGTCGTCTCCCCAATCTAGGTCTTCGTCTCCCGGGTCGCAGACCACAAGCTTTCCTCCTGAAATCTTGACCACTGCAGCCGGGTCTCTATCCTCATCTGTGTAGGGCACACCCAAGTTGGCAGCTCTGAGCCTCCAATCAACTGCCCAGGCAGTTGGGTCTGTACAGAGGATCTCTTTATGGTCGGATTTGTACGGGTTGCTGTCATTGACTTTGAAAAAGTAGTGGTAGATTTGACCATCTTTTAGTCCGTTTGATGTAAGTTTGTTCACGGGTATTGTCCAGAGGTCCCTAGGCATGTTTTCATTTGAGAGGTCATGCTCGGTGGCTGATTCCAGTTCACAAGGGTTTCCAAGCTTGAACTTGCCTATGACCAGCTTTGGCTTATCGTTTGCAGGACGCCATAATACAAAGTGGTCTTCTTTTAAGCGAAACAGATCAGGAGTTCTGTTCATAAAACAATCTCCTCAGGGCTCTGGCCAGGTTAGGGCATAGAGCTTCTGTGGCGGTGACTTATGGTGCAGTTAGCTAACTTATGCTATTTATTCTTTCCCAAAATCTCAAATTCTTATTTATGTTCTGCGGTGGCAGGCACCTGTATTTGCTGAATCGTGCACTGTTTATCTGGCTCTTCGTCGATATACCTTCCACAGTGCGGGCACACCAGACGCTGCTTCTTTCTCTCCAGCTCCTCTACAAACCCGGATGCAAATATGCCTGTGGGTACCGCCAGAAGGAGCAGCCCCAGGAATACGACTATAGAGCCGACCAGCTTTCCCAGGGGAGTTATGGGATAGACGTCTCCGTAGCCCACTGTGGCGAGTGTGATCACTCCCCACCACATAGCAGATGGGATGTCGGCAAAGGCCTTTGGCTGGGCGTCGTGCTCGATGTCGTACATGAGGCATGACGAGATCAAAAGCAGGATCATTATGATGAAGAATGTCACAGCCAGCTCCTCCTTCTTCTTCAGGAGCACTCTTGTAAACGTCTTCATCGAGTCAGAGTACCTTGCAAGCTTGAGGAGCCTGAAGAGCCTAAAGAGCCTCACAGACCTGATGAACCTCAAGTCCGGGAAGACGTAAGGGAGGTAGAACGGCAGCACTGCCATCAGGTCTACAATGGCAAACGGCGTTACGATGTATCGGAGCCTTCCAGAGACTGGGCTCTTAAACCTCTGGTCGGCTGTGCAGGACCAGAGCCTGAGAAGGTACTCCACAGTGAACACTGCCACAGAGAATGTGTCAAAGGCGTTGAAGATCAGGTGGTACTTGGCATATAAAGCCTGTACAGTCTCCAGTATGACTGCAACCACATTTAGGAATATGAGCACGGAGATGAAGGGATCGAAGATCTTGCTGTCTTCCCCTCCTGGATCGAGTATCCCAAAGACGCGCTCTTTTAGATGTGCCATTGAATGGTCGCTCTTTTAGGCCTGCGATTATCCTTCATTGATATATACCCATCTCCGCGTCCGCCTCTTTCGAGCGGACCCTGGCAGATGCTCGGCTCAGCGTCCTTCATCTGGGCCTGTCGCCTGGCTTTTGCAGCCCTGCTCTGGGACTTCCTGGTTCTGTTTTGAGTCTCCTTTTGCCCTTTCTCCTGCCCTTTCTCCTGCGAGCTTCTCTTCTATCTCTTCTGTTAGCCTCTCTGTTCTCACTTCTGTTGGCCTATCTGCTCTTTGTTTCTCCTCTCTTTTCCTCTGTATCTCGTCCACGAGCCCAGAGGTTAGAATCCCTGTAGGCAGCGCAAACGTCGCCACTCCAAGGATAATTATCAGGGCGCCGATGAACTTGCCCGCGGGCGTGATTGGGTAGACTTCGGGGCCAATTGTGGTCATTGTGAGTATCCCCCACCACATCGTCTCTGGGATGTTTGGAAAGGCCTCTGGCTGGGCGTCGTGCTCCAGGAAGTAGACTATGCTGCATGAGACCAGGAGGAAGAAGAAGATGGCTGCAAAGCTCAAGAGGAGTTCCTCCTTTTGAGATCTGATGGCATTCTCAAGCGATCTGAGAGATTCAGAGTACCTTCCAATCTTCAAGAGCCTGAAGGTCCAGAAGATTCTGGCAGCTCTCAAAAACCTCAAGTCAGGAAAGATCAATGGCAGGTAATAGGGCAGTATCACCATGAGGTCTATGATCATCAGAGGAGTCAGGGCAAACCTGATCCTCCCCCAGACGGGGTTTCTGTACTTCTCGTCCGCGTTCGACGACCAGAGCCGGAGGATGTATTCTCCGACAAATATAGCAATTGAGAGCGAGCCAAACCACCTGAAGAAGAGCCTGTGGTGGTCGTAGACCAAGTCTATGCTCTCCAGAATGACTGCAGCTGCGTTTGCCAGGATGAGAGCAGTTAGAAAGATGCTTGCGGCCTTGGCAGTCCTGTCGTCGGGGTTGACGTTTTCGAGTATCTCGTATGCTCTCTTCTTGTGCTCTTGCAGGAACATCTTATGCTATTATCTGCTACATTGATATATACGATATCTCCTTTAACCATCATGCGAGTGGCCTGCATTCAGCTTCGCGTGAAGCGCTGCTGCAGAAGAGACAACGCCAGCAGGGCTCTGGACTATGCCAGGGAGGCACTGTCAAAGGGCGCAGATCTGCTCGTCTTTCCTGAGCTGTTTCTAACTGGGTTTTGTCATGATCCAAACTCCCAGGAGGATGAGCCTTATCCCTATCTGGACCCCTTCAGGGACCTGGCTCTTGATCACGGCTGTGCAGTAGTTGGGTCTCTGGTCTCTGGAAGGAAGAATCTGGGATTCTATCTAGACTCCCAGGTGCTGGAGTTCAGGCCAAAGGTCCATCCCTTCGGCGGCGAAAAGGAGCACTTCGATGGTGGCGACATGATCTCCCTCATCTCGACGCGCCTTGGAAATATTGGCCTGGAGATCTGCTACGATCTGAGATTTCCAGAGGTCTCCAGGATCTTGGCTCTGCAGGGCGCAGACTATCTGGTCACCATAGCCCAGTTTCCTCTGGCCCGAAGACGGCACTGGAGGAGTCTGGCA
Organism: uncultured Methanotrichaceae archaeon; assembly: GCA_964639235.1. GTDB lineage: Archaea > Halobacteriota > Methanosarcinia > Methanotrichales > Methanotrichaceae > CAZXDN01. Next base: position 55,885 of record CAZXDN010000010.1, on the reverse strand, counting down.
GTTGCGAGGGCCATAGAAAACCAGATCCCTCACATCGCCTGCAACTGCGCTGAGCCTGAGGGCTGCGGGTCCTCAATGATCATCGACGCCTGGGGCGATGTCCTCTCCCAGGCAGGAGAAGGCGAGGAGTTGATTCTCGGAGACCTGGACCCAGGTCTGAGACAGCAGGTCAGAGAAGAGATAACCTGCTTTGGAGATAGAAGGCCGGACCTGTACTGAGGCGTCAGATTGTGCCAAGCGATGTGTTGAGGTGAAGTGCTGAGGTGAGGACTTGAACTCTCTGACCAGGAACTTTCTTCGGTCCAAGTTTCGAGAGTACTACCTGGTGGAGCCCATGTCCATGCCCCCAGGCTTCCAGTCCAGAGAGTGGGGCTTCATACTCTTCGACGAGGTGGGCATGCGCCGCCACAAGTCTTTCTCTTCCAGGAGCGAGGCTGTGGACTACATCCGCTCGATGGTTCCCTCTCACATCTACCACTCTGCAGCCTACTACGACCGGCCTGGGGCTCCGAGCATGAAGGAGAAGTTTTGGAAGGGAGCTGACCTCATCTTCGACCTCGATGCAGACCATCTCAGGAAAGCTCCCAAGTCCTACAGCGAGATGCTGGAGCTGGTCAAAAAAGAGACTCAGAAGCTCCTGAGCTTCCTGTTATCGGACTTCGGGTTTTCTGTAGATAAGGTGAGCGTGGTGTTCTCAGGTGGCAGAGGCTACCACATTCACATTCGCGACAAGGCCGTTCTCGCACTCGGAAGCGACGAGAGGCGAGAGGTTGTGGACTATCTCACAGGCCGGGGGCTCGATATAGGGCGGTTCATCAGGGCAACATCCTCAGGCGCTGGGCGTGCAAGACAGATGAAAGCGCCATCAGAGGACAGTCCTGGCTGGGGCTGCAGGATAAACAGGGCCGTCATCACATTTGTCGCCTACCTCAGGGACCTGGATGAGGATGCAGCAATCAAGTTCCTATCATCGACCAAGGGAATCGGGCCCAAGAAGGCTTCGAGCTTTTATAACTCGATCATGGAAGACGGGGCTTTAGAAAAGGTGAGAAAGGGCAACCTGGACCTCTTCAAGGGAAGCGCCGACATCTGGATGAAGCTTCTGCGTGAGCGCCTCTCAGGAGAAGGGGTCAGCATGGGCCTCTACATCGATGACGAACGCGGAGAGACAGACGAGCCAGTCACTGCAGATGTGAGGAGGCTGATAAGGTTTCCCTCAAGCCTGCACGGGGGATCAGGACTGCGAGTCACGCCTCTTACAATCGAAGGACTGGATGCCTTCAATCCCCTGATCGATGCTGTGGTGTTCGGCGATTCGCCTGTGATAGTCGATGTGACGAGGCAGTTTGCCTTCGACCTCAAGGGCGAGAGCTACAGCCTTGACCTGGGCAGAGCTGAGCTGCCTGAGTGTGCAGCTGTCTTCTTTCTGGCCAGGGGCGCAGGCGAGCTGGTCAAAGCCAGGTAGATAAAGCTCTTGCATGCAAAGCTTCTTCTGGGCAAAGCTTTAGAAAGGTAGGCCTCCACTATTAACGTGCACAGATCGCAGCCTGAAAGGCTTTCAGGCGGTCGTTTTAAGGAGGGATTTCGTGGACCTGGCAAACGCGCTTAGAGATGAGAGGAAGACCTCGGAGCTTCAGCACCTGTCCAAGGACTTCTACCTTCAGGCAGGTTCGTACATAGCAGGCCTGGAGAAGGAGCTCTCCGAGGTCCTGGACCCATACAGCGTCGAAGCCCAGATCATCCAGGACTCCCTCAAGAGCGACAGGAACAGCGTGAACAAGCTCATAGATCAGAGAATGAGGAAGATTGTGAGAAACGCTGTCAAAAACGCCCGCCTGAACTCAGGACACGATGCCCTCGATGGAATGACCCAAGAAGAGGAAGAGATCTATAACCAGATGCTCTCAGTGCTTAAAACTGGAAGACAGGCCATCCTTGGGCACCTCATCCGCACCGAAAGGCCTTTAACGAGCAAAAAAGATATAGGTCAGGAATACGAAGTTGTGCGGTTGCTTGACAGCGTTCCAGTCTTCATGGGCGTAAACGGGCGGCGTTACCTCCTCTCCAGGGAGGACGTAGTCGCGCTCCCTGCTGTTCACGCAAAGAACCTGTGCAATAAACGATTAGCATACAAGATCAAGAGATGATTCAAGTGAAGATGCCAAAACAGCTTACTGCTCATTGCCCTTTCTGCAATAAGCACACCGCTCAGACGGTGGAGAGAGTGAGGAAAGGAAGGGCCTCATCCATGAGCCACATAGTCAGACAGAGGGCCAGAGCCAACGGTATAGGAAACCAGGGCAAGTTCTCCAAGGTTCCCGGCGGCGACAAGCCCACCAAGAGGCTGAACCTGAGGTACAGGTGCACTGTGTGCAAGAAGGCCCACAACCGCGCAGGCTTCAGGGCTGGCAAGTTCGATCTGGTGGAGGGATAAATCTGTCTAAGTTCCTCAAAGTGAAGTGCAACGACTGCGAGAATGAGCAGATCATCTTCGGCAGCGCTTCGACCGTTGTCAAGTGCCTGGTCTGCGGCAGGACGCTTGCGGAGCCTACAGGCGGAAAGGCTCTGGTAAAGACTCAGATACTGGAAGTACTAGAGTGATTGCAAATGGAGCGTGAGGGTTGGCCCGAGCCAGGCAGCCTGGTGGTCTGCACAGTGGAGCAGGTAGTGGATTTTGGAGCCTTTGTCACCCTGGACGAGTACACCGGCAAGAATGGGCTGATCCACATCTCCGAGGTGGCCAGCGGCTGGATCAAGTACATCAGGGACCACGTTCGCGAAGGCCAGAAGATAGTATGTAAGGTCCTCTCAGTTGACAGGTCCCGCCACCACATAGACCTCTCCTTAAAAGACGTCAACGAGCACCAGAGGAGAGAGAAGATTCAGGAGTGGAAGGCGGACCAGAAGTCCTGGAAGTGGCTCCAGATGGCCTACAAGGACCGTCCTGAGGACCAGGTCAGGGTGAAGGACGCTCTGATAAACGCCTATGACAGCCTGTATCTGGCGTTCGAGGACGCAGCCTTAAATGGTGTTGAGTCTCTGGCTGACGTGGGCTTGACTGAAGACGACCTCAAGATCCTGCAGAAGCTGGCTAAGGACAACGTCAAGATACCAACTGTTGAGATCAGCGGCTTTGTTGACCTGACGTCTCCAGCGCCAGACGGTGTCGAGGTCATAAAGAAGTCTCTGAAGGCTGCAAAGAAGGTCAAGGACAAGGACATTTCTCTCTCCATCAGCTACGTCGGCGCTCCAAGGTACAGGATACACGTAGTTGCCCCTGATTACAAGCAGGCGGAGTCAGTTCTCAAGAAGTCTGCCCAGTCTGCAATCAAGTACATAGAGCAGCACGGCGGCGAAGGGACCTTCCACAGAGAGGCATGAGATCCAAGATACTCGTCTGCAGGGCCTGCAACAGATACACCCTGAAAGATGCCTGTCCAGCGTGCGGCGGGCCTGTTGCAGCCACGAAGCCTGCCAGATTCTCCCCTGAGGATCCCTATGGAAAGTACAGGAGGGCGCTTAAGTGCCAGGAGCCTAAATGAAAGAGACCACTGTTCGCAGGATTAAGGAAGTCCAGCTCAAGGACCCGATTTTGGTTGAGGGCCTTCCTGGCGTTGGCCATGTGGGAAAGCTTGTGGCCGAGCACATGGTCGAGGAGCTTAAGGCAGAAAAGATAATGGAGATCTACTCTCCTCATTTCCCTCCTCAGGTCATGGTCCAGGAAGACGGCACGGTAAAGCAGGTCAAAAATGAGATCTACGCCTACCAGGGCTCTTCCAAGGGCGAGCCAGACCTCCTCTTGTTAGTTGGGGACTACCAGAGCGCGACGAACGAGGGCCACTACGAGCTTGCAGGCCTCTTCCTGGACATAGCACAGGAGTTTGGCACCAGGAGGATCTACACTCTTGGAGGCTATGGCACAGGCCAGTTTGTGGACAAGCCAATGGTGCTGGGAGCCGCGACGAGCAAGGAGCTCGTTGAGGAGATGAAGGGCTATGGTGTGGAGTTTCAGGAGAACGAGCCCGGCGGCGGGATAATTGGCGTAAGCGGCCTTCTCCTGGGCCTTGGCCAGGTCCGGGGAGTTGAGGCAGTCTGCCTCATGGGCGTCACGAGCGGATACCTGGTCGACCCCAAGTCTGCCCAGGAGGTCCTGAGGGTGCTGTCTAAAATACTCGAAGTGGACATAGATATGCAGGCTCTGGCCGAGAGGGCCAAGGAGATGGAGAAGATCGTGGGCAAGCTCCAGGAGATGGAGAAGGCCCAGACTCCTTACGAGTGCGGGGGCGAAGAGGATCTCAGATATATTGGATGATCTTGGGAAGTCCGCAAGAAAGCTTCTTGGATTAGCTGCGCGGGCTGGCGCTGACGAGGCCGAGGTCTTCGGGCTGGCTGGAAGGTCTGTCGATGTCGACCTGCGAAAAGGCGATGTCGAGCTTGCAAGCGAGAGCTTCAGGCAGGGCCTGGGACTGAGGGCTGTTGTCAAAGGGGCTGTTGGCTTTTCTTCCACGAGCGATCTGGGAAAGCTCGAAGTAGTTGCGAAGTCTGCAGTCAGGGCTGCCCGCTCAAGGGGTCCTGACCCTGCGTGGAAGTCTCTTCCCTCAGGTCAGGAGGCAAAGACGCCTGAAGGAGTATTCGATCCTGCAATCGACAGAATCGCGCCTGAGGACTGCATCGAGCTTGCGAAGAGGATGCTTCTTGGCTGCAGCTCTGTCGAGGGCGCACAGCCCGTGTCTGGCGGGGTCTCATGCTCTGTTGGCACTGAGATTGTTGTCAACTCTCACGATCTGGAGCAGTCTGAGTCGGGGACCTCTATAAACGGGTTCTTCGAGGCGATATCCAGAGGAGAGGATGTGGCCACAGGAAGCGAGTTCATGAACTCCAGGCTCTTTAAAGACGAGTTCGAGCGCGTGGGCCGGCAGGCGGCTGAGATGGCTGTGAGGTCTGTAAACGGCCAGAAGGTCGAGACTGGGACCTACGACGTCCTCTTGAGGCCAATTGCGTTCACCGAGCTTCTGGAGTACGCGTTTCTTCCATCGATCTCGGCTGACAACGTCCAGAAGGGAAGGTCTCTTATGTCTGAGAAGATCGGGCAGCAAGTTGCCTCAAGTCACCTCTCTTTCACAGACGACGGACTGCTTGCTGGCGGCCTTGGGACCACAGGATTTGATGGCGAGGGCGTGCCCTCGATGAGAAATTCAATCCTTGAGCGCGGCGTTTTGAAGGGCTTCCTGTACGACAGCTACACTGCGGGCAAGTCCGGAGTGAAGTCAACTGGAAATGCAGTTCGGGGCGGGTACTCTGACCTGCCGAGAATCGGCATACGTAACCTCCTGGTCCAGTCCTCTGAGCCGTTCGATGTGGTCAAAGAGACCGGCCGGGGCATAGTTGTGAACAGCTTCATAGGCGCTCACACTGCTAACCCGATATCAGGCGATTTCTCAGTTGAGGCTAGAAATGCTTTTTATATCACCGATGGCGAACTGGCCAGGCCGATTCGATCTGCCATGATCGCAGGAAACATCTTTGACCTGATCAAAGAGATCTGCATTGGCACCGACCCGCGGGCTGTAGGCGCAGTTATCACTCCTACGGTTAAGGTCAGGATGAAGGTCGTCGGCAGTTGAGGTGATTTAGATGATCATTGGAGGCCCGGCCTCTCAGCTCCTCGCAGGTAGAGTTGCCGCCCTCATGGGCGAAGAGCTGGCTCTATGCGAGTACAAGACGTTTCCTGATGGAGAGTCCTACACTCAGGTAGCATCAGACTTAGGGGATGAAGTGACCATAATCCAGTCGACGCCAACAGATCGCGACATACTCCACCTTCTTCAGCTTTTGGACATCTGCAAGGGAAAGAAGATCTCCTTGGTTGTGCCTTACTTCGGCTACGCGCGCCAGGACAAGGTCTTCAAGCCTGGTGAACCCATAACTGCCAGGGCTGTAGCCTCTGCCATAAACTCATTTCTCGACCGCTCAAGCAGGGCATACGTCGTGAACATCCACGCCAGGTCTGTGCTCTCCCATTTCCAGCCTGAGGCCACGAACCTTGATGCGACGCCTCTTCTCGCTGACAGGATCATGGAGATGGGGCTTTCAAACCCGGTGATAATCTCGCCTGACAAGGGCGCAGTGGCTATGGCGCAGGCTGCAGCTTCGCGCCTGGGGGCGGAATTCGACCACCTTGAGAAGACCAGGCTTTCTGGAACCGAAGTCTCGATGGCTCCAAAGGAGATCGATGCCAAGGGCAGAGACATAGTCATCGTGGACGACATGATAGCCACAGGCGGCACAATGGCCACAGCCATCTCGATGCTGAGAAAGCAGGGGGCAAGGAGGGTCTTTCTAGCATCAGTTCATCCCGTTCTCACCGGCAACGCAGTGATCAAGCTGTGCCGCTCTGGAGTCGAGGCGGTTCTTGCCACTGACACTCTGGAGAAGGCAGTAAGCACTGTGTCTGTCGCGCCGCTTATTGCAGATGCTCTGAGGTCATAGCTGGGCTATCCCAGTATATTTTTGATTTTTATGCTTCGCAGCTCTTAAACCCCGGAGTTCCTGAGCTAGTTTATATCCTCACAGCGCCAGTTATCCTCGATGTCAGGCAACAGCTTTGGCACTCTCTTCAGGGTAGCGACATGGGGAGAGAGCCACGGACGCGCAGTGGGCGCAGTGGTTGACGGCTGCCCGGCAGGGCTGCCCTTGGTCGAGGAAGATGTCCAAAAGGACCTGGACAGGAGGCGTCCTGGCCAGAGCAGGATCTCCACTCAGAGGAAGGAGGAGGACAGAGTCGAGATACTCTCTGGAGTTTTTGAAGGCAAGGCCACAGGATGTCCCATCTCCATGCTCGTCTGGAACAAGGACGCAGACTCAAGCGCCTACGAGGAGATCAGGAACACTCCCCGTCCTGGACATGCAGATTACACCTATCACGCCAAGTACGGAATGCGCGACCACAGGGGCGGGGGAAGGGCCTCTGCCAGGGAGACTGTGGGCAGGGTTGCAGCCGGAGCTGTGGCCAGGAAGCTCCTCTTCCACGAGGGAGTTTACGTCGTGGGATACGTGACTGAGCTTGGAGGCATCAGGGCTGAAATTCCCTCCAGGGAGGACCTTCTGGGGCTGAGAGCTGCAGCTGACGAGAACCCAGTTCGGTGCCCTGATCAGGAGGCTGCAGCTCGGATGATCGAGCTTCTGGACAAAACCCGCCTGGATGGAGACAGCCTCGGAGGAGTTGTGGAGGTGGTGGCCAAAGGAGCGCCAGCAGGCCTGGGAGACCCTGTCTTCGAGAAGCTCGACGCTGACCTGGCAAGGGGCCTCATGAGCATAGGCTCTGTTAAGGCTGTGGAGATCGGCGCAGGAATTGAGAGCGCCCGAATGCTCGGAAGCGAGATGAACGATCCACTCGTAGTAGAAGGTGAGAAGATAGAGTTCAAGACCAACAACGCGGGCGGAATTTTAGGTGGCATATCCACAGGCTCTCCAATAGTGTGCAGGATAGCTGTGAAGCCGACTCCCTCTATCTCCAGAAAGCAGCAGACAGTGGACGTGGCTTCAAACAAGCCCGCTGAGATCGAGATCCGGGGAAGGCACGACCCCGCGATACCTCCAAGAGTGGTCCCTGTGGCAGAGGCTATGGTGGCACTCGTCCTGGCAGACCACCTCCTGAGGCTGAGAGCTGCGCGCCTCTAGCTGCGCCAATTTTTATACCCTCTGGGAGAATACTGCACATATGCGTAAAGAGTTCAGAAGCCTTCTTTCCCTTAGTAAAGCCAGGTCCATAGTTCTTGGCCATATTCCAGTTCCCGAACTGGAGGAAGTCCCTCTGGAGTGCGCCTTAGGAAAGATTCTTGGAGAGAGGATAGTCTCGGAGATCGACGTCCCAGGATTCAACCGCGCCTCTATGGACGGCTATGCAGTTCTGGCCTCTGACACAGTGGACGCCAGGGAGGACAGGCCTGCCAGGCTCTGCATTGCTGGCATCGTGCCAATGGGGCAGGAGCCGGACGTCTCTCTATCTGCAGGCGAGGCCATAGAGGTCTCCACAGGGTCGATGATGCCTCCAGGAGCCGACGCAGTGGTCATGGTCGAGAACACCGAGTCAAATGGAGATTACATCCTGGTAAGAGGTGCTGTCCACGCTGGAGAAAACGTCCTTCGGGCTGGAAGCGACATCACGTTTGGCGATTTAGTTCTCTCCGCGGGCACCAGGATCACTCAGAGGGAGATGGGAGTCCTTGCAGCTGTGGGAAGAAGCGCTGTCAGGGTGAGGGCGCTTCGGGTGGCCGTTGCATCCACGGGTGATGAGCTTGTGGCCCCAGGCATGCCTCTTCTTCCTGGAAAGGTCTACGACATAAATTCTTACTCGATAGCAGCAGCGGCCCAGGAGTGCGGCGCCACCCCAGTTCTCTACGGCATACTGCCTGACGAGAGAGAGGCAGTGGCTGAGGCCCTGATCAGGATGTCTGAAGAGTGCGCCATAACCATAGTCAGCGGCTCGACCTCAGCAGGATCAGGGGACATGGTCTACCAGATCCTGGACCAGGTCGGAGATCTCCTCTTCCACGGAATTAACTTCAAGCCCGGAAAGCCCACAATCTATGGTCTGGTCCAGGGAACGCCATTCTTCGGCATGCCCGGATATCCTACGAGCGCTCTTACAGTCTTTGGCCAGATAGTGGCGCCTGTAATAGCTGCTGCCCTGGGAACTGAGCTCAGGTCCAAGGTCTTCGAGGGCGTTTTGGCAAGGCCCGTTAGGTCAGAGGGCCGACGTCAGATGATGCCCGTTGGGATATCGGGCGCTCTTGTGTACCCGGCAGACAGGGGAAGCGGGTCGATCACAACTCTCTCTCAGGCAGACGGCGTGATGGAGATACCTGAAGAAGTCGAGTACATGGGGGCTGGTGAGAAGGTCGAAGTTGAGTTATTTGGGGAGTTTGCGCCTCAAAAGCTGATGATCATGGGAGAGAACTGCCCTGTTCTGGAGGCAATTGTGGACCTACTTCCAGGAAGGACCAGGGTCGTGAACAGCGGGCTTTTTAAGGCCGTTACATACCTGGAGGATGGAATTTCAGACCTGGTCTCGATATCAGGCAGAAGAGATCTTCCCAAGAGCTGCGTGCTGATCCGAGGATATAAGAGAGACCTGGGCCTTGTGTCCAGAGATCCGGACCTGCTGGAGCTGCAAAGTCTTGAGGGCAAGAGGGTTCTGGGATGGAGCAAAGACTCAGAGATGTCCAGGATATTTGGCTCTATCCTGAAGGGCGCAGGAATAGAGAGTCCCGTTTATGCTGGCATGGCAAAATCGCACTCTGCGGTTGCTGCAGCTGTTGCCTCCTGTCGGGCGGACCTTGGCTTCTGTTCCAGGGCTGGAGCTGACGTGGCTGGAGTTCACTTCAGGAAGGCGGCAGAAGACGAGGTCAACTTCGCAGCCAGGGCTGTGAGCCTCGATGCCGGAGATCTGAACGCCTTTCTAAAAGCTCTAAAAAGCTTCAAGTTCCCTGAGGGGACGAGCCCTCTGGAGAACCTGGGATCGGCTTTGCTTTAGGTTGAGGTGCTGGCGTAGATGCAGCAGAATTGGACTGCGCTGCTGCAGACGGCTCTCTGGCGGACTGCTTTGAAGTGGAATTATCTCCTGATATAGTCGGCCTTGATCCTGGTCCAAGCCTCTTTGCCCTTCTCTCGTAATAGCTCAGAGGATGGCGTATGCGCCTGCAGAGCTCATCTTCTCCTGGGCAGTTTCCATAAGTGGCCATTGTGGCGCATGATGGCGGCTTGTACCTCGTGCCGCTGGCGCCAGAGATGTGCTCCACCTGATACTTCGTCCTCTCTTCATCGAAGTCAGGGCTGTTGTTGAATATTCCTATAACCTGCTCAAGAGGCATGTTGATCTGCAAGAGAAAGCTGGTCAGGGCAAATCTTGCTGTGTGGGCCAGGTTTGCGCCTGCTGCAACCTGTGCGAGCATGGCCTTTATGCATGGGGGAAACGCCCCCTCAGTTACCTTTCCGAGATCGACCCTCTGCCTGGACTTGGACGCCTCAAGCTCTGACTTTATGGGCAGAGTGTACTCAGAGAGCTTGGAGCAGACCTCCTCTTCTACTGACAGTGGAAGCCCCTTGTGGACTCTGTCTCTTACCATTTCCTCCATGAGCCTGGAGAGCTCAGGGTAGGTAACCGTGACCATTCCGTCTTTCAGGTCCCTGTTCACCAGCTTCCAGTCAGGGCTCCTCATCCTGTGAGAGGCCCTTATGTACTCTGAGAAGTGGAGCTTCAGGAGGTCCTTCTCCCTGCGCGGGCTCATGCTGAGGTCGTTTGCCAACAGGATGAGATTCTCAGGCCTCTCCTTTTGCATCCTCCTGTAGGCGAGCTTTGCTTCAGCCAGGGCATACCTCCTGACCAGCTGGTCATCGCCTATGCAGGAGACCATGACTCTCGCCAGGGGATAGGAGAGAAGCTCTATCAGGACCTCAATCTCTGTGGTCGCTGACCTGTCCTCTATCTCTCCTGAAACGGCTCCGCGGACCCTCTCTGCGGCTCTGCTCCTTATGGGCTGAAAGTGCGGCTTCTCAAGCAGGCTATCGAGGGAGTATCCAGCCTCCCTCACGTGCTGTGCAGCTGCTCTTGTAAAAGGGTACTCTGAGATCTTCATCCCAGGAGCTTCATCTCTTACTCTTGCTCGATCCTCGGCGCCAGAAGGTAGCTTATCTCCACACACTGGCCTATCTTGAAGCTGATTCTCAATGGATAGTCGAGGCCCAGCTCAAGCTTTACCTCCTGGGCCTTTCCTATGGACTTGCTCATGTCCTCTAGGTAGTCCAGAGAGAACAGGGACCGCGCCTCTCCCGGCTTTAGTCCCAGAAGCTCGGTGCTTGGGATGTTCAGCTTTAAGGAATCGATGTCGCCCTTGGCTTCCATGTAGAATACGTCGTCTGATACTCCAAGAATCACGTGGTCGCTGACCTTCTCTGCAGCCTTGACTGCCCGCCTGAGCTCTCCGCCGTGCAGTGTCACATGGGCCGGGAGATCTATCTCAGGAATCCTGGGCTCTTTTCTTATGGCGCTTGGGTCTATCAGGCTCAATGTGTATGACAGAGAGCCCACTCCAATCTTGAGCTTGTGGTTCTCCTCATCTAGCTCCAGCTGGACGTTCTCTCCTTTGTCTGCCATGCTGAGCACGTCGCTGAGCCTCACCAGATCCACGCCTATCTCTCCTGGGGTGGTCTCGAAGTACTCGAAGGCGTCTGAGTTGATCTTGAGCGAGACCATGGCCACGTTTGCCGGATCTACGGCTCTCAGCTCCACGCCCTTCTCAGAGATGGAGAACTTCACCTCGTCTACCAGGGACGAGACTGCTTCAATTGCATCGCGCAAAGTTTCCGCGTTAATAACAGCCTTGAACATCCTAGCTCCTCCAGGAGAGCTTCTAGCCTAATCGTACTCTCTCCAGGTCTTGCTGCACTTGGTGCATCTGAAGAACCGCACCTCGCTCTCATCTGCTGACCTGAGCTGGCGCAGCCACCAGTAAGCGATATTATTGCCGCAATCGGGACATTTGGCGTTGGTAGTGGGAAGCCCTGCAGATTCCTGCTCTAGTATGGGCACCACCCTGTCTAGCTGCTCAGTCCTTGAGACTGGCATCTCGCTTCCCTTGGCCTTCTCTACCTTCTTGCCGCACTTTCTGCAGACCATCTTGCCATCTCTTGGCACCATAATGCTCTTGCAATCGGGACAAAATTCCATCGTCAGGAAGTAATCACTCGTAATATTAAAGTTTGCCAGTGGGCATTTGTCCTCAAGTCAGAACCCAAATGTGAGGATCAAATGAACCGAGCCATAAGTGTCATCTGCATCGACCGCCCCGGAATGCTGCGCGATATAGCAGGAGCTGTGGCAAACCGGGGCGGAAACATAGTCTACACACAGCAGTTCGTCCTGGACCGCGGCAAAAACGAGGGCAAGTCCATGGTGTACATGGAGATAGATGGGTACGTGGAAGAGATGGTCGAGGACCTGAGGAGGATGGACTCGGTATTGGAGGTCACCACCCACCTGCCCTTCGAGGAGATCTATGGGTCCAGAGTGATAATAATTGGCGGCGGCGCACAGGTGGCCCAGGTGGCAGTAGGTGCTGTAAGCGAGGCCGACAGGCACAACTTGCGCGGCGAGAGGATCAGCGTGGACACCATACCTCTTGTAGGCGAAAAAGCGATTGCAGACGCAGTAAGTGCAGTCTCCAGGCTTCACAGGGCCTCGATTCTGGTTCTGGCTGGCGCCCTCATGGGCGGAAGGATAACTGAAGAGGTAAAAAAGCTCCGTGATAAAGGAATTCCGGTCATCGCCCTGAAGATGGCGGGCTCAGTTCCAGAGCAGGCAGACATGGTTGTGACCGACCCGATTCAGGCTGGAACCTTCGCAGTGATGCACGTGGCCAAGACTGCGGTCTTCGATATAACCAGAGTTCAGGGAAGGGAGTTCTAGGCGGCCTTGAGGCCCATTGCCTCCAGGTCCCTCATCTGGTCTCCATCGAAGAGCTCTTCAACTGTGTAGAACTGGTCATCTGCCTGGAGCACTGGCGCGCTTAAGGTGAAGACACCGTTTACCCGCAGTTCAGTTAGCGCCTCCGGGCTTGCCATGTCCAGCGACTTGAACTCGACGCCCCAGCTTGTGAGCACCTTTTTGAGCTGCTCGCACCTCGGACAGGTCTTGGTGGTGTAGACGATATACTCCAATGATATTCCTCCTTCATCGATGTTTGAGCTTTTTTAATTCATGAAGATAACTCGTGAAGATGGCTTGTGAAGATAATTCCGGCAAGGCTATCCTCATCTCAAGATCATGGGATACTCTTTTTTTGCCCACACAGCATAGCCGCACTTGACCGCTCTGTCAGCGCACTCTTTGCAGCATGAGTAGTTGGAAAGAAACTCAGTGCCCTTGATGGTGTGCTCGAAGACGTTGTTGCAGCTGAAGTTCGAGACCCTTCTGTAATCAAATCCCCTGCAAAACTCGTGGTCTGCCACTTCATCGGGATACTCCTCGATGAGCCAGTGCCTGGGCATCAAAACGGCATATGTAGCCATGCCCATGCCGCAACCGCACGGGCCGAAGAGGTCCTCGAAGTCCTTGTATATTATGGCCTTGCTTATGTACTCCATTCTCAGAATTCTCCTGCAGGCTGTATACTTTTAAGCACCATACCACTGGATGGCCAGAAAGCTGCAACAGGCCATTGTCTCTGGGGCATAATAACTTTCCTCTATAACGTCTCCTCTTGAGGTGGTGCAGACTCTTTTTTATACCTGGGCCTGTTATTCTGCGCCTGGCTTCAGTTTTAGACCTACATATCGATTGCGATTTTAAAAATATCCAAATAAATGAGGTTTGGGGCATCTTTAGACCAATTTATTCAGATGTATGCCTTTCTTGATCGCATAAAAGATCCTCTCCCTACGAAAGATATATATACAGAACTATTAAGAGGATACACAGCCTATTCGGGTTTGTAGGTCGAGAAGATTTCCTCTTATTCCTTCTTCTGGCTGCAAAATCTGGATTGATCTTGTGAGGTGAGCTAAGATGCCTATACTTCCCGTGGCCCCGGTTAGCAGGCTAATACGCGAGGCTGGAGCCAAGCGGGTCAGCGAAGGCGCTAGAGATGCGCTTGCGGAGATTCTTGAGAGTTACGGCCTTGAGGTCGCTAAAGAGGCGGTCGGCTGGGCTAACCACGCCAAGAGAAAGACTGTGAAGGCTGAGGACATAAGGGAAGCTGTCAAAAGGGTTAAACCTCCAAAGTCGTTGATAGGTGATTGATGGCATCCAATATCTCTCTGGATTATCGCGCTTTGGGCCTGGTCAGCGGCATAGAGATCCATCAGCAGCTCGATACCAGGTCAAAGCTCTTCTGCGGCTGTCCCACGCAGATTCGCGAGGTCGAGGACTCCGACTTCGAGTTCTTCAGGTATCTTAGGCCAAGTAGAAGCGAACTTGGAGAGATCGACAGGGCCGCTTTAGAAGAGGTCCTGGTATCTAGGAAGTTCATCTACAAGTCCTACGACACCACCTGCTTAGTCGAGGCAGATGAGGAGCCTCCAAGCGTTCTGAACCCTGAGGCTCTTGAGATCTCTCTAGTCATTGCGAGGCTGCTCAGGATGAACCTGGTCGACGAGGTCCACACAATGAGAAAGACGGTCATTGACGGCTCGAACACCTCTGGCTTCCAGCGCACAGCCTACGTGGGCTCCGACGGCCAGATCGACACATCTCAGGGCCCTGTGGGCATCGGCATTCTCTGCCTCGAGGAGGAGGCAGCAAGGATCATAGACGATCGTGGAGACGAACTCGTCTACTCCTTGGATCGCTTAGGGATACCCCTTGTGGAGATAGGCACAGCTCCTGACATAGTGAGCCCGGCTCATGCAAGAGAGGTGGCCCAGCACCTGGGCATGATCCTTCGCTCCACAGGCAGGGTCAAGAGGGGCCTTGGGACCATCAGGCAAGACGTCAACGTCTCAATATCCGGAGGCGCCAGAGTCGAGGTCAAGGGAGTGCAGGACTTAAACCTGGTCGAGAAGATAGTGGAGTTCGAGGCCTTGAGACAGGTGAGGCTTCTTGAAATCAGGGATGAGCTCCTCAGGCGCAGTGCCAGCGCGGACTGCTCAGTCTCAGACGTGACTGCGATATTCTCATCGTCCTCATCGAAGGTTGTCCAGAGGTCTTTGAAGCAGGGCGGAGTGATCCTGGCCTGCAGCCTAAAGGGCTTCAGCGGCCTGGTGGGAAGGGAGGTCCAGCCTGGGCGGCGCCTGGGAACTGAGATGTCTGACAGGGCAAAGCGCGCTGGAGTCGGCGGGATCTTCCACACAGACGAGCTTCCTGCATACGGCATCACCTCTGAAGAGGTCATGGCTGTGAGAACAGCTCTCTCATCTGAAGAAAGCGACTGCGTCATAATGGTCACAGGGCCTGAAGATCGTGCCAGGAAGGCCTTGGACGCGGTCATAGTCAGGGCAAAGGAGGCCCTGCAGGGAGTGCCAGAGGAGACGAGGCGCGCGCTTCCGGATGGGGCTTCTGAGTACATGAGGCCGCTTCCTGGAAGGGCAAGGATGTATCCAGAGACGGATGTGCCCTCTGTAATCATAGACGAGACGCTCTTAAGCGGCCTTAAGCTGCCTGAGCTCTTTGCAGACAGGGCAGAGCGCTATTTGCGCGACTACGGGCTGAACCCTGAGCTTGCAAAGGTCATGGCCAGGTCTGCGAACTATCAGCTCTTCGAGGATATTTTGGCCAGGTACGGCGCGCAGCCGTCTCTGGCTGTAAGGGCGCTGGAGACTGTGCCAATAGAGCTCTCGCGCGATTCTGTGCCAGTCTCCAATCTGACTGACCAGCATTATCTGGAAGCTTTTGCCCTTCTTTCAGAGGGAAAGATTGCCAAGGAGGGAATAAGCCCTCTTCTGAAAGCCATGGCAAACAGCCCTGATATGAGCGCAGCAGACGCCGCAAAGGCTGCTGGCTTGACTGGGGTGGACGAGGCGGGCATCGAGTCCCTGGTGCGAGAGATTGTGTCTGGCAAGTCCGACCTGGTCAAGTCCAAAGGTGAGCGGGCCATTGGTCCTCTCATGGGCCTCGTCATGCAAAAGCTTAGGGGCAAGGCCGACGGCGCAGTCGTAAGCGCTCTTCTGAAGAGGGAGATCCAAAATATTCTTAACGAATAAACTCATCTGGATCTCTCTGTGAGCGATCCAGATCTGATTTTTCCATCGGGGGTTTGAGTTGAAGCCCGACATGCTCCTGTGGGAGGAGACCTTGTTCAAGAACAGGGACCTCTTCGAGCTGGACTACCTTCCAGAGCACTTCGCCCACAGAGAGTCCCAGATGAATGGCCTCAAGTTCTGCATGAGGCCTGCCCTTCAGGGCGCAAGGCCAGTCAACGCTCTATGCCTGGGTCCTCCTGGCACGGGCAAGACCACTGCAGTCCTGAAGCTCTTCGAGGAGATGGAGAAGTACTCTACCAGGGTCATGCCAATCTACGTCAACTGCCAGATGGATTACACCAGGTATGCCGTCTTCTACCAGATTTACAAGAAGCTCTTTGGCCACTCGCCGCCGTCAAGCGGCATATCATTCAAGAGAATCTTCGAGAAGGTGGCCAGGCATTCCGCTGAAAACGGCATAGTCCTTGTGGTGGCCTTAGACGATATCAACTACCTCTTCCACGAGAAGGAGGTGGACCAGGTCCTGTACTCTCTTCTGCGGGCCCACGAGACCTGCCCTGGTGCGAGGATCGGGGTCATAGCCATTCTCAGCGAGCCTGCAATGCGATATGTCCTGGACCCCAGGGTGGCCTCGGTCTTCCAGGCTGAGGAGATCGCGTTTCCCCTCTACACAAGAGACGAGGTGCGAGACATCCTGCGATCCCGTGCTCACAAGGGATTTTACCCCGGAGTCATCTCTGACGAGGTCCTGGAGGCTGTTGTGGACTACACAGACAAGTCTGGAGATCTGAGGGTTGGAATCGACCTTCTCAGGAGGTCTGCTCTCTCTGCAGAGATGAGGGCCTCTAAGTCGATCTCTATGGATGATGTGGACGGCTCTTATGAGAAGTCCAGGCTCGTCCACCTCACTTACGCCCTGAAATCTCTAAAAGACGACGAGGTCAAGCTCCTGAGGCTGGCTGCAGAGCAGGAGACCTCTAAGGCTGGCGAACTTTTTTCTCAGTTCCATAAGGAGACTGGCGCAGGATACACCAGGTTCCACGAGATCCTCAACAAGCTCGACGCAGTGAGGCTCATAAACACAGACTTCAGCGGATCAGGGTCCAGGGGAAGGAGCAGGATGATCAAGGTCCGATATGAGCCAAAGGAGATACTCGACAGGCTTTCCAGATAGATCTATATAATTTTATCATGTTATCTATATAGACTATAATTTGGCACCTGTCCTATATAGATAATATAGGCAAGTGCTATAACTGATGATATTTGATAGCGGGTGACATGGGTGCATCAGGTTCTGGCGGCATGGGTTTAAGGCGCAAGTACGGCGATAAGGCGGTCGAGGCAGTGCTCTTCATTGCCGCGATCGCCTCCATAATCGTGATGCTCCTGATCTTCTACTTCCTCATAGGCGAGAGCCTGGTGGCATTCTCTGATGTGGGCGTGCTCAGCCTGCTCCTGGGGCAGAAATGGCACTCAGCTGGAGATATTTACGGCATGGCGCCCTTAATTATCGATTCTCTTTTGGTAACGCTGCTTGCTCTTATCATAAACATCTCAATTGGGCTTCCTCTGGCGATCTACCTAGCAGAGCTGGCCAGCCCAAGAGGCAGGGCAATTTTAAAGCCGGCAATTGAGCTACTGGCAGGAGTTCCTTCGATAGTTTACGGATTTCTGGGCGTCTTGATATTGGTCTCATATCTTCAGGACCGCCTCGACATGCTGACAGGAAGGTCGATGCTGGCAGGCTCTATCCTCCTGGGCATCATGTTCATACCTTCAATTACCACCATTGCAGAGGATGCTCTGAGGGCGGTTCCAAGCGAGTTCAAGGAGGGGTCTCTGGCCCTGGGAGCGAACAGGTGGCAGACTATCAGGAACGTGACCATACCTGCTGCCTCGTCTGGAATAGTCGTGGCTGTGATCTTGAACGTGGGCAGGATAATTGGGGAGACTATGGCAGTTCTGCTGGTTGTGGGAAATGTGGCCAGGATTCCAACTCCAGTCTTCGACGTCTTCGACAGAGGCGCGACATTCACATCTGTGATCGCAGGAGAGATGGGCGAGGTGGCCAGAGGCTCTCTGCATTACCACGTCCTCTTCGCAGTGGGGTTCGTGCTCCTGATACTGGTCTCGCTCTTGAGCATTCTGGCAGACTTCGTGAGCGCTCGAATCCAGAAGAAGTTTGGAGGCTACTGAGGTGAAGCCTGCTCTTGCCATCTCATTAGCTCTCTCGGCGGTTATGCTCGTCTCATCTGCAGCAGTTATTGTTGCAGACTATACAGACCTGGAGACCATCTCTCTCTTCTGGGAGTTCATGCTCCTGGCCTCAGCAGCGCTTCTGGTCGTATCTTTCTTCTCTTTGGAGGGCAGGGAAAAGGTACAGAATAAGAAGAGCCTTGTGATTCTGGCTGCAGATGTGGCTTTTCTCATGGCTGTATTTGTCCTCCATTTTACAGGGCTTCTCGGACGAGATTTATTGATCGAGCCAGAAGGAATTGGAGCCGCCTTCGGATACAACCTGATATACCCTCTTCTGGTACTCGCATCTGGCTTTCTGGTGCTGAAAGACTCCATCAACCTGATGTACTGCTACAGCCAGAAAGGTCGAGAGGTATTGGTCTTCCTCCTGATCAGGCTCTCTGCAGTAGTTGCACTTCTGATCCTTGGCGGGATACTCTTCATGATCATTTCCAGAGGGCTTGGAGCCATTAGCTGGGAGTTTCTGACGGAGCCGCACAGGAGCCTTGGGCAGAAAGGCGGGATTAGCACTGCAATTGAGGGCACCTTCTGGCTGATCTTCGGGGCGATGTTGGTCTCGGCTCCTCTTGGAATTGGTGCTGCAATATACCTCAACGAGTACTCCAAGAGGATGGGCATGAAGAGGACAATAACGATTGCAGTAAGCGTCTTGAATGGTGTGCCTTCAATTGTCTACGGGCTCTTTGGACTGGCGTTTCTGGTGACCTTCTTTGGCGTATCTCTTCTGGCAGGATCTGTGATCCTGGGGCTCATGAACCTACCGACTATAATCTTGACGAGCCAGGAGGCGCTCAAAAGCGTTCCAAACTCCCTTCGCGAGGGAAGCGTGGCTCTGGGCGCAACCAAGTGGCAGACCATCAGGAAGGTGGTGCTTCCTTCATCTCTGCCAGGCATACTCACAGGGCTCATAATAGGTGTGGCGAGAGCCGCAGGAGAGACTGCTCCGATAATGTGGACAGCGGTCACATTTTCTGCCACTCCTGTCCACAGAATTTACGGGGTGATCCCAGACGTATTCCAGCCTGTGAACAACCTGGGATACCACCTTCTGAACCTGATATACTTCCTCGGCGCCTGGGATGTTGAGAGCAATGCCTGGGGAACTGCGCTTGTGCTCCTGGCGCTGGTCTTGTTCACGAATATGCTGGCGATAGTGGTCAGGAACCATTACAGGAAGAAGATCTCCTGGTAATGGCGACAACTCAGTTGTGATGACGACAGCTCAATTATATTTTCGTCGAATTTGGGGGTGAGGGATAACTGCCTTTAGTCCTATGGCTGAGGGTTTGGATCTGGGTGGCATTATGTGCATGAGGGGATGTGATGGCGTCATGATCTGGAAGACTGAGTTCTGGTCAATGCTTTACACGGCAAATTGCATTCGAGCTCTGATTCTTATCCTTGACTTTTTTTATTGAAGCAGTCCCACGTCCCTGGATAGCTCGTCGTGTATCTGTCTGAACTTATCCAGCAGATCTACGCCTCTGTCTGTAGTCTCGTAGACGACTGTCGGCCCGTCTTTGACCTCGATCAAGCCGTTCTTGGTCAGAAGCTCCAGGTATGGGTTCACTGTTCTGAAGTTGAGGTTTGCCTGGTAGACAATCCTGGTTTTGCTCGCTCCAGCTGTGCATATATCCAAAATCTGCGATATGATCATATCTCTACTTCTCTTCATGATATCCATCCTTCATGACATCCGACTTAGACTGTACCACCCTCTGTGCATTTAGCGAAGTCTAACCAAATCGCTCTGCATGGTAGCCCTATGTACCAGTTCAGCAATATTGTTTAGATTCACAATGCAATATAAGTCTATCGAACTTTAAGTTAGGTGAAGTGATATGTCTGTATATTTTTGTTCTGTTCTCTCAAATTTAAGGGCTATAATGGAGTTTTTCGGCTATAACTCTAGAAATAGGGCTTTCAGATAAAATAATGTTTTTAAATTAGTATATTTAAGACTGAGCAATCCAATTTGTAATGATCTCTCAGCTGCATTAACCGCCCGGTGCAGGCGTATTCTTTATCTTGGCAAACGCCCTTGAGGGTGACAGCCTTCACCTTGGCGATGTTTTTATCCGATTGTTCGCGAAGTTTCCTATGCATGCCGCCTCTCATCTGCGAGGACCGTCTGGATGGGGTTTTCATTCTGATCTCGGTTGGCTGAGCTCTTGGGTTGCAGCTCTCTCGATTTGCATCTGCTTGGCGGCATTTTAAGCGTTTTCTGTTCCAAGCTCGCTTTGGATGCTCTTCAGGTCCTTCATGAGCTTGGAGCCCTTCTGGGTGGTCTTGTAGACCGTTGTGGAGTCCTTTACAACCTCTATCATTCCCTTGTCTATGAGCAGGTCAAGGTAGTTTGTGACCGTCCTGAAGTTGAGGTTTGCCTGATAGACTATGTTTGTCTTGCTGGCGCCTTCCTGACAGGTGTGAAGAATGTCGAGAATTATGCTGAGTTTGTCTCTCTTGGTCGTCATCCTAACAGTTCCTCAAATGTCAACAACTCTTATCTGTAAATTCTTCTCCTTGCCACTGCCGCTCTGGTAGATCATTAAAACTCAGTATTACTGTTAAGTATCTGTTACCTAATAAATCTATCTCTTTCTCAATTAGATAAAATAGACTGTGGGCGATATCAGTTCTCTGTTTATCACAGATGGTCATGCTTGAAATCAAAAGCGACCTGAACTTAAAATATTTTCAGTACTCATGTTACGTATTCTCAATTCGATCATGTTTTTAAGTATGTTGTGACATAAAGGGATGTATCCCTCAGCGGGACAAAATCGACACGTTGGCGAACTCATGCAGCTCTCAATGCCCGACCAGAATGCCCAGCGCAGCGCTGGACTTCGCGCCTGAGTGGCGCAGTTCCTGGCATGTTGGTAGGAGTTGATTAGCCGGTGCTCAGATTGTGAGCCTCTGGTCGGGCCAGTAAGAGCTTTGGGGAGGATAGATCCATAAGGAGGCAAATGAGAACCTTTTAGACCTATCCACTCTATATTGTCAATTGAGAGTTGATATAGGTTGCGAAACAATGTTATAATGTGACGTACAAAAGGTATAGGAAAATTTTTTAAACGTTGAAATGAAAGGATAGGTGGATGTGGCCAGGTATAGACCTGCAATTAAGATAGTGCTGAGGATACTGGAGTGCATATCTAGGAACCAGGCTAAAGGACGTGCTCTTAAGACGCACGTCATACAGTGCGCCAACCTCAAGACGACATCTGCTGAAAAATATATCGATATGCTCAAAGATGCGGGCTACATATTGGAGAAGAGAGATAGTTGGGGGGAGAGAGTGGTTATATCTTACGAGCTGACGGATCTGGGAAAGGAGAGGTATGACTGGTTCAGGACTATAAATGGAGAGCTCTTCGAGTCAGGAGAATGGGAGGGGTGAGTTGAGATGAGCAAGACCTTGACAGACGCCTCCTACGAGGTTGTGGGACATCTGGAAAGAAGTCGCAAATGGCTGCCGTTTCTCCTGATGTCGTGTCTGGCATTCGCGTTCATTGGAATTGCAGTTAACGCATTTGGCCTAATTCTGTTCTCCAACCAGAAGGGCGATATCTTCGACCTCAAGACGATGATTACCTCTGTCAATATCGTGATTTGCAGCCTCTTCCTCCTCATAGGCGCGAATCAATACCTCTTCTTGAAGAGATATAAGGACAAGGTAAGGGAGCTGGAGGTGCTGGAAGAGAAGATCTACCAGGAGGTCTTCAGGTCCAAGCATTAGGTCATGCCGGCGGTTCAGCTCCTAATTTAGGTAGTACAGTTTGCCCGTCATATCGATCATCTCAGGAGTCTGCTTGAGAAGACGCTGGCTGGACCACTCTATTGTGTTGGCTCTGGCAATATAAAAGCATCTCTGGAGAGTTATCTCTTTTCCCTGACCTCTCTCTTCCTTAATGGCATTGCAGAGCTGATATGTGAATACGCTAAACGATCCCGGCCACTCTTCATTGCTGGCCTCATCCTGGCTCGAAGATGTCAGCGCTATCTGGCCTTTCTCCAGGCTGTACTTGAATTTGCCGCTGTTGCAGGCGTCTATTATCACTGCCAGGTTTTTGATGCCCTTCAAATACTGGCTCAGCTCTTCGCTGCATATGTACGATGACGGCTCTCCATCAGCATCCTGGGGTATCAGGTAGAAGTCGCCCTTGGCATCCACTACGGCGTGCCCTGAGAAGTAAAAAATGACCTTGTCCCTGTCGCTCTTGGACTCAACTTCTGCTAAAGCTCCTTTGAGGATGTTGTGCTTGGTGGGCTTGTTGGGGGTCTCGTCAGTAAGCTTGATCACATCGTATCCATATGCATTCAAGATGCTGGCTATGGCATTGGCATCGTTGACTGAGGCATGCAGGCCCCTTCTGTCTGCGTAGCTGTTTATGCCCACGATTATTGCGTAGTTCTTGCTTCTGGTGTTGCTGTGGCTTCCATAAGCCTTTCCGATCTCAGCTGGGATGTGGACCTGCTCTAAGCTCTCCTTCAGATCTACGGTCTGGCTATCGCGAAAGCCTGGGCTGGGTTTCGTCTCAGCTTGCGGTGCAGGCATCTGGGATGAAGACCTGTATATATAGCTTAGGTCTGCCTCGATCTCCATATATCCACTGTCTTCATAGACCTTCGCGATAGTGGGCTGTTTTCCTTCGGCCTCGCCTTCTGCGGCTTGGTCTGGAGATGTGCTGCTCTTTATCCACTCCAGGTTCGATTGCACCTTTTCATCTTTAATTGGATCAAATGCGATAAGCTGGGACCGTGGTTGTTCATCTCTTTGATACAGGCAGCTTAAGCCTGAGTTGATATCTGGGGGCAGATCGCCAATTTGCACAATCGGCTTGTCCTTATCTGCATGACGATCGATTTTGTTCAGATATTTGAGGTTGAACTCTATCTCCCTCTCAGGCGTGGGCAGGCTCAAAGCATTGCTTTTGTTAGAACCAAATACTATCTGGTTCCAGATGTCGTCTGTGGGCCCTGATAGTTCTGGTGATTCCATCGTCTTGGATGGTTTCTCTAATTCAGAAGAAGCTTTTACAATCGAATTTTCTTCTGTTAGCGCTCTTAGGGCGAGATCTGAGGCTGCCATCACATCTTCTGCTGCATGCGTCGACTGCGCTGTGACCACATATATCAGTGCTAAAATCAACAGAGTTCTCAATTAGGACCACCTGGAGATCCATTGTTGGGCCCAAGGCGTGCCTGTGATCGACTCCAGTCTGCCTCAGTGGCGACCTGCAAAATTGTCTGCCATCCAATCTATATAAAATTTCCTGGCTTGTGGCAAAAAGTGAAGGCTGCCTGCTCAAGCTTACATCAAATGAAGGCTGCCAGCTAAAAATAGGGATGGTGGTCCCGGCTAGAGGTAAAGCATTCTCTCCTCTATGGCTTTTTCGCGCCAGGATTTCGTGTTGTTGAAGTTATCGCGAGCGACAATTGCATAGCCGCTGTTGTTGGTCTCGTAGAACTTGGCCATGTTCCACAGATACCATTGCAGGTTTACCAGTGTGTTCACTGTGTAGTTATGGTAGTCTGCGTACTTCTCAGGCGGTTTCATGCTGTTGATGTTGTTTGTTGCCTGGAATGTGAGCAGATATACCCCTATTGTCTGTACCATTGCCTCTCTGCCTGTGATGTTCTTGTTCACAAAGTCGTCCAAGATCTCTGATGAGGCTATCAGATCTTCTGAGTACTGCTGCCAAACCTGGTTCGACTGAACAACATACGATTCTTCTGAGGATGCATTCTCTGAGTTCTGAGCCGCTGTCAGGGAGATTGCACAGGTTAGCGGGCCAATTATTGCTAGAATTATGCATAGTGTAGTTTTTATTTTCATATTTCTCACCGATTTCAGCTATGATGCGCAGATCAGAGCCTAAACTATCAGATATGTCTGGCAACGAGGCTATAGACTCTGGTTTCGAACTTCCTCTTCAAATTCGTTTTGTCCTGATTCGCCTCTGTTCTGCTGAGGGGTATACCCCTATATGTTATTTCGCACTCATTAACTTGCTCGAATCGAAAGTAAGGAACAATCCTACTGTACTCAATTGTTGATGCTCTCCAGTTGTGCTCAAAGTCTGTGAGATTGATGCCTCAGGCCTGCATAGTCTTGTACAGGCCTTCCTCATCCAGGATCTGGTCAGTGAAGTTGCCCACAGGGCAGCATTCCAGCCAGTCGTCGCCCAGCTCCGTAAGGTTGAACCTGTGCAGCTTTATGGCTTTCAGGTTGATGCTGGACAGTCCCTTATACTCGTTATACACACATTCCTTGTCTGATTTGAACTTGAACTCCGAGTATCTGTCCGCTTGGGATGAGAGGCTTATGGCTGTGGCGTAGTTTACTCCGTCGTCGAGCTCCACGTACCCTGGGGTCACTGTGACCTTGACCAGGGAGCTGGTCCTTATCGCCCTGTAGGTGCTCGACTTTGTGAGCGAGGTGGCCTCGTAGTTGGATTCTATGCTGTCTTTGTTGTTCACGTAGTTGCTCCTGGTGTAGATTCCCTGCCCTCTGTAGTAAGTCTGTGCGCTGTTTGTGATGTACACAGGGAAATACTCCTCTATTTTGGCGGTGTATTTGCTGCTGTTGTTGCTCCCGCTCTCTTCTATGGTCACGCTGGGCTGCTCGCTGTCTATGCTGAGGGTGTTCTTATCTATCAATCTGCCCTTTTTGGCATAGACGCTCTCCTTCATAGACATCCCAGATATCTCATTTACCAATAGGTGCTTGCTGTAATTTCCTGTCCCTGTGGCTGCGCTTTCTGATGTAAATGAGAGTGGTTCGCCCGATACGCATCTCTTCCAGACTGTGCCGTTTACAGATACGTCGATGCAGTAGCCAACTTTCGAGCTGGACGTGGGCAGGAATATCTGGGTCATTATAATCAATATGATAACAAATGATGCGATTCCATTCCAAATCTCTGATTTGTACTGCATCTCAGAACTCCCTCTCTGCGCTAAACCTCTCAAACGTTATGAATTTAAGCTGTAAGACATATATAGTTTTTCTCTTGGACAAACTGGA
This sequence comes from uncultured Methanotrichaceae archaeon, assembly GCA_964639235.1. Classification (GTDB taxonomy): domain Archaea; phylum Halobacteriota; class Methanosarcinia; order Methanotrichales; family Methanotrichaceae; genus CAZXDN01. Next base: position 30,894 of record CAZXDN010000010.1, on the reverse strand, counting down.
TGTATCGGTCAGATCTTCATTAGAAAAGAGCATGCATGGGCGCTTTAGATTCAATGCATATCTCTTTTGGTCGGGCCTTTGCCGTATCTTCTTTCCAGTTCCATAAGGCAAATTATTGATCAGGTGAATGATATGTTGTGATTTATTAGCAATTTGTCAGGATGCTGATATCGCGATCGTCTCTGCAGGCTCCAAGCCGTGCCTCGCACGGCCTCCGGGCACTGCCTATCTGTTGTCTCAGGCAGCCTGAGCTGTATGGTTCCTGGCAACCGAGCTGCACATCGCAGAGCTGGCCTATGGTATCTTCTAAAAAAAAGGGCGCCAGATCTTCTTACTGATGAGTATTGAGCTTTACGGGTCCAGTGGATACTCAGATAAAGGATAGTCTGGCGAAGCAGGCGGCGTTATCGGCGCTGTCGGGCATTCTCCTTCCAAGCTGGAGTTCTCGCACACAGGCATGAACTCTGGCGAGCAGCAAGATGAGATTGCGAATGCTAGGTTCTTTGCTGTTTGGTCTATACATGGCGATTTTGAGATCGATCCTAGATTTATGTTGGCGTAGTCCTTGTTCTTCTGGTCGACCAGGTTCTCGAAGCCGTAGAGGTAAGCTGCATTGGCCTGGGTTTTATCCATATCTCCCAGCCAGTTAGTGAACTCCGCCCTGTCTGTGTTGTTCTGCACAAGCGTATTGTTGTCTCCAAGTATCAGCCCGAAGTTATTCTGGTCCAGGTCTATGGTCCCAAACCAGGTGGTCAGGTCAGATTTCTCTCTGTTGGACTGATCTGCTCTGTTGCCATCGCCCAGGATGATCGCCTCATTTGCCTGGTCGACTGTGAGAAGGTCGAGAGACTCAGGCAGTTGAAGCGGAGTGATTATGAAGTTGGGCGCAAGGTTCTCCTGATGGGCTTCGTTGCCGCTGCCAACCATCAGCGCGCTGTTCGTAGCGTTGCCTTTGGCTGTAAGCCATGACGACTCTCCGTGCTGAAGGTTATCCTGTTGGAGCTGGTTATCATCGCCTGCCACAACTGCCCAGTTCGCGGCCTTCTCCTCGACCCCTCCATTTATGTAGATCAAGCCAGGGATAATGGCTGTGGACCCGGCAATTGCCATCTGTTTGTTCGTCTGATTGATGACGTTCCCCTGCCAGCCATCAGGGCAGCTGGCACATTCCTGTGCCAACGACCCTGCTGACAGGACCACCATCAATATCAGACCTGATATGACAAATCTCATTCTCATTTGCCTCCTTTTGAGATCAAGCGCCTCCCCAGACACTCGATCTCCTTAATACTGTAAAATTTTTTATAGATAAACTGGTACGAACCATTGTTGTGTAGCAGTTTACTTTAATGAAGATACTGACCTGAAATTGGGCATGTAGCCAGGAGCCAAAATCCTGTGCAGGCCAAGCCCATGTTAGAAAAAAGAGAGAGGGAACTGGCCTTCCAAGGCCTTTTCCCATCGCCTGCATCTGTGTCTAAGCTATCTTACGGGTCAAGCGGGTATTCCGTCAGCGGGTACTCTGGAGCTGCTGGCGGTGTGCTTGGCACTGCCGGGCATTCTCCTTCCATGCTGTAGTTCTCACACACAGTCGTGAACTCTGGCGTGCAGCAGGAGGTTATGGCAAATGCGAGGTTCTTTGCTGTCTGGTTGATCTGGCCTGAGCAGTCTACGAGCACTGTTGCGTTGTTTATGTTGGTCTGGTTGATCATGTTCTCATAGCCGTAGAGGTAGGCTGCGTTAGCCTGGGTCTGGTTGATGGATGCGACTTCATCTCCGTAGTTGTATGCCTCTGCGTCGTTGCTCTGGAGAAGCGTGCTGTTGTTTCCGAAGATCAGGCCGAAGTTGTTCTGCTTCTGGTAGACTGAGGCGTTTCCTGCGTCTGCTGCTGCGTAGTTGCTCTGGTTAGCGTAGTTGTAGAAGCCGAGGATTATGACCTCGTTCATCTGTGAGAGCGATGCAGTTGGATCGTTGAACTGGTGAGCCTCGTTTCCTGTTCCTATGAGAAGTCCCAGGTTAGTCGAGCTCTGGTTTACAGTTCCGTTGTCAGCGGCTGCTGCGGACTGGATGTTGGTCTGGAAGAGGTAGTTGCTGTCTCCTGCCACCACTGCCCAGTTTGCGGCCTTCTGGACTGTATCTCCGTCCTGAGAGTTGATTGATGATTGGTCGTTCATCTGGTCGATGTGGTTGCCCATGAAGATCTCTGGACAGTTAGGGCAGCTCTCATTTGGAAATTGTGGGTTAACTGTGCCGTCCCCGCATCCTACCGGGAATCCACCTGCTCCAATTCTTGCCATTGCTCCTGAGGTCAGCAGAAGCATGGCTGCTATAGCCACTATTATGTACTTCATTTATTCACTTGCCTCCTAGAATTCTGCCCGATCTTCCCTCTGGACGATCGGCCGACCCTACCTTTCTAATTTTTTCTAGATATATTGGTAGGAAACAATATTATGTACCATTTGACGCCCACATGGTTTCTAACTTGATAACACTATTTGTTGCCAATATTTAGTTTAAGTTTTAACCATTCTGAACTGGGATTTGGAAAAATGCAAGACCGAGTGCCTTCGTTTGCTTCCTCCTGATGGGCTGCTGCAATCTGGGCAAGCCTCTTTGCAGAGCAGAGTGCTGAAAAGCAGGCACAAATGGACTTGGGCTGGCTTATATATCCAAGACATCCACTGCCATCTGATGCTCAGAGCTTCTGCGCACTATGGAGTCAGCATGGGCCGAAAAAGGACCATAGTTGGCTGCATATGGCATCTTGGTGATCGGGGCATATTGCAATATGTAATGCCGTTGCCATTCTACAGGTTTAGTTTGTAAAACCAGTTATAAATTTAGAAAAAAAGGAGGCGTCTTTTCGCCTCGCGATTTGGGCCAATTTATGGGTCGAGTGGGTAGTCAGTTAGCGGATACTCCGGCGAGGCAGGCGGTGTGCCTGGCACTTCTGGGCATTCTCCTTCCATGCTGTAGTTCTCGCACACTGGTATGAACTTCGGCGAGCAGCATGATGAGATGGCGAATGCCAGGTTCTTTGCTGTCTGGTCGATCGAGGCTGTGGAGTTCGCGTCTATTGTCGCGCTGTCGATGTTGGTCTGGTTGATGCGGTTCTCAAAGCCATAGAGGTAGGCTGCGTTAGCCTGGGTCTGGTTGATGGATGCGACTTCATCTCCGTAGTTGTATGCCTCTGCCATATTGCTCTGGAGAAGCGTGCTGTTGTTTCCGAAGATCAGGCCAAAGCTGTTCTGCTTCTGGTAGACTGTCGCGTTTCTTGCATCAGCTGAGGCATAGTTGCTCTGGTTGGCGTAGTTGTAGAAGCCGAGGATTATGACCTCGTTCATCTGTGAGAGCGATGATGTGGGGTCGTTGAACTGGTGAGCCTCGTCTCCTGTCCCTATGAGCAGTCCCAGGTTAGTGGAGTTCTGGTATATCATTCCCATGCCCGATACCTGCAGGGGCAAGATGTTGGTCTGGTAGAGGCGGTTGTCGTCTCCTGCTGCCACTGCCCAGTTTGCAGCCCTCTGTACTGAGGACCCGCTCTCGCTTGCCAGAGCTGATTGGTCGTTTGTCTGAACGATGATGTTTCCAATAAACACTGCTTCACTTGGTTGTGTCTGATCAGGCGTGTCCTCATTATCGCCAGTGTTGGTGGGCGGCGGGTTAACCGTATCTCCTGGACCACTTACTCCTGGAAGTCCTCCAGCTCCTACGCGCGCAGCTCCCGATGATGTCAGCAGGAGAACTGCCATTAATGCCGCTATTAGGTATCTCATCTCTTTTCATTTGCCTCCTCGAATCTTCGATCCCTCTGGATCATCGGCTAACCTTAACTCTGCTATTTTTCTAGATCTATTGGTAGGAAACATTATCCCATATGTTTTGCCGTTTACATGAATTAGGACTTAAACTTAATAATTTTTGATAATACTAAGTTTAAGATTTAAACATTCTTAGCAAGAGTATTTACGATGATTGAATCGAGAGCATTTGTCTGGTTCTATGTAGTGGGCTGTCTGAATTGATGCTGAGCATTTGATCCCAAAAGTCGGCCGCAAGCCCAGGCATGAGGTCCGGGTCACATCTGCTCTGCGGGCATAATCGCGTCGGCCTTAACCTGATGCGACCTCTGATGCCTTGAGCACTGAAATGTAAAAAGAAATGCATAAGAGGAAGGTCTAGAGCTGCCTTCCTCTTCCTCAATCCTCACGGATCGAGTGGGTAGTCAGCCAGCGGATACTCTGGCGCAACAGGTGGCGTGCTCGGCACTGCAGGGCATCCCTCGCTGAAGGTGGTATTGTTCTCGCATACAGGCGTGAACTCTGGCGAGCAGCATGATGAGATGGCGAATGCCAGGTTCTTTGCTGTCTGGTTGATCGAGGCTGTGGAGTTCGCGTTTACTGTGGCGTTGTTGATGTTGGTCTGGTTGATCATGTTCTCGTAGCCGTAGAGGTAGGCTGCGTTAGCCTGTGTCTGGTTGATGACTGAGCCCACATCTCCGTAGTTGTATGCCTCTGCCATATTGCTCTGGAGAAGCGTGCTGTTGTTTCCGAAGATCAGTCCGAAGTTGTTCTGGCTCTGGTAGACTGTGGCGTTGCCTGCGTCAGCTGTTGCGTTGTTGCTCTGGTTAGCGTAGTTATAGTTGCCGAGAATTATGACCTCGTTCATCTGTGAGAGCGATGCAGCAGGATCGTTGAGCTGATGGGCCTCGTTTCCTGTCCCTATGAGCAGCCCCAGGTTTGTGGAGTTCTGGTTTACAGTTCCATCGTTGGCCACTAGTGAATCTTGGACATTGGTCTGGAAGAGGTAGTTGTTGTCTCCTGCTACCACTGCCCAGTTTGCAGCCTTCTGTGACGAAGATCCATCGCTTCCAATGGATGATTGGTCGTTAGTCTGGACTATGTTGTTGCCCATAAAAACTGCTGGGCAGTTGGGGCAGCTGGCATTGGGGTAGTCCGGGTTTGGCGTGCCTCCGGATGTGGCTCCCACCTCGAATCCTCCTGCTCCTACGAGCGCCATCGCTCCTGATGTCAGCAGAAGCATGGCTGCTACTGCTGCTATTATGTACTTCATCTTCTCCTTTTCCTCCTCTTATTTGGCTCGATCGTAATTCCATACGACCGGATACCAGACCTTTCTAATTTTTCCTAGATATACTGGTAGGAAACATTATTATGTACCATTTGCTGTTAAGATAACTCCTAAGTTAAAAATACTAATTGTTGATAATATTTTACTAAAATTTTGACTATTTCGACTAAAATCTCTCTGATTGGAATATATGTGGCATTATATGCTGATATGTGGCGAGCTGTATCTTCAAGAAATAACTGTAAATATATTCTTGATGTCTAATGTTATACATAAAAAATAAGCGCAGGCTCGATTCCAAAGGGATGTGCCTGCACTGGCCAATGCTGATATGTCCCAAAATGAAGGCGCCAGGCTAAGGCGGCCTTCATCTGCTCAGGGATCTAATTTTTGCTGGCGCCTTTGATCTCTTTGCAGGATAAAGGCCCCTGGATCATATGTCCAGCTTGTAGGTCATATACAGCTTCTCAGTTATCCTGATGGCTGCTATCTGATCTAAGTCCATGCTCTCCAGCTCTTCTACAGGCATCTTAGGCACGACTACAGGTCCATGATGCTTCTGGCTAAGTGATGAGCTGTTTCCGTTCATGTACACTGTTGTGTTCCGGTCTCCTGCAAGGACGTTGATCTCAGCTCCTGCAATTGTCGCTTCATCCTTGCTGCCGGTGATGCTGTCGTCGAATCTGAACACAGGAGCAATGATTGGCATATCCGACTTTGTCTCATTGCCCTTCTTTGTGGCGATGTAGGACTCTATCGTGGCCCATTTGTCTCCCCGCTGTACCGTCAGGTACTGCCTGAAGCTGACGTCTTTGGTGTCGTTTTGCCCTTCCGGTATCCTGGTGACTGAGCCCCCCATATCCAGGGTGTCTGCCACTGCAGAAACGGAGCCTGAGTAGGTCATGTTCTCGATCGCCAATCTCTGGAGGCCGCTTGTATACATGGAGCTTCCTCCAGCAATGGCCTGTCCAGATCCCACGCCGTACTCGATCTTCACATAGTCGCTGTTGCCAGCTACTATGCTCTTTGCATAGCCAACGTCGCTTGACCTTGCTCCGAATCTGCCGCTCATGATGTCGCCGTCGGATGCCAAAGTCACCTCGTTGTCTATGAGGCCTTCTACGCCGTCTTTGGACCATCCATATCCGTACACGTAGATGTTGGCGTTGTCTATGCTTACTCCATTGGAGTACTCTATGCCTCCAAGCTCGACGTTGTCATATACTGTCGTAGTGTCTGTGAAGTAGGTGTTGTGGATGCTGATATCACATACAGCTGTGTGAACTAGAGCCAGGATGGCCAGAAACTCCAGCGCTCTCATATCTTTCAAGCCCCTCAGGTAAGCCTTATCACCTTGTTCTTCGACTCTCCCCAGTAGCAGCTCTCTCCATTCCTGCTGGAGGAGTATCTCCTGTCATAGCTGAGTTCATACTGGAGGTTCTTGAGCTTCTCAAGAGTCACTCCGCTTCCAGCTCTCTCCAGCGACTCATCCACCATCTCGTTTAAAGCGTCCTCAGAGGTGACCAGGTTAAAGACATCTACATCTGGAAAATCCGGGTCCATGGACGATGGATCAGATAAATAGTCTGCATACTCGTCTGTTGATGTGGTATCGGCTCCAAAAGTCAGCATCATAGTGTTCACGTCTGTGATTATGTCGCTCGTGTCTGAGAAGTCAAAGCTCTGCTGGTGTACGAATCCAAATACAAGGCTTGTTGGCAGATTGGTGAAGCTCTCAGACACAGTAGTTCCCACAGTCTGCTCTTCTCCCTCGTCGCTCACTCCTGTCATCGTGGAGGAGCTGGTTATATCGACTTCACTTGCCCCTGCTGTAACTGTATATCCTGTATAATCTTTTGTAGACTCATCTGTGTTGACATTGCTCTTTGCATCTGTGATCACTGCCAGAGTGTCGTCGCCTTTGGCAGTCACGTCCAGCGAGTCTGTGCCTTTCCAATCGGCCTGTCCTGAAGAGATGCAGGCGAAGAGCACTGCAATTATGATCGTCATTTTTGTGATCTTGAACATAACTCCCCTTCCTTTTAGATTTACAACTTTGAGCAGATGCATGAAGAGCGGATAGGGTGAAAAAAGGAAGGCGAAGATCGCCCTCCTTTAAGCTTTCCTAACTTTCAGTCTTGGCCCTTCTCACGGGTCCAGCGGGTACTCCTCTATTGGGTACTCTGGAGCCACTGGTGGTGTGACTGGCACTGTTGGGCATTCTCCTTCCATGCTGGTGTTGTTGCACACAGGCATGAACTCTGGCGAGCAGCATGAGGTTATGGCGAATGCGAGGTTCTTGGCTATCTGGTCGATGTTGCTTGAGCAGTTCACAAGCACTGTGGCGTCATTTACGTTGGCCTGGTTGACGTAGTTCTCGTAGCCGTAGAGGTAAGCTGCGTTTGCCTGGGTCTGGTTGATGACTGCAGCTGCTGTTCCCTGGTTGTCTGCATTTGCTACGTTGCTCTGGACAAGCGTGCTGTTGTTTCCGAAGATCAGGCCGAAGTTCCACTGGTCCTGGTTGATTACTCCATATGTGGCGTTTGCGTTTGCTATGTTGCTCTGATCAGCGTAGTTGCCCTCTCCGAGGATTATGATCTCGTTGAGCTGGTTGAGCTGGACCATCGGGTCGTTGAGCTGATAGGCCTCGTTTGCGTTGCCAACTATGAGAGCGATGTTTGTGCTGTTCTCATATGCAGCTCCAGCGTCTGCAACTGCAGCCTGCTGTATGTTGTCCTGCTGCAGGTAGTTGTCGTCTCCAGCAACGACTGCCCAGTTGGCTGCCTTCTGGTAGGTGTATCCAGTCTGCGAATTTACTGATGACTGGTCATTGGTCTGATAAATGACGTTGCCCTGCCAGACATCCGGGCAGTTGGGGCATGGGAATTCGGGGTTCGTGTCATTTCCATCGCAGTTGCCATCGCATCCGCCTGGTTCTCCGCCTGAGCCTGCTGCCAGTGCTCCTGTTGCGAGCACAAGCAGAGCTACCACTGCTGCTATTATGTATTTCATGTTCTCATTTGCCTCCTTATTTCTCAGATGCCTCCCCAGCATCTGCAGACTTACTGTTCTAATTTTTTGTAGATAAATGGGTAGGAATGCGTTTTATGGATAATTTGTCGTTAAGACTGATCATATGCTCAGGTTAGCACTGCCGGTTATTACCTCAATTCAGGTAGATGCATCAGGAAATTATCCTCGTTTCGATATCGACTAAAGCCCTGCAGGGCCATAGTGTCTGAACGGATAGTCTTTATCCTCATAACTGCATACAGCAGGCATATGAGATCAGTCTCTCCTGAAGAGATGAAGGCAATAGATGAGAATTGCAGATACTTTGGGCTGATGCCCCTCCAGCTGATGGAGAACGCGGGGGCAGCCCTCGCACGCGAGGTGGGTCTTTTCTCCCCTGGAAGGAACATTGCAGTAGTTGCTGGCAGAGGAAACAATGGCGGAGATGCATTCGTCGCTGTGCGGCATCTGGCGGGCTTTGACGTCACCACTTATCTTCTTGGCAGGTCCAGGGATATCTCAACAGATGAGGCCAGGCGCAACTGGAAGATACTTGAGGAAATGGGATTTTCTTTAAAAGAGGTCTTAGATCCAGGCGATCTCTCTGAGATTGGCGGGCATGACTTGATAGTGGACGCTGTCTTTGGCACAGGCGTTCGCGATCCCATAAAGGGAATTGAGGCCTATGCCATCGATGCCATGAACTCATGCAAAAAAGCGATAATCTCAGTGGACGTTCCAAGCGGTTTTGGCACATCCAAATCTGTGAATCCTGATCTGACTCTAACGTTTCACAGGCCAAAGCACGGGATGTCGGGCGAGGTCAAGGTGGCAGACATAGGAATTCCTGAGATGGCAGAGTTCCTGGTAGGCCCTGGGGACCTGAGGCTTCTTGGTGTGCGCTCTCCAGACAGCCACAAAGGAGACAGCGGAAGGGTGCTCGTCATAGGCGGAGGCCCCTATACCGGCGCTCCGGCTCTGACGGCTCTGGCAGCAATGAGGGCCGGGGCTGACATAGTGACTGTGGCCACTCCGAAGGCCTCGGCCAAGACCATAGCTGGTTTTTCCCCAAACCTGATAGTAAGGGAGCTGTCTTCTGACCATCTGGTGCCTGAGGACTTAGAGCAGCTTAAGGGCCTGATAGCCTCTCACGACGTGGTTGTGATGGGCATGGGCCTGGGAAGGGCTCCTGAGACTCATCAGGCCTTAAAGGAGATAATTCCACTGTGCAAAAGAGCAGTAATAGATGCAGATGCCCTCTTGCCAGACCTTCCCTTAAAGGGCATAGTCACTCCTCATGCAGGAGAGTTCAAGAGAATCAGTTCTATAGAGCTTCCAAGCGCGCATCAGCCCTTCTACCAGGAGAGAATTGAGCCTGTGATGAAGTTCGCAGCAGGACGAAATCTCGTGGTACTGGTCAAGGGGAGGGTGGACATAATCTCCGATGGCCAGACAGTTCGCGGCAACACCACTGGAAACCCAGGCATGGCTGTAGGAGGCACGGGCGACTGCCTGGCCGGGATCACGGCCTCTTTCTACTGCATAGCGAGAGCACAGAGGGCTGCAACTGCAGCGGCCTTCGTCTCAGGAAGGGCAGGAGACCTGGCCTTTGCTGAGAAAGGAGACAGCCTTGTGGCAACAGATGTAATTGAGATGATACCTGAGGCTGTGAGGCTCTGATTTGACGCAATTCTCTGGCCTATATGAGGGAAGACGATGATAGACATAACTGAGAAGCCGCCTGTGAGGAGGACAGCCACTGCCTCAGGGATGATTCGCCTCAAGGAGTCAACCATAGAGGCAATAAAAGCAGGCACAGTCCCCAAGGGAGATGTGCTCTCCATTGCGAGAATTGCAGCCATCATGGCTGTAAAAGAGACTCCAAGGGCCATTCCCATGTGCCACCAGATTCCGATTACCTCCATAAAGGTCGACTTCAGCTTCGAGCCGGATTCCATCAGGGCAGAGGTCGAGGTGACAACGATTGGAAAGACTGGAGTTGAGATGGAGGCTCTATCTGGGGTCTCTTCTGCTCTACTGAACATCTGGGACATGGTCAAGTTCATGGAGAAAGATGAGACTGGAAACTATCCCACAACAGAGATTGGAGATATAGTCGTCCTCAAAAAGGTCAAAGAGCAGGCATCTTGAGCAGGCAGGGCGGTGATCAGGCTTGGGATTCAGACTTGGGGTCAAGGCTTGGCGTCAGGCCTTGAACCCATAATCATGATCGGTCAAGCTTTGATTCCGTACTCTGGGAGCCTCTCTCTTGCCTCTTCGCGCCTCTGCTGGAACTCTGTGAGGAACCTCTGTATGCGCTCTGCGACGTCTTTCTTGCACGTGCCGCACATCCTTTTCCCTGTCTTGCACTCCTCGTAGATCTCAGGAAGCTCCTTGTCGTCCTCTGAGAGATGGAATACAAGAAACTCGTAGACTGAGCACTTCTCAGGCTCTCCTCCGAGCTTCTTTTGCTCTGACAGGCTCTGCCTTCCGCCTGTGATTGCCCTCATTATCTTCTTGGCAGCCTCCTTCGGGTCTTCAGTCAGAGCTATGTGGCTCTCAGGCTTGGATGAGGACATCTTTCCGCCTGTAAGCCCTGTCATGAACCTGTGGTATGTGGAGGCTGGCGGCAGGAACCCGTAGTCTCCGTGCTTCACCTCTACGTCCCTTATGATCTCGTCTATGCGGTTTATGTCAGCTGTCCCAAAGACGTCTATGTGCTCCTCGTACTTCTTGACCTTCTGGCAGCCTGACTCCTTGAGAGCTTGGTAGGCCATGTCCATCAGGTCCTGGCCCGCTGCTTTTCCACGGATGCTTATGTAGTTCTCTCTTGGCTCCACCAGAAACTTCCTCATCCTGTAAGCCAGGTCTCTTGTCAGCCTTATGTGGGCGTCCTGGTCTGAGCCCACTGGAATTACCACTGGCTTTGGGCCTCCATACTCTTTCAGCTGGGGGTGCAAGATGTCTGCGCTTTGCATCATGACGCTTGCCATGTGGGCGATGCTGGTCTCTCCTGAGAAGCCGTAGATGGCTGAAACCTCTGAGAAGTTGGCTGCAATGGCGAGCTCAAACGCGAGGTTCCTCATGAGGAAGTTCTCCGACTGAAAGTAAATGTGGCCTGAAGGCTTGAAGCCTAGAGCTATGAGGCTCAGGATGTACTCATTTATCCCTAAATCTCTACACCTCTGCCAGCTTACGCCTCTGACCGAGTGAGCCTCCATGTTCGCTATGGCAACAAATGCGTCGCCCCCCTGCATCTGGTGCCAGATGATCTCGTTCATGACCATGAGGTGGCCGAAGTGCGCCCTTCCTGTGGGCATGAACCCGCTCATGACTGCAAAGGGCCTCTTCTCCTGCATGGCTCTCAGAACTGAGCCGTAATCGCGGTGGCCGAAGATTATCTTCCTCCTCATGTAAGGGTGGGGGCTCTTTATCTGCGGCAGGATCTCGTCGAAGTTCGATATCCCGAACTCATCGAAGAGCTTAGAGTAGTCGTCGACCTGCACTGCGCCCCAGGGATCCAGCTTCACATCCATGGCCAAGGGGAGTGAAGCAGCAGATATATCTATCTTCGCATCATTATTCACCTGTCGTTTGATCTGCCTTTGTTCAACTATCTTTCGATCTTTTATTATTATGACGGCTTCGATCTCTGGACCCTCGCGCGGCCTATTATTGTGATTCTGAGATGCTGGGCTCTTACTATCCTGAAGGATGTTTCTGCCGGGCGCAAAGATCAGATAAATTTATCTTTTTAACGTATAATTCAATTGATGTGGGCTAAAAAGTCAATTCACTGCCCTGCGATAATCTTATAGTGGTAACAAAAATAAACTATTTATATGATAAAGTATTTGTTATCTAAAAGAATAGAAAGTGATTATTATGAGACAATTTTCAGTGAAAGTCTTGGACGATAACGATCGCGAGTTCGTAGAGGTGCTGCGAGAGCTTGGAATTCCGAGAAATGTTGCAAGCATGATCACCTATCTCGCAAACGTCGAAGAGGCTACCTCCCGCGAGATCGAGATTGGATCTAACCTCAGGCAGCCTGAGGTCTCAATTGCCATGAGGACTCTTCGCCTGAACAACTGGGTCGAGGAGCGCGAGATCAAGAAGGATGGAAAGGGAAGGCCAATGAAGGTCTACCGCCTGACCAAGTCGTTAAACGACATAATAAAGCACTTCGAGGACGAGAAGAGGCGCGAATCGGCCAAGACTATGGAGAGCATAGAGAAGCTAAAAGAGCTGAGCAAGACGCTAAGCACAGAGGCAGAGTCGTCTTGAGGAAGACGCCTCAGGCATATTTTCGCCCCTATTCGAGAGGCTGGTGGCCATCACAGGCAATAAGGGCGACCGGATAATTGGTGCAATCAAAAGAAAAGGCGATCCGAGATGAGGGTGGCCGCCTCGCTATTTTCCTTCATACATCTGTTTGAAGGGGGTTCAGAAGTTTTAAGTTAAGCACTTCTGGAATTTACAGCTTCTCTTGTATCTCACTCCTTTTCTCCGCTTATGTCTCTTAAGTCTTCTATATTCTCCTCGATGAGCTTCTTTCTCAGATTCTCCTGCTTCTTATCGCCCTTCCTCTCGCTCTCTCGCTTCTTGAACTGAGACATAAGGTTCACCTTAGTTCAATCGGGTTCCTGGGCTGTATTAAACCTATCCGTCAGCACTTCTTCTCGGCGATATATGCCCACTGATCGTAGATTCCATTTCGGTCACGATTATCGATTATCTTGCCTTCCCACCCAGTTTCCGCCATTGCCTTCGCGATTATATCTGCCTCCTTTCTGGTGTACACAGTGAATATCACCATCTTCCTCGCCAGGCCAGAGGATTTGACGAGTATCTCCTTCCAGATGTGCCAGTTCGCGCTGTCTATCATTCCCACCATGAAGCCCAGCACTGCGTCGAACGATTCCGGCGCAAAGATGCCTTCCAGAAGCCTGGCGTCCATGATAAACGCTCTTCTGGGGTCAAGAAGGCCGGCCTTTATGGCCTGGCAGATGTAGCACCTGTCGTTGTCCATTGAGAGCGGGTTTAGTCCAAGATTTCGCATTGCCTGGGTGGCAGTGCCGTCTCCACATCCTATCTCTAAAAGGCTCATCTCTTCTGGAAGCTCTCTTTTCAGGAGCGCCTCCAATCTCTCTATCCTGTCTTGTTGATAGGCTGGCGGCTCGCTCATTGTGCAGCTCTCGCACAGGAGCTCTCCTGCCAGGGCGAGAGAGAAGTACTCTATTATGGCCTCCAGGAAAGAATTGTCATCTGCTTGGACCTCTCTTGAGATGTCTTTTAAGAATCCTTGCAGGACCTTTTTGTCCGAGTACCTGTCAGTGAGAAACAGCCAGAAATCGGTTGGGTCTTTCAGGTGGAGGGCAACTCCTTCCAGGCCTTTATCCGATCTGACAATGATGCGCTCTGAGGGGTCTATTCCAGATGATAATATCTCCTCTGTGACGCTTAAGTCAAGAAGGTCTTCTAAAGATTCTTCTGCCAGGAAGATCTCCTCCTCCAGGCTCAGGCCTAAGATATCATGTAGCAGCACAGTTTCACGAGTGAGCTTCCTGGATATCAACCTTCTCGCAGCAAGAGATTTATTCTATCCAGACGATCTCGGTGCCGTTGAAGCTCACCGATATTCCAGGCATAGGGTCCAGGATGAGGGACCGCCTGATAGGCCAGTACGGAAGTGAGGAGTCTGCTCTAGAGGCAGTCATCAGCCGCGACGTGTCCGGGCTTTTATCAGTTGTAGGAGAACGCCAGGCACTGGCGATGGCACAGTGGGCAACTGGAATGCACTATGGCGTTATTCCTGGTGACTTTTTGGCCACTGATGAGGCAAGGAGAATCTATCAGCTGCTGATCGAACGCATAGCCAGGTACGCCCATACCGACTATGCCAGGCTGAAGATCGGGCTTCTCTTTCCATCGTCATCTGCTGAGCTAATAGATGAGAACCGCAAAGCATCAGAGGCTTCAGTGGAGGTGGCAAGAAGGCTCGACGGGACTGAGATGGACAGGCTTTTGGGAGCGATCAGGCCCTTAAAGGAGAGGTCTCCACCTAAAGTGAAGGAGAGGGCTGTGGTCGCAGCCTCAACAGAGGCCTTCAACCTCCTCAAGTCCAGAGGAATAGACAGGCTTATAGACGTCCTTCTGGCTGAGAGCCCAGGCGAGATCCTGGACATATCACGCGGGTACGGCCACGTCTGCGTAGCAGGAGAGATGAAGAGCTGCCCTCATGGGTTTGAGGTCGAGGCTGCTGACAGGCTTGATGAGTGGTATCTTGCGCCTGAATCGGTGCTGGGATACTACTCTGATAACATGGAGACTTTACAGGCTGCAGTTGGTGCCTCTGGGCTTCTCCATGATCACGGAATAGAGGCGTTCGAGGGCTTAGGCGAGCTATGCAGCCTCCTAAAGCAGCTCACAAAGGCCCAGGATGCAGACTCAGATAGGCTCAAAACCCAGATCCAGTCGCTGGCAGGGCGCGTGAACGAGGCTCAAGAGTGGGCAAACTCAGAGCTTCGTGCCAGGATTGAGGCCAGCTCCATCACCCTAGCAGGAGTAGACCTTCTCCAGGCTCTGGGCAGGGGAGAGGGCGTCAGGGATCTCTTCGAGGTCCAGATGAGGGGTACCTTCCAGCAGGTCCTAACTGAAGCCAAGGCCAGGTGCGCATCAGGCCTGATGCTCTCAGGCCCTGACTCTGTGCGCCTGGATGAGGTGTTTGACGTGGATGTGCAGTACCCTCTTGAGATAGACCGCCAGGCTCTGCGCAGGTTCGAGCAGGATATGCGCTCCAGGCTCGCCTCAAGAGACCTCTTTGCCAAGAGGGACCTGGCCAGGAGTCTGTCTGACAAGAGAGATTCAGTCAAAGAGATGATCTCCAGGCTCATGGAGTTCGACGCCTCCTATGCCCTTGGAAAGTTTGCCCTGGCTGAAGGACTGAGGATGCCTGAGATTGTGAACGAGCCCTGTCTTGGGTTCGAGGATGGGCACAACCTCTTCCTGGACAAGGCAGAGCCTGTGAGCTACTCTCTTGGGAACACTGGCCTGGTGGAGCACCCTGAGAGGACGGCGATCTTAAGCGGCGTCAACTCTGGAGGCAAGACATCTCTCCTGGACCTGGTCTCCCAGATACTGATCCTTGCCCAGATGGGCCTTCCAGTTCCTGCAGGAGTGTGCAGGCTTTGCCTCTTCCAGGAGCTGTACTACTTCACAAAGAGCAGGGGCACGCTCTCAGCTGGAGCCTTCGAGACTGCGATGCGAAAGCTCTCTGTGGTTGAGACTCTCAAGAGAAAGCTGGTCCTGGCAGACGAGCTTGAGGCCATAACTGAGCCTGGGGCCTCAGCCAAGATCATAGCCTGCATCTTAGACGAGATAAACCTCCAGGGGTCTGCAGCAGTGTTCGTCAGCCACCTGGCAGAGGAGATCAAGAGGTTTGCCAAGACCTCCATAAGAGTAGACGGAATTGAGGCAGAGGGCCTGGACAAAGATAACAATCTCGTGGTCAGGAGGACTCCCAGGTACAACTACCTTGCAAAGAGCACCCCTGAGCTCATCTTGGACCGGCTTGTGAGGACAACTGAAGGTCCAGAAAAGGAGTTCTACTCAAGGCTTCTCTCCAGGTTCAGAGCGCCTCCTTCTGGCTGTAATTAAGCTCTGGACATAGCCCTGTTGAACTCAATGCCTTCCACAGGTGTTTTATATCCGTATACAAATATTGGGATCATGGAGATCTGGCTAATCGTCGCGATATGCATATTGATGGTCCCCGCGTTTCTGGTGATCAACTACATAGTGGTCAAGAGAGCAGCCAACAACAGGCGGCATCGTGAGGAGATGCTTGAGAGGGCTGTGGCCATAAGCGTAAACAAAAGCATGGGCGCCATCAAATCAGGAGAGAAGTACAAGCCAAAGCCCAGGTTCGGCAAGCGGCAGAAAGAATAGCTGCCGCTGACAATGTATTTATACAAAACTAGGATATTATAGGGCGTATCTTACATATTTGTATCTCTTTTCGCCACTTATTTGCAAGTCTGGGAAAAATTTAAATAATGTCCTGGCAACCAAACTGATATAATTTATTTATACAGTCTCGGCGCTGTACAGTTGGCGCATGTCGGCTGGACAGCTGTTCTGGTCTGTGGTGGTGGTCTTGAGCGGATCTACATTGCGGCAGGTGCAGGACATGAAGCTCTGTTCTGGCGTCTCATCCTGGGAAGGTTCTCGCATCCTGAGATCTGGGCAATCTGGCTGCGGTCTCCTGAGCCTAGCATTGATGCTGGCGGTTCTGACCAGCGCAGTCTCGATCCTCTTATCACCTTGCGCGGCATCTGTGGACCTTCGCGTCACTGCAGCCTCTGAGGTCGATGAGGGGACGCCTGTCAGGTGTGCGATCGTGATCAACGACTCTTACAGCATCCCCGGTTCGAGCATTAGCCTGTCTGCGTCCCTGCCATCTGGCTTCTCGTACTCAGGAGCCTCCAGGATCAGCTTTGCAGGCTCCTCATGGGAGTTCGAGCCTTCTATTGGCGAGAGCCTTGTCTGGGATCTCTCGCAGACTGTCGCCTCTGGGAGATCAGGGAATCACGTGGTCATAAACGAGGTGGAGCAGGACCCTCAGGGCACTGATACTGGAGGTGAGTGGATAGAGCTCTTTAACCCGACTTCTTCTTCAGTCAACATAGGCAGCTGGACTCTCAAGGACAGCTATTATAAAAAGACATACATAATTCCCAGCGGCATCATCCCTCCTGGTGGATACTTCACAGTCACCTGGCCCTATACTCTGATCAACTCCAACCCCATGTACATCTCTTTGTCCAGCATTGGGTCTCTGGAGGTTGACAGGACAAAGAGCATGACCGATTCTGGAAATGGCAACTTCTGCTGGGCCAGGTATCCAAATGGTAGGGATACAGACCAGGACTCTGACTGGAGGTATCAGGAGTCGTCCAGGGCTTCCCAGAACGACGAGCCCCTGAAGCTGGAGTTCAACATGACTGCAGGCTCAGGAGCATCAAGCGGCCAGAGGGTCTCTGCAGTGCTCTCTTACCAGGGAGGCTCGCTCTTGGCTGAGTCTGGCCCCATATCCGTGGTCTCAGATCCCACTTTTGCCGCTCTCAACTTCAGCGTAGAGGCGCCCTCGAAGGTCGACCTGTGCAGCGCTGAGAGGTACATCTTAAAGGTCGAATCCCAGGGGGCGAGTGCGTCAGGCATATCTGCCACAGCCCAGATGCCGGAGGGCTTCTGTTATTCCGGCGGCTCGACTCTCTCCTTCCTGGGATCAGAGAGCGCCTTGGAGCCCTTGCAGGAGGGAGCGGTCCTGAGCTGGGACTTGAGCACAGGTCTCAAAAGATGCAGGCACGTTGTGATAAACGAGTTCGACCAGAACCCGGCTGGGACCGACTCTGGGAACGAGTGGGTCGAGCTTTACAACCCCTCGTCTTCTGCTGTCAATATCGGCGGCTGGACTTTGAAAGATAGCTACTATAGCTCCAGGCAGTATATTCCTTCCGGGACTGTCATAGCGGGCGGTGGCTACTACGTCCTCACATGGGGCGGCTCTCTTATCAACTCAAACCAGATGAGCCTGACGCTCTATGATCCTTCTGGCAGGGAGGTGGACGTGACTTCAAGCGTCGTGGATGAGAGCGCTTCAGATCTGGCATGGGCGAGGCTCCCCGACGGCTTTGATTCCGGCCAGGGATCAGACTGGAAGTTCCAGGCTCCAACCAGGGGCTCATCTAATGGCGGTGCCCTGAGCGATCTTAATCCTGGTGAGTTCGCAGAGATCGCCTTTAACCTGACAGCCAGCTGTTCAGCGTCGAGCGGCCAGAAGGTCTCGGCTGGAATTTATTATGGCAAAACTTCTGCATCAGCCGAGTCAGGACCAATAGCTCTGGAGGGAGCAGACTTAAAGCTCTTTCTCGTTCCAAGTGTCCTCGAAGCCGGAGTGGGTGACGACGTCGCCTGGAATGTGTCTTTGGAAAACCTTGGGCCAGGAGCTGCCCACAATGTCCAGCTGAACTTCACATTGGGCGGTGGGCTTGAGGCCTCGCCTGGATGCGCATTGAACCTGAGCTTCTCTGAGATATGGCCAGGCCAGGCAGTTGAGACTGAGCTTTTCACTGGAGTAGTCTCTTCTCAAGGCCTCAATATCTCAGCTGAGGCCAGCTGGGGCTGCAGTGCGCCCTGCCAGAGCGTACATGCACAGTCATCTGTAAATGCATCTGCGCCTTCAGAGCCTGAGGGGATAAGCCTGAACGTCTCTGTTCCATCGAGCCTTGATATCTGCTCGCCTGAGGCGTTTGCAGTTCGGATCTTCGGAGCATCTGGTGCTGTAAAAAGTGCAAGCTTAAACGTCACAATGCCTCCTGGGCTGTCTTACTCCGGGGGCTCAGTGATCTCTTCATGCGGACACGATCACATCATAGCGCCTTCAGTTCAGGACAGAAGCCTGACCTGGCCTCTGGCAGATGCTTTAGCTGATTTATCCACTGCCAACCACCTGGTAATAAACGAGTTCGAGCAAAATCCCGCTGGAGCAGACTCCAAAAGGGAGTGGGTGGAGATCTACAATCCAACTTCGAGAGATCTGGATATAGGCTCCTGGAGGCTAGTTGAAAGCTACGGCCTAAAAGGCGTCTCGATACAATCAGGCACAAAGGTTCCCAGAAAGGGGTTCTGCTCAGTGCTCTGGACGAATGGAGAGCTGATCAACTCCAGGCCAGTGTCCATCTCAATCCTGGATCCCTCTGGGGTTGAGGTTGACAGGACTGTTGCAGCAGTAGATGAAGCCAACGACGACCTCTGCTGGGCCAGGGTTCCAGATGGCCAGGATACGGGTTCGGACTCAGACTGGGCCTTGCAGGAGTCGTCTAACGGCTCTTCCAATGGTGGATATATCGAGGTCGCCTTCAACCTGACAGCTGACTGCAAAGCATCAAGCGGACAGAAGATCTACGCTGGCATAAATTACGGCCTTGGATTCTCATCTGCAGAGTCAGGACCAATCTCGGTTGATGGGGCTGACCTGAACCTCTCTATCGCTCCCGATATCCCAGAAGTTGTGGTGGGCGATGAGATCACCTGGACTGTAACCCTGGCAAACAAAGGCAATGGATCGGCACACAATGTAAAGGTGGACAGTGCCCTTGGCGCAGGGCTCAGAACCACTTCAGGCAGCGCCCTGAACCAGAGCCTCTCTGAGATCCTGCCAGGTGAGACCGCTGAGGTGAAGATCGTCACAGAGGTGGCATCTCTAGATGGACTCACCTTCTCAGCTGAGGCCAGCTGGGGCTGCGGCTCGCCCTGCCAGAGCATTCAGGCGCAGTCGTCTGTAAGGGCTTCCACACATTCGACAGCTGATGATGTGAGCCTTGGGATCGTCATGCCTCAAAGCCTGGATGCATGCACCTCAGGGACGTTTGGGGTTCAGATCTTCGGGGCGTCTTCAACTCCGGGAGGTGCGACCCTCAGCGTCTCATGCCCTTCCGGGCTGTCTTACTCTGGAGGCTCTGTGATCTCCTTTTGCGGGCAGAGCCGCTATGTCTCGCCTGAAGTCCAGGGCGAGAACCTCATCTGGTCGATCGATGGGACCAGCTGGGATTTTGCAGTTGCCAGCCACCTGGTGATAAGCGAGTTCGAGCAGAACCCCCCTGGAACAGACTCCAAGTACGAGTGGGTGGAGCTCTACAATCCCACATCGAGCGACCTGAATATAAGCTCCTGGAAGCTCTTTGAGAGCCACAGCCTAAAAAGCGTCTCGATTCCCCCAGGCACAAAGATTCGCAAGAATGGGTTCTTCTCAGTGCTCTGGACGAGTGGAGAGCTGATCAACTCTGAGCCAGTGTCCATCTCGCTCCTGAATCCATCTGGAGCTGAGGTTGACAGGACAATTGCAGCCAAGGACAGCAAGAACGACGACTCCTGCTGGGCAAGGGTTCCAGATGGCCAGGACACGAACTCGGATTCGGACTGGAAGCTGCAGAAGTCGTCGCGCGGGTCTTCAAATGACGGCCCTCTTGAGGTCGACTTCAACATGACTGCCTCCTGTGAAGCCGAGGGCCAGGAGATGGTGGCAGAGCTCTATTGCAATGGAGAAACCATCTCTTCAGGCCCGCAGGCGGTCTCTCTAAATGGGGCGAAAATAGCTCTATCTGTGGAGCCTGAATTCCAGGAGGTCTCTGCGGGCGATGAGGTCGTCTGGACTGTGACCGTCAAGAACGTGGGAAACGGGACTGCGTATAACGTCAGCATCAGAGATGCGCCTGATCCAAATCTGGAGTTTCTCAGCGCAAACTCTCCTCTTGGGAGACTGAACTGGAGCTACTCGAAAATTGACCCTGGAAAGGAGAAGGTCGTCTTGATAAGGACTCTCTCGCTTTCCGAGGGCACCCTCTCTAACAGGGCAGAGGCTGTCTGGGGCTGCGGGGGAGCTTGCCAGAAGTCTCAATCCAGTGCGTCTGTATATTCCAGGAGATCCTCATCTTTAGGGGGCATGGGAATATCTGTCTTCGCTCCATCTGCGACCGATATCTGCAAGCCGGATGCCTATGGGATATGGATAGGAAACTCAGGAGCCTATGCCAGAAGGCTGGCTGCAAGCGCCACAGTTCCTGATGGGTTCTCGTACTCTGGAGGCTCCAGGATCGTCTTTTCAGGCGAGAGCATCGCAAGCGAGCCTGCAGTTGATGGAAAAACTCTTCGCTGGGATCTGAGCTCTGCTCTCAGAGCGCACAGGCACGTTGTGATAAACGAGTTCGAGTCAAATCCCTCTGGCACTGAGACGGGAAATGAGTGGGTTGAGCTCTTTAATCCAACGCCTGGCAGCGTGGACATAGGGAGATGGAAGCTGCTGGACAGCTATTATGGAAAGGCTGTGTCCATACCTTCGGGAACAGTCATTCCAAGTGGTGGATACCTCTCAGTTGCCTGGACGAGCGGCTCTCTGGTCAACTCCAAGCCCATCTCCATCTCTCTTCTGGACTCCTCTGGGGCTGTGGTCGACGGCACAGCATCAAAATCCGACAGCAAGAACGATGACAGATGCTGGGCCAGATTCCCTGATGGAAACGACACAGACCTCGACTCGAACTGGGCGTTTCAAGAGTCTACCAGGGGCAAATCTAACGGCGAGGCTGCGTGCGATCTTTTCCCTGGAGAGTCCATGATGGTCCAGTTCAACCTGACAGCTGGGTGTGGCGCAACTCCACAAATGATGCAGGCAGACCTCTCTTACACAGGTGGAGCGCTCACCGCGAAGTCTTCTGTAATCGACTTGAGGAAGGCAGACCTCAATATCACTCTGGTCCCGGATCTGTTTGAGGCCGCAGTTGGCGACGAGATCAACTGGGAGGTCACAGTGACGAACGATGGCCCAGGCACTGCCTATGGAGTTATTGTCGAGGCAGCTTTGAGCGATCGCCTTGAGTTCTTGAGCGCTGACTCTCCGGGCAGCGGCCTCGTCTGGAATATTTCCAGCATCGATCCGGGCCAGAACGCCTCGACTCACATCAGGTCCAGGCTCATCTCTCCTGGAGCGTCTTACTGCGAGGCCAAGGTCAGGCTTGGATGCGGCGGCTCTTGCCAGGAGGCCTCTGCCAGGTCCGATGTGGACGCTCTGACTGCTTTAAGAAAGCTGCCAGACGGTCCCAGGAGCTTCTCCATAGGCGAGATGGTAGACTTCGAGGTCAGGGCAGACTTCATGCACGGGGAGGAGGTAAACTGCCTCTGGATAAACGATACAGTGCCCGCAGGTCTGGTGATAAACGAGAGCAGCATCTCATTTGAAGGCCCCATGCCAGTTGATGAGATCTCGAATATCTCTGATGGGATGAACCCATCGTTCATGAGATGGTCCTTTGGAGACCTCGGAAAGATATCGGGCGTCAGGGTAAAATATAGCGCCAGAGTTGCAAACGCCCCCTGGATTCAGGATGGGACTGAGCTTTTAGGGGGCTCGACCATGCGGTATGTCAATGCCACTGGAGAGACTGTGCTCGACTCTGACGATCCTGGAACGATCACAGTAGTCGAGCCTGACCTGAAGATAGAGAAGGCGGCCAGCTCGAAGGCCGGGTCTGTCGGGGACAACATAACCTACACGATCTCTGTCTATCACACTTCTGAAAGCCATTCTTCATCTTTCGATGTGAATGTGGAAGACGTCTTGCCTCAGGGCATGGAGTACATTTCGGGATCTGCCAGGATCGTATCCGGGCCGGATGGCGAGATCACAGATCCCCTGGGCTGGCACTTCGGGGAGCTGGACCTCTCCTGGAACGATGCGAACAGGGCCATCTTAAGCTGCAATGCCACTATCAGCGCCGTCATTCCTGGCGAGAACCTCTCCAACAACGCCACATTGACCTGGTCGAGCGCTCCTGCAGGGACTCCTGGCAGGAGGGACGGTTCAGGTGGGGTCGATGACTACAGGAGGAATGCATCGTCTCAGGTGGCAGCGATGAGGCTTTCTGTCTCCAAGCAGGACAGCCCGGACCCCGTCAACGTCACAGATGTGCTGAACTACGTCATAACTTATGAGAACCAGGGAAAGGTCAATGCCACTAACGTCACCATCTTCGACGAGTTCGACTGCGGAGTCTCATTCATCTCATCTAGCCCGTCTCCATCTGGCTTTGAGAACAATACCTGGACTGTTCCAGTCCTTTATCCAGACGGGCCTCACAGGATAGATATCGCAGTTAGAGTAAACGATGGCCTGAAGAACGGCAGCAAGCTCGTCAATCGATTCACTATAGACAGTGATGAGACAGGGCCTGTATCTGGAGAGATCTACACCCAGGTCCTAAACGGCCCAAGGCTCAGGGTGAACAAGACTGCGCTGCAGAAGGCTGTGATGCGTGGTGAAGAGATCAGCTACAAGATCAAGGTCTGCAACGTGGGCGGCCTTCCTGCACAGGACCTCCTCATAAGAGACGTCTTCGACTCTTATGTAGAGCCTGTCTATGCATATCCAGCTCCAGGCGAAGACGGCTTGTGGCACCTGGAACAGATAAGTCCGGGGGAATGCTTCGAGATCTTCCTCACTGTCAGGATTCCAAAGCCAGACATCTCATTTGGCATGAGCGGCGGGGTGTCGGGCAGTGGCTTTGTGAACCGGGCAGAGGACTACTCAACTACTCTTTCGCCGTATATCCTGCGAAACATCGTTTATGCAAGCGCCAAGGGAGCACGTGATGCCTCTGGATATGAGGACGTCCTGGTTCAGGGAGAGCCGGGCACTGAGCTAAGCCTTAGAGAGCATGGGAGCGGAGAGTATTCGGGTAATCAGTCTGTCAGGTATCTCTCAGCTAACAAGTCCATAGAGCTGAGCCACGATTTGAAGGCTGTCCAGATGCCTTACAGCCTGGACCTCAGCAGAGGAGGCAATAGTGTGATCTCATCATCCTGGGAGAAATCCATCAGGGCAAAGAACAGGATCACTGGATCGTCTTTCTCTGAGTCATACAGCGGATCTTCAGCAATCGACTCCAGAAGCCATGTCTTGCTGGACCAGAACTGCACGAACGCCTCGATCGAGTCATCCATTCAGGGCAAAGCTCACATAGGCTATCTTAAGAAAGAGGACGTCGGCAGCAGGCCGGTGCTTGATTCAAGAGAGGATTATGGCGGAGAGTTCGAGATCGTCGAAGGCATAGACGACTACGGAAGCTCAGTCTCGTCTGTGAGGCAGGCAGATGGCACGGGCTTCGTAAGCGTGGACAAAAAGGTCAAGGACAGCCAGAGGACGTTTGAGTCTGGCACTGGAAGTTACAGCTCCTCTGAGGCCATCAGGACTTATGAGAGCTACATCTCCAAGACCATTCTCGCAAAGAAGAATCTCTCTATGCCCAGCAAATTGAGCCCTGGGGCTTCACAGAGGTGGCAGTCGGGGATCAGGTCCGAGAACGGGGAGATGAGCCTGATAGATGAGAGCTTTTCCCAGGCTGACAGCCTCTATGTGGACTCGATGGCCTCTGGCTTAAACGAGCTCAACACAGAGGCCAGCTTCTCAGGACGGTCCAGTTTTGCCGTGCGCCAGGCGAACAGGACTGGCATCTACCAGGAGCTGGAAGGAGGCTATACCCTTTACAGGAAGATCGCAATGACTGGTGTATCCAGGTACGATGAGCCTCACATCTCTTTATCCAAGTCAGGGTCTCTGGTGAACAACAGCACAGTTGTCAGGTACAGGATCAGCATGACCAACGACGGCAACAGGGCCCTGGGCCCGGTATACCTCAGGGACATCTTCCCTCAGGGCACTGAGTTCCAAAACGCGACTCTGAGGCCCTCGGCGCTCGGAGAAGGTTATGCAAACTGGACTATAATCCACCTGCCAATAGGAGAGTCCTCAGTCATAGATCTCAACCTGAACATCACAGAGGAGAGAGGAGAGCTGGTCAACCAGGTCCAGGCCGCTGGCGGCTATGGGGAGAGATGGGTTCTGGCCTCCAACTTCTCGGCTATACAGAGCGCCTGGCTGGAGTGCTCTCCTCTGAGGTTTAAGGCTGTGAAGTCTGCCAGGGTCGACGAGTCGGACCCATATTCTGCCTTCTATGAGATCGCAGTCTTCAACTCAGGCATAGCTTCAGCCTGCGCCAGGGTAGAAGATGACTTGCCAGATGGCATGGAGCTGCTCAGCGCTTCAACTGTGCCGGATGTGCGCTCAGGTCCCCTCACCTGGACGCTTGTAGATATACCTCCTGGAGAGTCCAGAATCATAGCTTACAAGGCCAGAGCTTCTGAAAACGGCACATTTGTGAACTGCGCTCACGTCGAGATGTACTCTGCAGATGGCAGCGGCGAGGGATCGATTGATGCCAGATCTACAATTCGCCTGGGAAGAGCAGTGGTCCAGCCTCAGGTCGCGGGAGAGAGCCAGGAGGCAGGCCTGGATGCTTTCGAGCCAGATGTGTTCGAGGGCCAGATGGAATCTCCCTGCGCATGCCTGTCTGATGAGCCGGGGCTCTCCTCAGACCTGGGCGATATCCCTTAATTGCGCTGCCGTCTGGCCGTTTTTCAGTCTCTTTGTGCAGCCTCTTGGCCACGGGCAGTCTATCCTTATTGAGTTGCTGAGCATAGAAACCATAACTGGACAAAACAACTCACCACAGAGGCCCAGAGACACAGAGGACGAAAATTTAATTCTGTCAATAATGCCGAAATCCCTTTGTATGGTATGGAAATGGCTCAGATTCTGGGACCATTTTCATCCTCATGGGCAACCGTAGAGTCATGTAGGTTTCTCTGTGGCGAATTAGTATAGGCTAACGGCAAAGCTCTACTATTTTATGGCAGCAATACGACTCTCTCCTGAAAGACTGGTCCGCGATCCTGACATCATAGTCTGCTGCTCTATTATCGTCTGGCGTCCAGCTGCTAGCAATCAGGACTGTTCAAATATTTCTATACACTTAATTCAACTTTGAAATTTACAGTTGATATACTTGTGCAATCTTGTCCGCGCAATTTAAAATATGCCATCCCAAATGGCGTTATCTCCGATATAATCGTCGATGCCTGAATATGGTCTCTTCTGATGCCGAAAAGCCCTGCCGCTATTTTTACTTAATTTTTGATAAATAAATCCCCCACGGCGTCATGTCTTGTGAGTCTGCGCTCTCCGATTTGATGCCTGGCTATGCTGGTATTAATTACTATAAATTCTCTTTTAGTGATAGATTTGTCAACTCGATGAAAAAATTTATCTCCTAGTAGTTACTTCAGATACTTACTTCTAGTAAGAATTATGGCGGTGGGATGGGAGTGAATTGCTTAAAATTTGATTTAAATCCATATGCCCTTCTGCTGACTGGCATTATGGATATTATTGTTAGCTTCTGCTCCAGAAGGCTGGGCCCTTCTGCACTGAGCAGGCGAATTATAGAAAATATGGGAAATGTTACGTCGAGCTTCGATTATCTGTCTCATCATTGGCGAGGCAGGCCTGGTGCATCATCCCAACGCCTCAGGGCGCTTCAGCAAGGCATTTCGCCTGCAGTTTCTGGCTTCGCATGGGGGCTTGCAGTTCTATGAGCAAAATACCAGTTAAAACGTCGAATTTATTTGAAGTATCGCCTGCAGTTGTCAGAATAGCGTCATGTTCGCTTCTTCTGTTGATAGCACTTGTCACATCAGCTTGCTGCGTTAGCTACCAGCTGGGCAACTCTGCGGATAAGCCCAACTCCTACAGGTACCAAATAGGCGAGACCATTAGCTATGCTGTTCAGATCGGCAACCCCTCCAACAGCGGAGAGAACTTCACAGTCGACGTCTACGATACATTTCCCAACGGCACCAGGATCTCCTTGGGAAGAAACGTCTCCCTCCTTCCTGGAGAAGAGAAGCTCTACAACGCCTCTTACATCGTGCAGATAGAGGATGTCGGGGATTATCCACAGCTCGGCGCTGCTGTGAACAACAACGTCTCAATTGAGATCACCACAGAGGCCGGGGACAGGATCAACACCAGCTCAAGCGAGATATCTCTAGTCGATTCAACTCTGGCCTCTGGAAACGCATCTGGTGAGGTTGCAGCTGCTGTTTTGTCTGAGAATAACAGCTCTATGGGCAATTATGCAGATGATTATGCAGATAGCGGGGGCTTCGTGTCAGATGGAGCCAGAAGGGGGGATCTGCGTTGAGCAGAGCAAGTACGTATCTATGTCTATGTCTCTTGGTTTTGTTCACCCTTGCGTTCTCCTACAGCGCATGTGCTGTAAAATATGAGCTTGGCAAAACCTCAGATCGGCCTTGGACTCAGCAGTATCAGATTGGGGATACCATCGTATATAGTCTGACTTTGACGAACGTTGAAAGCTCGGATCAAGAGTCATGGGTTGTCGATATATGGGATAGGTTCCCCAATGGGACTACTAGAACATTGGCCTCAAATGTCTATCTCGAACCAGGCGAGAGCTGGACTGGATCTACTACTTATAAGATCGACGTAGACGACGTCGTATTATACAGGGGCAATCTTCGAGTAACCAACCAGCTCAGCTTCAGTGGTGTGACTGATAGCGGCATGGACGTCGAAGGTTCGACCACTGCAAGCTCTAGGGTATTGAACTACACCATAGATGGTGTGAAGTATAACGACCTGAACGGCAACGGCGTTAGAGATACAGGCGAGCCTGGAATCTCTGGATGGAAGATCGAGCTGGTCGATGCCGACACAAATTCAGTGATGGATACGCAGACCACTAACTCCAATGGTCAGTACTCCTTTGTCAGAGTCCTCCAGAGGAACTACACAGTGAGGGAGGTCTTTGCTGGTAGAACAGGATGGGTTCAGACAGAGCCTGCGGCGCCTGGAGTTTACGCCTTTAATTCCCTGTCTGAGGACAAGCACAACGTGAACTTCGGAAACCGCGGCAGCCTGAAGATCTCTGGAGCAAAATACAACGACCTCAACGGCAATGGTGCAAAGAATTCAGGAGAATTGGGGCTGCAGGGATGGACCATCACCCTATCAGGCACAACTAATTTGGGCAGATCAGTGTCTCTTGTCCAGACCACGA
Source organism: uncultured Methanotrichaceae archaeon (assembly GCA_964639235.1). Taxonomy (GTDB): domain Archaea; phylum Halobacteriota; class Methanosarcinia; order Methanotrichales; family Methanotrichaceae; genus CAZXDN01. The sequence goes on along the minus strand of CAZXDN010000010.1, from coordinate 3,253 downwards.
ACGCCTCTGGCAGCTACAACTTCTCCAACCTTGAGAACGGCACATATCAGGTTACAGAGTCTCTCAAGCTCGGCTGGATCAACACTGCTCCTCTCTTCAGGTCTGTGACTCTATTGGGGTCAGACGCCCAGGACATAGACTTCTACAACAATGGATCTCTGTACATATCTGGAGCCAAGTACGACGACCTGGACGCAAGCGGCGGGGAAAGCTCAGGCGACGTCCCAATCTCTGGCTGGAGGATCGCACTATCTGGCACAACAAGCCTCGGCAGGGACGTTTCTGTTGTTGCAATTACAGGCGCAGATGGGGGGTACAACTTCACTCACCTCGAAAACGGCACCTATCACGTAACGGAATCCACGCGGCCTGGCTGGATCGGCACTTCTCCCGTCTCCAGGGACATAACCCTCTCAGGGTCAAGTTTTGGGGAGATAAACTTCTTCAACCGCGGCAGCCTGAAGATCAACGGCACCAAGTACAACGACCTCGATTCCAGCGGATCTCTGACCTCAGGCGACGTTCCACTCTCAGGCTGGACCATAACCTTAACTGGCACAGCAGAATCTGGCGGCCAAGTTTTGAGGACTTCAGTCACAGGCCCTGGCGGCAACTACAGCTTCGAAAACCTTGAGAACGGCACCTACCAGGTTTCAGAATCTCTCAAGCCCGGCTGGATCAACACTGCTCTTCTCTCCAGGGACATAGCTCTCTCTGGGTCCAATATCTCTGAGATAGACTTCTTCAACCGCGGCAACCTGAAGATCTCGGGGGCCAAGTACAACGATCTTGATGGAAGCGGATCTCTGACCACAGGCGACGTGCCGCTGTCAGGCTGGACGATCACCCTCAAAGGGATTACTGATGACGGCGCAACCATCTCAGTTAACACTGTCACCGATTCAGGTGGCAACTACAGCTTCGAAAACCTTGAGAACGGGACATATCAGGTGCACGAGTCTCTCAAGTCCGGCTGGATCAACACCTCTCTGGCTACGAGGGATGCAGACCTCTCAGGATCGAGCCTCCAGGGCGTGGATTTCTTCAACAGGGGATCTCTGACCATATCTGGCACCAAGTACAACGATCTGGACGCAGATGGCACAAAAGATGCTGAGGATTTCGGGATCTCTGGGTGGACGATCTCTCTTGCAGGAACGACTGAGTCAGGCAGGCCAGTCTCCCATTCTCAGATCACGGCCTCGAATGGCAGCTACTCTTTCGCAAACCTTGAGAACGGCACCTATACAGTTTCAGAGACGCTCAAGCCCAGCTGGATCAATTCAGGGCCTACGACCAGATCTGTGACTCTAACTGGAACTGGTGCTCAGGACATAGACTTCTTCAACCACGGCAACCTCTCGGTTTCCGGCACAAAATACAACGACCTCGATTCCAGCGGGTCTCTGACCGCAGGCGACGTGCCGCTACCTGGCTGGACCATCACCATCAAGGGCACAACTGAGTTCGGCAAGACCATATCTAAGGTTACAGTCACCGACTCTTCTGGCAACTACACGTTCACAGGCCTCGAGAACGGGACTTACCAGGTACATGAGGACCTCCTGCTTGGCTGGACGAACACCGCTCCAGCCACTCTGGATGTGATCCTGAGCGGTGAGAGCTTATGGGGGATAGACTTCTTCAACCGCGGCTCCCTTTCAATTGAGGGCAAGAAATACGACGATGCAGATCTCAGCCACGGCTACAGCACAGGAGATATTGCGCTTTCTGGCTGGACTATCACCCTGTCGGGCACAACTGGCCTGGGAAGACATGTCTCCTACACCCAGACAACCGACTCTTCAGGCAGATACAACTTCTCTGCCCTGGAAAACGGCACCTACCAGATCACTGAGACTTCGAAGCCCAGCTGGATCAACACCACACCAGATACCACAACAGTCGTCCTTTCAGGCACCAGCACCAAGGATATAAACTTCTTCAACGCAGGGAACCTGACCATATCAGGAAAGAAGTACAACGACCTCGATTCCAGCGGATCTCTGACCGCAGGCGACGTGCCGCTACCTGGCTGGACCATCACCCTCACAGGCACGACTGCCACAGGCAGGTCCATACCAGTTGTATCTAAGGTTACAGGTGCTGACGGGAGCTACAGCTTCACAAACCTTGAGAACGGCACCTACCAGGTCCACGAGACTCTCAAGTCCGGCTGGATCAACACATCTTCTGTGAACAGAGATGTAACTCTTTCAGGGTCAAGTTTTGAGGGCATAGACTTCTTCAACACCGGCAACCTGAAGATCTCAGGGGCCAAGTACAACGACCTCGATTCCAGCGGCTCAAGGACATCAGGTGACGTTCCACTTTCCGGCTGGACGATCACCCTTTCTGGATCAACTGCGTCTGGAGGCTCTGTACACAGGACTCAGACCACTGATCTAAGCGGGGCTTACTCCTTCACGAACCTCGAAAACGGCACCTATACAGTTACAGAGGCTCTCAAGCCCAGCTGGATCAACACATCTCCTGTCAGCAGGTCGGTCTCTGTCGTGGGCTTGGATCTCCAGGGTATAGACTTCTTCAACCGCGGCAACCTGAGGATCAACGGCACCAAGTACAACGATCTTGACGGAAGCGGATCTCTGACCGCAGGCGACGTGCCGCTGCCTGGCTGGACCATCATCCTATCTGGCACGACTGCCACAGGCAGGACCATATCTCAAACCCAGGTTACAGATGCTGATGGCGCTTACGCCTTCACAAATCTTGAGAACGGCACCTACCAGGTCCACGAGACTCTCGTAACTGGATGGATGAACACGGCTCTCATATCCAGGGACGTCTCTTTATCAGGATCAAATGCCCAGGAAGTGGACTTCTTCAACCGCGGCAGCCTGGCCATATCAGGGACCAAGTACAACGACCTGAATGGCAACGGAATGTACGGAAGCGGGGATCAGGCACTCTCAGGCTGGACGATCACGCTATCTGGCACTACAAGCCTTGGCAGGCCCGTCTTGCTGACTGCAGTTACTGGCGCTGGAGGAAGCTACTCTTTCCAGAACTTAGAAAACGGCAACTACCATGTGTCAGAGACTCTCAGGCCTGGGTGGACGAATGTCGGGCCCGTGTCCCAAGACGTCTCTCTAGTGGGCTCAAGCGTGCAGGGTGTGAACTTCTTCAACCGCGGCAACTTATCAGTCTCTGGCACTAAGTACAACGACCTCGATTCCAGCGGATCTCTGACCGCAGGCGACGTGCCGCTGCCTGGCTGGACCATCATCCT
>CAZXDN010000009.1:52995-61161 GCA_964639235.1 uncultured Methanotrichaceae archaeon | reverse complement strand
AGGAGTTGAATTATGGCGAATATTCAATTAGAATGGGCTATATGGCCTTATCCGAGGAGGTTCAAGTCGTGCCAGAGCACATTCTGGAGATGGCCAAGGCGCTTGTGAGGATAGTCGACGGCGAGATAGAAGTCCTGACCGACCCCCAGATCAGGCGCTGTCCTCTCAGGAAGGAGATCTACGGATGCGATGAGGAGAGCCGCACCACTGTTGAAGATGCACTGCGAGGACACATGCGCGACCTGGGCATGTACGGACCAGGGCGCGTGCTCGAACTCCATGAGAAGCCTGTGAGCTTCGGGGCTTCAGAGGTCATGTTCGACGCCCTCTCAGAGGGACTTCTCGACGCTGCTGTGGTGGTATGCGAGGGCGCTGGAACTGTGGTCGTCTCAAAGCCAGAGGTGCTTCAGGCTCTGGGCGCGCACATGGTCGGGCTGGTCCGAACAGAGACGATTGCGGAGATCCAGCAGGGTCTCAGAGAGAGGGACTGCATTCTCCTGGACGACGTCTGCACCATCGACCAGGTGCTGGGGTTTGAGGTGGCGATAGACGCCGGCTTTGAAAAGGTCGCTGTGACTGTCGCCGGAAGGAGGGCCTCTGACGCTATGGCGATCAGAAAGATCGGGGAGCGTTCAGGCAAAGAGCCTGCGATATTTGCAGTCCACACAACAGGCATCTCTGATGAAGAGGCCCAGTCTCTGGCTGAGAGCTGCGACCTTGTTTGGTCCTGCGCCTCAAGGTCGGCAAGAGAGGTGGTGGGCAAAAAGTCCAAGATGCAGATTGGAATTTCAATACCAGTGTTTGCGCTCACCGATCTTGGAAAGCGGCTTCTCCTCAACAGGGCTCTCCACTTCGATGGTGGCCTGGTCATCTCCAGGGCAGACCTTCCCCTGGCTCCTGCTGGAAAGCAGCCAGAGCCTCTCTTATAGCGAAAACCTGGGTTAAATTTTTTGCTCATTAAAAGCCAGTTTGCCTTCTCTAATCGCCATCCTGATGCCCTTTATGGAGATGGAAAAATGAGAGGGCGGGCAAAAGTCAGAGTTCTAGGAGAGCTATGAGATGGGAATGAAGTACGACTTTTGCCAATACCACTTACGCTGTTCAACGAATATAAACATTGGCATTAAGTAAATCTTGGCGTTGAGGTCGCCAGTGCAAGCTCTCTGTTCGAGTTCGCGGGGCGCAGATCACATCAGCTATGTGAGTTGTAAAGGAGGTTGGCAAAAGTCAAAGGGTGTAGGAGGGAGGGAGAAATGACTTTGGACTTTTGCCATGCTCTTCTACGACATTAGACGGATATAAATATTTCGGTTGTCGGCAATTGACGCTAAAACTGCTGGCTCAGATCGCTTGTTAGTGCCAGTTTTTGTTCGATGACAGAATATCTTCAGTTCAAACATTGCCTTAATCGGCATTGAAAGCCATGGTGTGCAGCATTTTTGAAGCTCCAGATTAACAATCCTGCCAGATAGTGTGTGCTCCATCTGAGAAGCTCTTTCCTCGGCTCACTGAGCTGGGATGCTGTACCTAAAGGAGGTTTGGCAAAAGTCAAAGGGTGTAGGAGGGTGGGATAAAAGGGGCTAGACTTTTGCCATATACTTACGCGTCATTCAACGAATATAAATCTTTCGATATACGTCTATTGACGAGCAAAGTGCTCAGCATTGCTGGCTGCAGGCTAGATAGACGGTTGAATGGATCTTGCTGGATGGTGGGCTGTGTTGACGATTCTATGGATGCGCGCCATAAATGGACCTCGGAGATCTCACGTCACTGCGCCAGATGCGATTCCTCTAGAATCCAGGAGTTGGATATGAGAATGTTGCGATCCTCTGTCAGGACTGAGGAGATTATCCAGCCCACCAGGCCCGGCACCTCTGATATGGCCCTTTCCAAGTCAGGAGAGATCACGTAATGGCCGTCTTGAAGCCCTCCTGGTTTTGAGGCCTGATCCTGGCAAAACGCATTTAGGCTGTCCTCGAATACGGATTTGAGACTTCCGTCTGGTCTTGGAGATAGTCCGTCCACTACGTGCGACTGTAGGTTCTCTCCACGTCTGTTGCAGGTCATAATGCAGAGCTGCGCCTGGCCTTCCACAGCCAGTATTGAGAAGAACCTGGCTGGATGAGATAAGATCTCTCTTTGCAGTTCGATTGGCGTGGCTTCCAGTCCTATCCTTATCATCGCCATCTCCCGGATGTATGCAGGGCATTTCAGTTGGCGCAGTGTATGTCCACTAACAGGACCCAGAGAAAAGCAGCTTTATGCGTGCCGTTTTAACGAATGCCCAAACAACATTTTAAAATAATTTATATCTCATAGCATAAAGATTTTGCGGTAAAATTCAGATGAAATCTCTCTGAGCTTCTCTTTTTGCAGGTTTCGCTGCAGGCGATCTGATTTGGATGCTCCCAAAGCCGAACGCTTCTCGCTTGGGCGAGGTCCAGGGCTGCAAAATCTAAAGCCAGGGCATATCTCTGGCATATCTTTGGCATATCTCTGGCATATCACTTTAGGTTATGCCAGTGGCATCCTCTTATGGACATTGATGCCTGGCATATCCTCTTATGGACATTGATGCGTGGCATAGCTTTATTAGAAACTGACTCCAACATACGCATATGCCTACAGGAGATACCTTGCGCAACGTCATCCTGCTGATCTTGGCGGTGATCATCGTCTCCCTTCTCTGGAGAGCTCTGTGGACTCTGGCAGGTGTATTCGTATTCCTGCTTCTGGTCTATGTGGTATACCAGTTCCTTTCGGGAAGGCACTGACCCGAATGGAAATCCTTTGCAGCTGATATGGCGCCATCTATGCACTGGCTATATACGTTAGAAACGCATAGAGACGGCCTATGACACACCACTTCAAAGGCGCTCTGGTTGGTGAAGCACTGGTGGGAGAAGGTCCTGAGGTCGCTCATATCGACCTGGTCATAGGCGAGAGAGGAGGCCCTGTTGAGCAGGCCTTCGTATCTGCGCTTGCCTCGCCTGCCAAGGGACACACCCCACTTCTGGCAGTGCTTGCACCCAATCTGCCTGCAAAGCCATCGACCTTAATGGTGAACAAGGTGACCATAAAAGACGCCGATCAGGCTGTCCTGATCTTCGGGCCTGCACAGGCAGCAGTCTCTAAGGCGGTCATGGACTGCGTCTCAGATGGCCTGATACCTGAGGAGCTTGCTGAAGACCTGTTCATCATAGTCTCGGTCTTCATAGAGTGGGATGCCAGGGACAAGAAGAAGGTTTACGATTACAACTACCAGGCCACGAAATTCGCTCTTGAGAGGGCTATTGCAGGAAAGCCGACTGTAAAAGAGGTATTGGATAAAAAAGACTCTGCCAAGCATCCCTTCGCCTGAGCCCTTGGCTATGCCGGAGATCGGCACAGCATGGCCTCGAAAGCTCTTTTTTTGCTCCTTTTGCAGCTTTGCCTCAGCGCCACTTCTTCTTTACGCCCTCACTCCTGATCTTTGACCCGCTTCATGAAGTCGTTCCACCTCTTGGCGTCGTCCACCTTTCTCCTTATGGCCTCCTCTCTGGTGGCCGTCTTCTCCTTGTTGCTCAGGATCTCCTTCAGGTCCAGGATGGATCTTATCATTCCTGCTGCCTGGTTGAAGATCTCTCTTGCCTGGTGGTGGGTCAGATTCTGCTCTTTTAGCACTGCCTCATCGTGCTTCTCATCTGACTGGAGCATATCTATGAGGCCTTCAACCTCCACCTTCTCCTTCTCAGAGATGTCTCTCTCGTTTATAAGCCTCCAGATCAGGTTTCTAAGGTCGATGGACCCCTCTTTCAGGTGGACTTCTGGCGGGAGATCGCTTTCATGTACGTCGTCTCTCTCCAGCTCCTTCTCTATGGCCTCTTTGCTGGTCTTGTAGCTGTCTGGGACCTGCATTCCCACCCAGCAGAGGACTCTGTGCAGGTTGGAGATGAGCCTGCTCCTCTCGTCTTCTGTGAGGTATGCATCCATCTCATCGCCTAACTCCTTTACCTCTATCCTGTGCTCTTCAGGCATTTACATCAGAAATACATTTCGTCTGTTGATATTTAGTTCTTGGCCAGACTGATGCTTGATGGACAGAACCGAGCTGTGCGGCGCGATAAAATGGCTGATGGGACCAGTTGGTCCTTCAAGGCCTTATCTCCAGAACTGCCACCAGGGCTTCGATCCCGGAAGAGCAGGCGCTACGAGCTTCTGGGACAGCTCGTGGATGTGCGCCCTGAGAAACGAGATCTCTGCGTCCTTGGCCTTCACAACTTCGCGCAGCTTGTCTGAGTCGTGCATGGACTGCTGCACTGCCTCCCTCAGCCGGTCAAGCTCGGCTTCCAGGCTGTCGGCTCTAACCTTCTCCTCGGCTTTCTGGTTTCTGAGCCTGGCAAGGTCGGGCCTGAGCATCTCCAGCTCTTTTTGGCTCTGATCAAGCTGGTTTTTTATTTTAACTGCATCGGAGCGCGATTCTTCCAGCTCTGCCTGCATATTCTCTTCGCTTCTTCGCGATTGGTCAAGCTGGAGCTTCAGATCCTCCCTATCCTTGTTCGCGTTCTCCAGGTCGTTATTTGCCCTTTCCAGATGGGCTTTGAGCATTTCTGTCTCGGATCTGAGCTCTTCAGATCCTGTATTGAGCTGGTCGGACGCTGAGCCGTCCGGTGCATCTTGATGCAAGAATCGGTCGACTGCATTTGCGATTAACTGCGTCCTCTTGGTGCCCTTCTCCTCTGCCAGCCGGTCCAGCTCACCAACTGCCTTGTCATCAAGTGTTGCATAGATGCGCATGGTAGGTCATCCTCTTGTGAGGGTCTCGTCTACCGCGGGTTACCAGATCACCGTTGCGGTCAGGCTAGCACTTCGATCTGGCCTCTTCCGCGCGTGGAGCAATTTTGAGGCGTCGATTGCGCAGCTGCGGTCGAACGTCTATTTTAAATAGTCATAAATAATATCATATGTTGGGGTGCAGCAGGAGATAAAGACCCCTCCTCGTCAATCTATTGACCGTAGTGCTTCAAAAGGCGCTGCGAAATTCCATCTCTGTCTCCACTGCGCCTCTCCAGCTAATGGTCGGGATGAGATATAGTGGGCTTCTTTGGCCTGCAGCACAGTATCTCGCTGGGCGAAACATCAGTTTGGAAAAATTTGCGTTTATGTTCAGTTTCTGGTTTTGTTTCGAAGATAGAAAGATCATTAATACGTAACATCGTTCCTTATGAGGGCTTCTCAATCATATTTAAACCAGCATCTCTGCCAAAGGTTGATGAGAATGAGCAATACGAGGATGAAAATAAAGCTGTTCTCGCTTCCGCTTGATTTAGAGAAATCGCAAAGAGCTGACGGTGGGGTTTCTTTTCGCCCTGAGATGGCCAGCTCATGCGTTGATGAGGGACAGAGGAAGATTCCAGTCTCTATCAGGAAATAATCCCCTCTGAGCTGTCGCTCCAGGCTGAAATGCCCTGTTCTCCCTTATTTCTAAATGAATCTGCTAATATCTCTGTTGTTCTTGAAAGATCAGCTCATTCTCAGAGATCACATTCTGCTGCCTGCCAAACCAGCTTGAGCTAATATCTTTTGACGATTGTAGAATTAGAAATTGGGCTTCTTTTGGGGCATAAAGGTTAATTAACCATATATGGCTATACGGTCTGACATTGAGGTTTGCCTTTGGGCTGGAGAGTGGCCCTGAGGCTCAAATCAGCCGCAGATCGGGGCATTCAATGTAGCGGCTAAAGAGGAGGTTGACTTGAAGATGAAGAGGTTCGATAAGCTGCTTGAGGAGGATGTGTCTGGCTACAATGGCGATCTAGCAGATCTGATCCACCAGGCTCCGGCGCTCTACAGGCTGATGACCCGGCTGCTTGATGATAGAGGACTTCCCAAAAGTATATCGCCTTTGGTGATCGCTGCCATTGCCTACTTCATATTGCCAGAAGATGCCATACCTGAGGACAAGCTGGGCCCAATGGGCTACATAGATGACATATTTCTCTGCGCCTTTGTGGCAGATAAGGTTGCAGCAGAGTCGGGCTCAGGGGACATCCTGATCAGGAACTGGGACGGCGACCGTCCTATCGTCCAGCTCACAGAGGAGATCCTCTCCAGGGAAAAGGAGCTTTTAGGGGATAAGCGCGCGTCGATAATGCAGTGCATAGGCTACGAGGAGCTGTAGGCGAGCTCCCGGTTCCTTGTCCTTTGGCATCAGCTCCTCAGGTCCAGCACAGCGAAGAGCGATGCTATGTGAATCGTCCTTATAAGCTCTGGCACTGGGAATGGGCCGTTTACGACTCCCAGGTGCGGCCCTTCGAGCATCTCCTGGCTTTTGTCGCCTTCTGCAGCAAGCACGTGCCTGTCACATCCCATCTCTTCTGACATTCTATCTGCCAGCTCCTGCCAATCTATGCAGCCCTGGAACTCAAAACTCTTCAGGGTTAGGGCTGAGCAGTAGCTGCAAAATATTTCCTCCATAACTCTTGCCATGATGTCGCGATCGAAGTGTCCCCTGTTTCTGAAGTAGCTTCCAAGGACCAGGCTCATTGAGAGAAGGCCTTCGCCTATCGAGATCTGGAGGTCACGCGATGAGATCTGGCTCTTGAACTCCAGGTGCTCGAAGTCTGCTATGCCTGAGAGCCTCAGGTTTGGGTATCTGCACGACCTCTCCCATGAGTCCAGCCTTCCTGCGACCTTCCTCCACCAGGCGTATCTTCTTTCCTCAGGCACAGCCAGGCTCATCGCCATTCCATCTTGCCAGGATGCAGCTCTGTGTGAAAAAGTCGCCCTCCTGTGGTAGAGAGGGATGAGCGCTGCGTGCACAGCTCCATGCCGTGCCAGAGTTCCCAGGTCTCTTGAGCAGGCCTTAAACCCCCTCATCAGCTCTTCTGAAGAGAGATTGGGGTCGTTCAGGTATGTCCGATAATCTCTGCTGCAGGCGTAGCATATGGCACAGGCCTTCTCTTTGCCAATGGCTTCTCTGGCCTCCTCTGGCAGTCCATCGATTCTGAATATCTGCCCAAGAGGCTCTGGTAGATCGCTTGAAAGGTCCATGCGCCCAAGGCGCCTCAAAGCGTTGATCTCTGACATCAGAGCTGCTTCATCTCCCTCTTTTGCGCACAGCTTTATCGCCAGAAATCTCTGGCCAAGAGCTGCAATGATGGTCCTTCCCATAACCTTCTGGAATTTCGCGCCGTGGCTGTCCAGCAGGTCATCGAAGCCGACCGTGGGCAGCATCTCAATTTCAAATTGTGCTGCTGGCGCTGGATGCGGGCCCTCCTTTGAGGGACCCAGTGCCTGCTCTGGGAGATCCTGGTCAGAGAAGACAATCCTCAGATCTCCTCTCAATGTCTCTGATATGAGTTCGAATCCGGTGTTCTCAACCTTAACTGCTCTGCCTTCGTGGCGCGTGGCTTTGAACGCATAAAGCTCTGCTATCTCCCGCTTCGATATGCCTTTCTGGTTCAGGCAGGCGAAGAGGTCCTCTTCTGGCAAGGCTTCCTCAATCTCTTTTCTTATGCGCACGGCCAGGGCCAGGGCTGCGTTCTGTTTTGATGGAAATGGGCCCTCAATTAACCTGGACTTCAAAAATTCGACTGCAACAGGCCCGATGTCCAGCAGGGATTCGAAGACCCTCATGTCTCCTGAGCACATGAGCTTCTCAAGCAGCTCCATGTTCTCTGGGATGGATTTTGGAACTTTGGATATCTTCAGGAGCCCTGTGGCTGCGATTTTCCGGACGTAGGGGCTGTTGCTCTCTAAAAGCTCCTCAAGCCTCGAAGCCGCCTCATATCCGCCGATCTCTCCAAGCGCAATTATCGCAGCGTGCCTCACTGCAGGGCAGTCGTCCTTCAGGGCTTCAGATAGCGCCTTGGCAGAAGTCTCCCTTCCCAGGCGGCCCAGTTCTCTGGCTGCCTTCGCGCGCAGCCTGTGGCCTTTAGACACGTCAGACAGGATAGCCTCAAGCTCAGAGGATGCAGTTTTAACGTCTTTGTCCCATAGCTCATCTGGGATTCTTCGAGGTTCGAGCATGCTGTAGCGGCTGAAAAGACCTTCAGAGAACTCCTGGTCGAGGCTTCTTGTGATGGAACATCTCCCAGAGATACGTCTCCATCAAATTATAAAATAGTTGCCTGACGAAGCCTATGGGTCATCTACCTGGCATTTCTGGCAGGTCTTCTCTAT
>CAZXDN010000009.1:39552-52895 GCA_964639235.1 uncultured Methanotrichaceae archaeon | reverse complement strand
AGCTGCGCCTGTGCATCCGATTTAACTTTGGATTTGTGCATCCGATTTAACTTTGATTTTCATACATTTTCAAAGACTGCACTTCTGGCGCTTTATGCTGTTGATGTTCTTGTGCTGTTGATGTTCTTATGTTGTTGATGTTCTTGTGCTGCTGAGGCTTTCGGGTGCCGCGCGTCTGTGGATCTCGCGCGCTTAAGCTCAAGTGCGCTCAGTCGCCGCGCGGGCTGCCCCTAACCCCTCTCCGGGGGAAAATGGACTTGTTGGCGCCGGTCAGGCCGATACTGCCAGTGTGGATAGTGATGGGTCCTGGAAGTTGATTTCGGTTGCCCACGTTTTATTTTCCTTCTCTTTTCCACCCTGCGCAAGTCGCCTTTGGAATCATTCTCTGGAGTCGAGCCAGAGCTTCAGCGCGCGCATAGACTGCGCCCTGTGCGATATCTCGTTCTTCTCATGTATGCTCATCTCTGCAAGCGATTTTTCGCCTATGTAGAATATCGGGTCGTAGCCAAAGCCCTTGTCTCCCCTGGCCTCGAACCCTATTGATCCATCCATCTTGCCCTTGAATATCCTGGGCTCAGATCCAGGCTCGGCGTATCCGACAACAGACTGAAACTGCGCATTGCGGTTTTCGACGCCCTCCATGAGCTTTAGCATGCCATCATTTCCCAGGGTCTTCTGGACATATGCTGAGTAAACTCCCGGAAACCCCTTCAGGCAGTCCACGAAGAGTCCCGCGTCCTCGATCATGATAGGACCATCGAGCCTGGATGTCACCTCTTTCAAGCCCACTACCACCACCTCTTCCAGGGTGTCTGCCTGGATCTCAGCATAGCCTATGTTTCTCTGGACCAGGTTGCAAAATATGTCCTGGGCTTCAACGAACTTGCCTTTGTTGCTGGTTATGAAGCTGATCATGGATTCTCCATCAGCATCTTCATGCAGGATATTAATCTGCTGTGATCGCCAGGTCCAAATCCGACAGCAACGTTTTTAGGTCCCCTATGGGAAACATCCTGTCGATGATTGCTCTGATCTGGTGGTTCTCATGCTAGACCTTGGGGACAGGGTATCCGTAAAGCGCGGCGAGGTAGTTTACGAGGGCACTCTGATGCCCTCTAGAAGGAGCGGCCACGTGGTCATAAAGCTGGACAACGGCTATAACGTGGGATTAAAGGAAGAAAACTCCAAGATAGAGCTCCTGGAGAAGGGAAAAGAGTTCAAGCCCCCTCAAAAAGAGCTTACGAAGAGAGCTGGCCTGCCTCAGGTCTCGATTCTGTCAACGGGCGGGACAATCGCCAGCAAGGTCGATTACAGGACCGGTGCCGTCACCAGCCAGTTCTCAGCAGGAGAGATCATCTCAGCCATACCGGAGCTGGAAGAGATAGCCAACTACAATGCCAAGGTGATCTACACCATACTCTCTGAGAACATGCGAGCTGACTACTGGATAGAGCTCGCAAGGGCGGTGGCCTCTGAGATAAGGTCGGGGGCAGAGGGCGTGATCATCACACATGGCACTGACACTATGATGTACACAGCTGCAGCGCTCTCGTTCATGCTTCGCACCCCGGTTCCAGTTGTGATCGTCGGGTCCCAGAGGTCATCGGACAGGCCAAGTTCTGACTCTGCAATGAACGCCATCTGCGCTGCGACTGTGGCCACGAGCGATATCGCTGAAGTGTGTGTGGTCATGCACGGCACGACCAGCGACGACTACTGCTCCATCCACCGGGGCACAAAAGTTCGAAAGATGCACACCTCAAGGCGCGACGCCTTCTGGTCTTTGGGACAGCACCCCATAGGTCATGTGGACTACAAGACGAGAGAGATCAAGACCTTCATCGATTACAGGCATAGAGGCCAGGTCGAGCTTGAGCTATTCGACCGCCTGGAGCCCAGGTGTGCACTGGTGAAGTACACGCCGGGCGGCTCGCCAGATATTCTGAACTACTACATAGACGCAGGCTATAAGGGCCTGGTAATCGAGGGAACAGGCCTTGGACACGTGGCCTCTGACTGGATCAGCTCCATTGGCAGGGCTACAGAGAAGGGAGTTCCAGTTGTAATCACATCTCAATGCCTGCGTGGCAGGATCTGCGACAGGGTCTACGACACAGGCAGGTACATGCTCGACGCTGGGGCGATAGAGGGCGGCGACATCCTGCCTGAGGTGGCCTTGGTGAAGTTGATGTGGGTCCTGGCAAACTGTCCAGACCAGGTCAAAGACGCCATGTCCAGGCCACTGGCAGGCGAGATCAATGCCTCTACCCCGATGACGGTCTAGGCAATCCTTATAAACTAAGTGAATAAAGCAGTCTATCTCAGGATTATCGGAGGAATTCAATTTGACACGTAAACCAGCAAGCATGTACAGAAGGATCGAGCGCCCCTATACGAGGAGAAAGTACATGGGAGGCGTTCCGGGAAGCAAGGTCGTTCACTACGACATGGGCAACCTCCAGGAGGACTTCCCAGTCAAGCTCACTCTAGTCGTAAAAGAGCCCTGCCAGATAAGGCACACAGCTCTTGAGGCTGCCAGAGTTGCAGCCAACCGTTTCCTGCTCAAGCAGGTTGGCAGGACCAACTTCCATATGAAGCTCAGAGTGTACCCCCACCACGTGATCAGGGAGAACAAGCAGGCCACTGGAGCCGGCGCAGACCGTGTCTCCAGCGGCATGAGGCGGGCGTTTGGAAAGGCAGTGGGAACTGCAGCACAGGTAGAGGCAGGCCAGAAGCTCTTCACCTTGGGAGTTCCAGCTAACTACTTAAATGACGCCAAGATCGCCCTTACTAGGGCAGGCCATAAGCTTCCCACTCCAATTCAGATCATCGACGATTCTGGCAGCTTTATTTAACCGGTGGCTGCCAGATGGATGATTATCTATCAGGTCTCGATCGGGCAATGAAGAGGATGCCCGACTCGAAAGGCCCCAAGGAGAGGTTTGTCATGCCCACTCCCAGGGTCTTCTACGAGGGCAAGGCTACAGTTCTGGAGAACTTCGGGGCGATAGCTGATGCCTTTGACCGCGACCCAGATCATTTGATGAAGTACCTTCTCCAGGAGCTTGGGACTGCAGGCAAGATCGAGGGACACAGGGGCATCTTCCAGGGCAAGTTCTCTGAGCAGGCAATCTCTCGCCAGGTTGAGTCCTACTTCGAGGAGTACGTCGTCTGCTCTGAGTGCAGGCTTCCCGACACCCACCTCGTCAAGAGCGACCGCGTCCTCATGCTCAGGTGCGACGCATGCGGGGCCCACAGGCCTGTGAGAAAGAGGAAGGCTACTGCCACAGTTCAGAAGGATGTAATTGAGGAAGGAGAGACCTACGAGCTTCGCGTAGAGTCCGTTGGCAACAAGGGCGACGGAATTGCCAAGGTCGACAAGTACCTTGTCTTCATACCAGGAACCGCCAAGGGCGAGGTTGTGAAGGCCAAGGTCAAGAAGATCAGCGGCACTCTGGCCTTTGCAGAGGTAGTAGAGAGGATTAAGGGCAAAGCCGCTTGACCGAGATGGAAGAGAAGATCACCCTTGCCTTCGATGAGGATGGGAAGTACCTTCTGGAGTTCTCTCCACCCAAATTTTGGGCGGATTTTGCCAGTGGCTACAATTCTCTTTCCTGGAAAGAGATGAGCGATGCTAGGGTCTCTGTGGTGGCTGAGAGCTACACTTACCTGGTCGATATGCTGGTCCAGGCAAGGCAGTTCTACCTCAAGGCCAAAGGCAGGAGATGAAACTGATATCGAGCCGCTGAAGCTGGCCTGCGCTGCAGCAGATACTGCAAGGCACCAATGCGAGACATGACGAACTCAAGCTCTGTGCAATGCTTCATCGTAAAAGGCATGCCCTTTGTGAAGAAAGGCGATGACATTGCATCTTTAGTCCAGAATCTGTTTGAGCTGGAAGACGGCGACATACTGTGCATTGCAAGCACAATCGTTGCCAAATCAGAGGGCAGGTTCAGAGACCTCGGCGATTTCATGCCTGGCCCCAAGGCAGAGGAGGTCGCGAAGGTCGTGGGCAAGGACCCCAGGTTCGTGCAGGCCGTGCTCGACCAGTCTGCAGACGTCCTTGTCGAAGATCCATTTCTTCTGGTCGTTACGAAGTTCGGGCACATCTGCATCAACGCTGGGATAGACCAGTCGAATGTGGGCTCTGGAAAGATCCTTCTCCTTCCGGAAGACCCCTGTGCCAGCGCCGATAAAATCAGATCCTGCCTCAAGAAAGACTGCGCAGTGGTGATCACAGACACCTGCGGCAGGCCTTTTAGATGCGGCGTAGCAGGCGTGGCTGTGGGCTGGTCGGGAATTGCTGCCTTAAAGGACTGGCGCGGCAGATGCGATATCCACGGCAAGGCCCTCGAGATCACACTGGAGTCGATAGCAGACGAGGTGGCGGCTACAGCCAATATGCTCATGGGCGAAGCAGGAGACGGCACTCCTGTGGTCGTGATCCGAGGCCTGAACTACCCCCGGTCTGGCGGAAGCCTGTTTCGGCCTGAGAAGCTCGATGTGATTCGCAGGCTCCTCAAGAGCTGAGACCTTTCAGGGGTTAAGGTTTTATCCGAGACTGATGAGCAGCACCGGTGGCTCTGCGTATAATTGTGCCCTTCAAGCTCCAAGGTGCCAAGTCCAGGTTGTCTCCAGTTCTGTCGCAGGAAGAAAGAGAAAAGCTCGCTTTAGCGATGCTCTGCGATGTTTTGGATGCCGTTTCCTGGGCTGGAGATGTGACCATACTCTCCAGGCCTGGATTTGCCCAAGCAGGGCTTTCGGGCAGCTTCGCCGTTTTGGAGTCGAGCCTGGGTTTGAACGATGCCATAAACTCGATCATCGACGATTCAGACCGTCATGGCTGGACCTGTGACATCCTCATAGTCATGGCAGACCTGGCGCTTTTGACCAGGAAAGATGTGGAAGGAGTTCTCCAGACCAATGGGGACGTGGTGCTCTCGCCTGGAAGGGGCGGAGGAACGAACATGATCCTGGTCAGGAATGGGAAGTTCAGGACACGCTACTGGGGCCTGAGCTTTCCCAAGCACATATGCCAGGTCGAAGATCTGGGGCTGGATCTGGGAGTTTACGCCTCGTACAGGAGCGGGTGCGATATAGATGAGCCTGAGGACCTGGCTGAGATCATGATCCACAGCGCTGGCAGGGCGAGGTCGCTCCTGGTTGAGATTGGCTTCTCTTTGTCCGAGGACGGACGAGCCGGGTGTGTTCGCCAAAGCTCTTCAAACCAAATTTTCTGAAGTTTCAGCCCACAAACTGATTGATTGGAAGCAGCTCAAGCGGTGATCTGATTAATAGACTGTCACCCTCTTCACGCCCTCTATCTCCATGAGAAGCCTAACTAAGTCTCCTGGAATTTTCCCTTCAGTGATTATTGTGAGCTTTGGATTCTCCACGAAGAACGGGTCGTCAGAGATTGCCTGTCTTATGCTTAAGCCATATCTGGCCACTGAGCTTGCGACATTTCCCAGAACTCCTGTTCTGGCGGCGTCCACTGGAGTGATCTCTATAACTCCTAAGCCCAGTACTGGCGCCACGTCTCCCAGGAAGGTCATGGACCTGATGTTCTTAAAAACCTTCCACAGGTCCTCGTCGTCGCGTATGGCGGATGCTGTTGTGTCCACCACCCTTCTGTCAACGTCCAGCTCCTTTGCAATCTGGGCGTGTGGTATCTCTATCTCTCCAGATACAACTCTTCCGCGATCGTTTACCTGAAATCCCCTCTGAAGGATGAGCCGGATGACCTTCTCCTGGGCCGGGTAGCGCCTGAATTTGTTCAAAATCTCCTGCCACATGATCCTCAAGCCCTATCTGATGCTGGAAGTACAAAAGCCCTTCCTATGAAGCTTTTATGAAAATGATCTTCAGGTAAACATCTCTTTTGGAGGTTCGCGTCCCATGTCCTTCTTTGTCCTGGCCAGTGCCTCTTCTAAGTGGCGCTGAGTTACGTTGCTCTCCTCCATTATGGCCTGATGGAGCGCGACTTTGAGCACCTTCTCTGACAAATCCCTGCCTGAGAAGCCCTCAGTCATCCTGGAGATGGCCTTCATGTCTGCGTTCTCCAGAGGAATGGGAAGAGTTGAGGCGTTCTTCTCCAGTATCAGGCGCCTTTCTTCAGCATTTGGAAGCTTGAACTCTATCTCCTCTTCGAACCTGGACCGGATCGAACCGTCGAGGAACTCTATCTTGTTGGTGGCAGCAATAGTGCAGACTCCCTTCCTCCTGTGAATTCCGTCCATCTCGGTCAGAAGTGAGTTGACGATCTCTGAGACGTCGCCCCTCAGGTCCTGATATCGCCTGTCGAGGGCGATGGCATCCAGCTCGTCTATGAAGATTATGCAGGGCGCAGTCTGCTCTGCCTTCTCATAGAGGCTGTGAATCTGGCGAGCCCCTTCTCCCACGAACTCGCCTATGAGCGTGGTGGCTTTTACTGGCAGCATCGGCACCTTGGCCTCAGTTGAGAGGGCCTTGGCGATCATGGTCTTGCCTGTGCCCGATACGCCATAGAATAATACGTTTCTGGGAGCCCATCTCCCGAACTTGTCTGGCTCGGCTAAAAACTTCTCTATTATCTTCACTTTACGCTTTGCGATCTCTTGGCCAACTACGTCTTCGAAGGAGACGTCAGTCATGGGCTTTGTGGACTCGATCTTCTGCTCCACGACTATGGTCGTCTGCGACCCAACAACCGATCCCCTGGGGTAAGCATGTACTACTTTAAATGCGAAGTCTGGATAGAGCCTGCGGTCAAAGAGATAATAGCCGGGCTTGACCACCTCTCCATACCATTGCTCTCTAGCATAAAGCTCGAAGAGCTTGGGATCTGAGACTGTAGGAGACTCCTGAAAGATGCTCTTTAGTGGATATCCTGCAGGCCTCAAGAGCAGATATTTCGCCCCTGTAGATCTGCTCCTGTCAGTCTTTCCTCCCAGTCCCTTGGTTCCGCTTTTCTGGATAGATCGCACGTAGAGAAGGTTCATTCCAATATAGTTAAATCTATTGGCAAATCCTCAATAGAACCCATCCGTTAATAATTAATACCACCTCCTCTATGTAGTGCCTTCATACGATAATGTTTGGAGGATCTTTATGGGAGACAATGCAGTTGCCATAGTGTTGATAATCGTAGGGTTTCTGATCGCCTTCATGCTGCCGCTGTATGCCTTAGCAGCTTTATTCTGATTGAGATCAGAGGCGTGGCTCGCTTTAGCCCAACATTTTTTGCGTCATAATCTGGCATCAGAAGCATTTCAGCCTAATTTATCCATCATGTTCTCTTCATATTTTATCCATCCTGTGCCCTTCATCTCTCTTTGCTTGTGGTTACGCTTTATGAGGTCTCTTCGGCCATTATCTGAGACCCTCTATGGCTTTAACGGGAAATCAAGCTCTGGCGTATTCATCTCATGTATGAATAGATTTATATCTATGAATGCTCAGACCTCCTGTGCTGGATTGAGGGCAAAGACTGGGACTGCAAAGCTTCAAGAGCGCTTCCTGGCTGAAGCCCAACATCTACAAAGCACTGTGGACCTCGATGATTTACATGCTGAGATTCGCCTGCATTGTGATGCTCTTCTTTATGCTGATCTCGCCTTGCGTCGGCACAGAGGAGAATGACTTGTGGCTTTTTCTGTCAAGCTACGAGGATGTGGGCATAACCCCTCAGGATCTGGCTTTCTTCCTGGCCACTCATGGGTACAATGCAGAGCCTTCTGGATCTTATGTAACAGTAACACTATCGGGTGGCAAGACCGTTTATCTTACTCCTAACGGCGCTTCGCCAAGGTTGGCAGATCTGTGGATGACTCCTCCTTCAGAGCCATCAGGCCCTGTGGCTGTGCTTCCTGAGGGAGCTGTGAAGGCTGACGTGACTTATGTCAAGTCTGATAATTCCGACTTCTTCAAGACTCTGAGCCGTTACCTGATCTTTCCAGTCACTCCGCTTGGCATGTGCTATGACGGATCTCAGGAGCTGGAGAAGGCTTACACGAACTTCGGATATAACGTAACATATATGTATGACCCACAAGGATTTGAAGAGCAAGGTCACCTATGGGTTGTTGTAGAAGACAAAGCTAAATCTAACGTATGGTTAGCAGTGGACAGCTACTATGGTGTCGTTACAAAAGATGATTATTACTACACAGCCCCTTACAGCTTTAGCGATTTCAAGTACCTGGACTCGGTGAATCCCAAATGGAACATAGCTTAGTTTGCTGGAGGATGGATGCAAGCGCGCTTTACGCCCGGAGAATTGCAAGTTTGACCTTTAATTTGGGCAGTTCTGGCGTGCATGAGGCTCGTGGATTGGAAGCGGAGGGATCTAGCGCCCAGTTGCTTCTTGGCGATTGAGGAGTGGTTTGGATATGAGCCTGAAACTGATATTGTGTCTTACAATTTGTATATTCCTGTTCCCAGCCTGCTCTATGGCTGAGGACTCCCAGAGCGACATAAAGAGCACGGCAGTTGAAAGATCTGATCTGCGTCAGATGGACCTCTCTGGAATGAACCTCAGCTGGTCTAACCTCAACCAGTCCAACCTTCAGGGCTGTGACCTTAACGGGACTGATTTGAACCACAGCAATCTCCGATCAGCCTGGATTGGAGATTCGCGTGCCGAGGGCGCGAAGTTTGTGGGCGCAGACCTCACAGGAGCAGTTCTTTCTGGTGCTTACCTTAAAGGAGCCGACCTCAGCGAAGCCATAATTGCGAAGGCTCAGATGTCTAAGGCCTATATGGTGGATGCCAGGTTGGTCAAGGCAGATTTAACAGAGGCAGACCTCTCTGATTCTGATTTAACTGGCGCAGACTTAACAGATGCCAGACTCTTTAGAACAGATCTAAGCGGCGCAAATCTCAGCAGTATTTACCTGGTCAAGGCAAACCTCATAGGTGCCCACATAAGCTGGGCTAACCTTAGTGGAGGTTATCTTTCTAGGGGTCAGTTCTCAAGGGCTGAGCTTTACAGCACTGACTTGAGCAATGCAGACTTAAGTGACGCCGATTTTACCAGGGCGTATCTTATGAGGGCTCAGCTTTCTGGCGCAAAGATGGACTGGGCGAACATGGCATATGTGGATCTGACAGAAGCGAACCTGACAGGCACGAGCCTGGCCTCGGCCAAGCTTCCCTATGCAGACTTAACCAGGGCGATTTTGGTTGGCGCAGACCTGACAGATGCGGACCTGAACTCAGTTAGGCTTCTTGGGTCCAACCTGGAGAAGGTCAAGCTGGAGCGTGTGGACCTGCGGCAGATAGATATGAGGGGACTGAACTTGAAGGGGGCATCCCTTAAGGACTCAAACCTGGATGTGGTCTTCCTCACAAACTCCAATCTGACGGGCGCCGACCTTCGAGGCTCGACTCTGAACCAGGTGGAGCTTACTGGATCCGATCTGAGCGGTGCCAACTTAGAGAGCGTCAAATATGACCAGTTTACCCTCTACTCTCTCTCCAAGGCCAAGCTGGATGGCGCTAAAATGTCAGAAGACCTGAAGAGGGATCTGCGTGAAATATCGACTCCGACTGCTGTACAGGGATGATGAGGGTGTGTTTGAGGCCATTTATGGGATGCATCCATCTCATTTTTTCTCGCGTCTTGCTCCTGGCAGTGATTGCGACCGCCTTCACAGCCCAGGCTTTGGAGATCAACATATCTTCAGGCAGCAGCATTCAGGAAGCGATAAATTCTGCTTCTGCTGAAGACACCATTGCGGTTGTGGGCGGAGTTTACCGGGAGTCCCTGATCATAGATAAGCCCTTGACGCTGTTGGGCACGGGCACGCCAACCATAGATGCCTGCGGCGGAAAATATGCTGTACTGCTTTTGGCTGATGGCATCAGAATTGAGGGCTTCAACCTCACGAACTCGTCGAATAATGGCATCTATATATTGTCAGATGGCAATGTAGTGGCATCCAACATTGCATCCGGCAACGGTGCTAGTGGAATTGCACTGGACATGGCCTCCAACAACACGATATGCAATAACACTTTGGAGAATAACGGCCTATCTGGAATCTCCTTGGAGAGATCGGATGATAACCTGATCCAGGACAATGCTGCCATAGGTTGCGGGCATACAGGCGTGGACCTCAAGATCTCCTCTAAAAACAGGCTTTTCAGAAACAGGGCCTTCGAGAGCGAGAACGACGGCATTGAACTGACATGTTCGAATTTTAACATCCTTGAGGAGAACCTGGTCAGCTATAACAAGGACGGCATCTGCCTGGAGGACGGATCTAAGAACAACACCATAGCGCACAACAACGCCAGCCTGAACGAGATCGACGGCTTCCTCTTGCGCAGGTCGAACAACAATACAGTATGCTGCAACTATGCCAGCAGGAACTACGGGGCGATCTTTCTGGAAGCCTCAAGCGGAAACCAGGTGTCGGGAAACATTGCCCTTGACAATCTAGACGGGATTCACGTGGGATATGATAGCAGATCTAACAGGATCTTCTGGAACCTCCTGGACAACAGCTCCAACCACAATGCCTATGACGAGTCTGGCGATAATTGGTGGGATAACGGCACCATTGGCAACTACTATGGAGACCGGGATGCGTGTTCTGGATCGGATGGGATGTGCAGCTCTGCTTACAAAATACCCGGAGGGCTCAGCGTGGATTATCATCCTCTGGATGCCGAGCCTGACTGCAGCTGGTGCTGATGTATTTTGAGTTTTCTATGGCGCTATCAGGGCTTCTCCTTCGCTCTGGTTTAAGCTGTAGAGCTCATCTATGAGGCATGAGGCGCATTCGGTCTCAGAGCAGTTGCAGCCTTCGCCAGGAAGGCACTCTGATGGGCTGAGCTGGAGCCCAAAGCACGGCGAGGGCGTCCACTCGCCTGATGAGAACTTCTGGCAGCTGTCTTGTCCAGTGGAGGCATTATCCTGGGCATTGAGCTGGCCTGCTGGGCGCACAGAGTAGCTGGAGCAGCAGGGAAGCCAGCTTGGGCTGAACCTGACTGAGGCCTCGTCGCTCACAGTGCCGTTATCGTATCTGGCACTGGCTCTGGCGATGTTGGTGAAGTCGTCTGCGGTGCAGTTTCGCCTGGTCCATAGCTCGATGCTCTCAGATCTGCCTATGCCCAGGGAATCGATGCTCCAGATTACTGTCTGGCCCTTTAGTTCAGGTCTAAAGCTGGACCCCGTGAATTCAAGGCCGTATGGCATCTGGTCTGTCACCTCTACCGGGCCCAGTGTCCTGTTCCCATCGTTGGTGAGGTTTATGAAGAACAGGTACTCGTCATCGCTGATCTTGATCACCTCTTTTGTCAGGTTGATGTGGGCCCCAAGTGAGGTGGTGGATCTGACGAAGTTCACAGAGGTGTACAGCTTGAAGCTTCCTGCCATGATCTGATCTATCTCAGCAGACCGGTTAGACCAGCTTCCATCATCGCGGACAGCCTTTATCCTCGACACTCCCTGAAGCTCGCCTGAGGTTTCCAGGGATGAGGGACCTGCCATAGTGCTCTTATCTATGTAGCTCGCCTGGCTTATTCTCTCAGAGATATAGCTGTTGAGGCTTGGATCAAAGACGTACACTCCTTCGTGCCACCTGGATGAGACGTTGACCTCTAAGCTTCCTGCTCTCAAGTTTGCTGAAAGGTAGGCCATCTTGGAGTCCTTGTGGACAGATTGAGGGTTCAATCTCTCTTCAGACTGGTAGAGGCCGCTTCCGTGCTCAAAAGACCCTTCCAAGTTGCCCATTCTCTTCTCAGAGGATGCATAGCCGCTGCCTTTAACGGACTTCGTATATGTGACGCCGCTGCCGTAGGAGTCGAGGCTCTGTTTTACCCTAAAGCTGCCGTGATACTCTTCGCTTACTTCTGCCGTTGAGCTGGCCTTGCTGCCTGCGTAGATCGTCGTCATCGCTCCAGCGCTGAAGTTGGCATCTGTTGAGTAGATTGTCTGGTTCTGGTCCACCTTGAAGGAGCTCTTCTTGTCTATCATCTCCATGTACCTGTACTCCTCGCACAGAGACTCGTTCCTGACCTCGTTCTCTGCGTTCGTGGTGCCTGACCAGAGCGACTTGTAGGTTATCTTCCTGTCTCCTGGGAGGTGTTTCGTGGCGTTGCCGTGTCTTGCGTAGATCTCATCTTCCAGGGAGACGCTCTTTTGTTTGGAGTCCTGGCTTGAGGTCAGCTTCTTCTGGTAGTAGCCGCTTCCATGCTCAGAGGTCTCTATCTTCGTCTTCGCCTTTCCTATCTCGACTTCTGACGAGTCCTCCTCGATTTCTTCCAGGCTGGTGTGTCCTTTGGAGTAGTGGCAGGTTATGTTCGCCCTGTTGACCAGCGACTGGTCTTCTCTGGACGTGGATAAGCTGCGGTCTATTGAGACGAAGCCCTGGCCTATCACTGAGGTGCTCTCGTCGAAGGCAATTTCCGGCCTCTCAGGGACCTTCACTTTGATCGCTATCTTCCCGGACCTTCCGGGAGCCAGGTCGCCTATACGCCATATCAGCGTCTCTCCATCGAACTGGCTTGGCTGTGGATCTGAGTCGATGTACTCTACATCCGGGAGCATGTCGGCGACCACGACGTCTTTTGCGTCCAGTGTGAAGTTGTTCCCATAGCTTATTGTGTATGTCAGGTCTTCGCCGGGAGAGCACTGGCTGGCATCGGCCTTCTTCTCAATCCATATTCCGTTTCCCATCAAAGGTATCTCAAGTGTCCTGAAGCTCTGGTTCACTGGAGATGAGCCAGAAAATGCCCTGTACTTGTTTACGATGGACGTTTTGGAGCTGGAAAGCTTATCTGCAACCTCTGCTCTTATAGATATCTTGATCTTTCCGGGTGGAAGGTCGCCAATCTTCCAACTGTAAAGCGTGCTTCCGTCATCGAGCTTTCTGCTGCTATCTGGTTGAGGCGAGATGTCTCTATTGGGGTCGATCTCAAGGCATGAATCTACGATGTCTTCCACTGTCACTCCTGGGGCAGTCCCTCCTCCGATGTTTGTGACTGTGAGGGCATAGCTAAACGACGTCCCTGATGAGGCCAGCTCAATGGATGCAGTCTTCTCTGATGTGAGTACGTAGCTGGCATCAGATATCGATTCTGTAATTTTGTCTGACTCATTGCCAGTAAGATTCAATGCCATTGTCCCTACAGACAGTTCTTGGATTGAGAAATTAAATGATGATGATGAATTAGATGCAGATAGATTAGACGAAGTTAGATCAGACGAAGACAGATTAGACGAAGACAGATTAGACGAAGACAGATTAGACGAAATTAGTTTGGATGAAGTTAGTTTGGATGGAGTTAGATTAGACGAAGTTAGATTAGACGAAGTTAGATTAGACGAAGTTAGATTAGACGAAGTTAGATTA
>CAZXDN010000009.1:28583-39452 GCA_964639235.1 uncultured Methanotrichaceae archaeon | reverse complement strand
AGTTAGATTAGACGAAGTTAGATTAGACGAAGTTAGATTAGACGAAGTTAGATTAGACGAAGTTATATCAGACGACGACAGATTAGACGAAAATAGATCAGACGAAGACAGATTAGGCGAAGTTAGGTTAGATGAAATTAGATTAGACGAAGACAGATTAGGCGAAGTTAGGTTAGATGAAATTAGATTAGACGAAGACAGATTAGGCGAAGTTAGGTTAGATGAAATTAGATTAGATGAAGACAGATTAGATGTAGATATGTTGGACGAATTGTCGGATGATATGTTTATTGATATGGCTGATTCTGAGGTTATCAGGTTTCCATCTTCATCATTTGCGTAGGCGGTTGCCCTGCTCAGCAGCGGCCCTGGCAGATCGCTCTGCGTTATCTGATATTCTGCGCTGCCTGATGCTTCTTCTCCAGGATAAAGCTCTGTCTTGGATAGAAATATTTTGCCCAGCTTTTCGTCTTCTAAAGAAATCTCTTTTAATGTCGAGTTTCCCGTGTTCTCGACTGAGTATCTGAATATCACAGTCTGTCCCACGGAGGCTTCTTCTTCGCCCATCTCTATAGATTCTTTCAGGGAAATTTCGCTTATCGTATTTGCGATGACGATTATATCCATCTCGCTTCTTCCAAAGCAGGAGCACTTATCGTCTCCTATAGTTACGCTGACCTTCACCCTTTCAGGGCGCTTTACCTCTGGCGCAGTCCAGTTGATGATCCTGCTGTCGTTGGCATCAAAGGTGCCATCTGTGGCGCTCCAGGCGTATGAGTAGATCCTGTCTTGGGGCGGCTCTGGGACCTGGAACACATAAGTCTCTCCTGATGTTGCCCTAAAGCCGCTTTCTGCAAGAGCAAATGAAAAATTTAAAGCAGATAAAATTAAAAAAGCAATCGCCAGAGCTCTTCTGCGGGTTTTTTTGCTGCGTTCTTCGTCCTTCAGCAGTGCCTGGTGGCTGTGCATATGCCAGCGGGGTTCGTCTGTTGTACGTCGCCCATACGCTATCGCGTCTGGAGCTGCGCTGCATCTGGGTTAGCCCAAAGCGAGCGCAGCTCCAAAGCTTCCTATCTCGTGTTCAATTGCTTTATTCAATTGCTTTAGTCTTCAAGTTACGCTGATTGTGGCATCCGGAACCCCTACGACGAAGACATTTCTGACGCAGTCGAACCTCAGTGTGTTGGGATCGCTTGCGTGCCAGACCTTCAAAGTAAGGTGATGTGCTCCAAGTCCTTTGGATGACCACACTATGCTGGTCGAGGCTCCTGTTGCATACGGCTCTGTGCTGTCGTCGAGATACCACTTGAGAATCAGGCCGTTGGGATTACGCGTGTAGGAATAGCTATCTTCAATTGTATATGCGCTGCATCTGTCTCCGATATATCCGCTGACGAACTGACAGCTAGTGGTCTCAACCATGATCGCTGGGGCATCTGCTGTGTCGACACAACCATCCAGCTGGCTGCCGCCCTGTTTCAGCGCACATATCCAGAGGTGGATCGTCAGAGGCGTTGCCTGTGAGAACCAGGGTGCATCAAAGCACAGCACCTTCTGCGATGTGTTCACTGGCTGTCCTATTGAGGTCAGCTGATCGTTGATGTTGACGCCGTTTGCCGTGACCGTCCATTGATAGTGGTATGTGACCCCTGATTGGGTTGGATCTGGACCCGTCAGAGTTATTATTTCTCCTGGATAGACTATCATGTCTGCACATGCGGTGTATGAGAGAGCAATGAATACAGTCAACATCAGGAGAATTCTTGCTAATATCAAAGCATCTTCACCTCGTCTACTCATGTAACTATTTGTGTCTCTCTAGGACATTAGCATACTTTTAATATTTATAATTACCGTCAACAATATCTAAAGTTCTGATTATTAGTTCTATCTTTTGTTACTGATTATTGTTACTGATTCCGTCATTATATTATTAATTCGCCTTCGGCTGTGCTTGGTGCTATGTAAAAGCTCGCTCTTATTTCTTCACTTCTCCTGTAGAACGACCGAATTTGCAGTTCGCTCAAGCTGCGAGCGAAAATATGCTCCTATTGGTGAATTAGATATAAAATTTTTCTAATATTCTGCTTGATTTTAATTGAGCTGCCTTTAAGATGAAGAAAATAGGCTGTGCGATTTGCGTATTACTGGAAAAATAATTTTATCATTTAAAGCATTACCGAAAGGTTATTATGTCTATAAATCTTTATACAGATATGGCCTATTTAGGAGGAATTAGAGATAATTGGATTGGAGATAATCAGATTAGAGATGAGAACGCTCAAAAGGGCGCTAATTGAGGTGCAGGCAAGCAAGCTGGTTCACATTGGGGTTGCTTTCCTCTTCATATTGATAATCTCTTCAGGGTTATCCTCCTCACAGGAGGCTCCTGTAACTGTTAATGTGATGATAGATGTCAACTCGGATCCTTCTTATGATCTGGTATCGGAAAATGCCCTTGAAAGATCTGTGATAAACCTCTCCAACGGAATAGATGCAAAGGGTCTTGATGGCACATTTTACCTGACAGGGGATGCTGTGATGCAGATGAGGCTAATTCTGACATCCATTGGCAACTCATCTAATCACGAGCTTGCCATAGGAGGGATGAGCCTTGGGGAGAGGCTGAGCACGATCTCCTACTCATCACAGAAGTCTCTCCTTGAAGAGGCGAAGAGGCGAGTCAATGCTTGTAGGGTTTGCGGCGACCAACTTATGATAAATGGGTTCAAGCCCCAGGGTCTAGACCAGAATGAGGATACCTACAGCATACTGCGCGGGATTGACATCGCCTATGATGCTGGCTTCTCTGATGGAGTCAGGTACCTTCCAGGGCACCAGAACGATTCATGGCCCTATCCAACAGAGGTTCAGGGCCTCTATGCCGTTCCCATGAGCACCCACAGCTTGTCAGGCGAGATGGTCTATCTCTCAGATCGCGCTGTGCTCGAAAGAGGCTTAAACGGCTCTCAGTGGTACGACCTTCTGGTTAGCGAGTTCGAGGAGTCTTCAGAGAGCGGCTCTCCTGTGGTTGTGGCCTTCGACAATCTGATCTCTGGAACCAGGCAAGATTACCTTGAAGCCTACCTGGGATTCATAGACTATGCCTCATCCAGGAGCGCAAACTTCGTCACCACAAGCGAGCTTGTGAATATGTCTTCCAATTCCAGCTCTGAATATCCGGGCACGTCTGAGCCAGCAGAGTCTGGATGCACTGAATGCGACAATGCCAAGAGCAGCTCCGCAGGCTCATCTGCTCAGGATGCCAGCCCTAAGTTCATCTCTGTGGAGATCAAGCCAAACAATGAGAGCATCGTCTTCAAGGACAGCTGATTGCGGCTCCCTGGATGGCGGGATATGGCATATGAGCCACAGGATAACGAGGCTCGGAGTCTTGAGCAAGACTTGGGATCTTGATCAAGACTTGGGATCTTGAGCGGGACTCAAAGTCCGGGGCTGAAAGCCGGCTTCTCGATCTCAAAGCCGGCGTTTCCTCCTCTTTTGGCATCTTCCAGCTGTTATTCAGGCATACAGCTGGCTGATGCACAAAGGTTCTCGTCCTCTTGAGAAAGTGGCGGGTCCAGGCCTTCTGAATCATAGCCTTCTGTCTCAGGGATGCCGCAGGGAAGGCAGGTGGTCAGGTTCTCCTCGCAGCCGCTTGTGCAGTTCGTCTCCAGGCCCATGCACTCTCCTGGCTCCCAGTCTTCGTCGGACCTGTAGTAGGTGATGTTTGATTCTGTGGATGCAGGCGTTACATCTATCAGGCAGCATGGCAGCATCTCGAGCACGAAGCTGCAGCGCGCTTCAGCAGCTGTTGCAGGCTCGCCTTCGTAGTAGCCAGTGGCCTCGACGCGGTTCACAAACCTGGCATCTGTCTCCCTGATCCTTGCCCTGAGCTCTATGGTCTGCTCTCTAGCTATTCCCAGAGACAGGATGGTCCAGGTGATGTTCCTGCCGCTGACTTTGGGCCTGATGCTGGAGTTCACGAACCTCATGCCATCAGGCATGGTGTCAGTGATGTAAATTGGACCAAGAGTCTTGTTTCCGTCGTTTGTCACGTTGATCTTGAAGAGGACTATGTTCTCGTCCTGCTTCAGAGCCTTCTTGGTCACGTTGATGTGAGGCCTGAGGTACTTGGGCGTGCCGTGGATGCTAATTGATGTGTCCAGCTTGTAGCTTCCAGTTATGACCTGATCCACAATTGCCATCTTCTCTCCAGTGGTCGTGTTCCTCTGGACAGCTCTGATCTGGGCAGAGCCGTTGAATTCGCCGAGCACGGCCATAGAGGACCCCTCAACTATGGTCTCCTTCTTGATCTTCTCAGCAGAGCTTATGCTCTCTTTGATCTCTCCTCCTTCCTTCTCATCGCCTGTTGCCATCTCCTCGTGCCACTTGGATGTGTAGTTGATCTTCTGGCTTCCGGCTCTCTTGCTGCTGGGCTCGTATTCCATATTCGAGTCCTTGTAAATGACTCCGGTGCTCGATATCAGGTCTGATCTGTAGTAGCCGCTTCCGCTTTCTGAGGACCTCTGCATCCTTCCTGACGACATACCAGCTGACACAAATCCAAAGCCGCTTGAGTTCTTGGCATATGAGACCCCGCTACCATAGGAGTCCACGTCTTCTTTGATCCTGAAGTCGCCGTGATAGCTCTCTTCAACCTGGAAGACTGTGCCCTTCTCTCCTGGAACGCTCTTGGCAAAGGAGATCCGGGCAACTCCAGAGACCTCTCCATCTGACCTGTACACAGACTGGTTCTCATCTATCAGGAACGAGCTCTCCTTATCAATTGTATCCGAGTAGAGGTAGCTCTCGGATGTCGTCTCGTTCCTGGCTATGTTCTCTGCTCTTGTGCTGTCGTGCCAGAGAGAGTCAAAGGCGATCTTTCTTTCTCCTGGAAGGGAAAACGAGGTCTCAGAGTGGTTGGCGAAGATGTCCTTGTCGAGCCTGACGCTCTTGTTGGTGCTGTTGTATCTGAGCGTCTTATCTTCTTCATAGTAGCCGCTTCCATGCTCTTTTGCCTCCACTTTCGCGCCAGCAGTTCCGAGAAGAGATACTGCGAATGTGTCTGAATCGCTCACAAGCTTTTTCCCGTAGTAGCCGGTGACCTCCACATAGTTAACCAGGCTATCTTTTTTGCTGCCAGTTGTAACTTCAGTCCTGGTGTAGACGTATCCCGTGCCTGTAACTGAGCTGGACTGGTCGAAGAGAACCTCTGGCCTCTCCTTGATCCTGGCTGAAAGCCTTATTGTGGCTGAAGTTCCTGCAGGCATCTTGCCCAGGCGCCAGACAAGCGTGGTCCCGTTCTCCTGGTCGGGCTCAGGGCTTGCGCCTGCATAGTCCATCTCTGAAGGGAGGCGGTCGATTGCCACAACGCCGTCTGCATCCATCTCGCCTGGGTTGGAGATGTTTATTGTGTAGTTCACCAGCTGGCCTGTGTAAGACGATGCCTTGTCAGCGTCCTTCTCAACAGTTAGAGTTCTCAGGACTGCAGTTCCAAGAGTGTTGAATTTGCCGTCTTTCTGGTCAGAGCCTATCTTGTAGAGGTTGTAGATCTCCTTTGGCAGAACAGGTTTATCTGACAGCCTTATGGCTATATCTATCGATCCTGACCTTCCGGGCTCAAAAGTCCTGGAGTTCAAGACATCGCTGCTCCACCAGAGGCGGGTCTGCCCGGAAGAGTCCACCCAGACCCTGGAAGGCTCTGGGCTAGAAGCTATGAGGTCAACGTTTTCGTCCAGGACATCTGTTATGTTGACGTTTGTGGCGTTTCCTCTGCCCGTGTTCTTATAGGTTATTCTGTAGTTGAGGATGTCTCCGGGACTTAATGATGACGCATCTGCAGTCTTGTTTATGATCAGCTCTGGTGAAGGGACTTCAACTGTTGTGTTTGCGAAAGCCCGACTGCTCTGGTTCTCATCCCCGGCAATTCTTACCAGGTTCTTCAGAACATATCCGTCCCTGACAGTTGGCTTTACGTTTACCCTGATGGAGATCTCGCCTGAGGCTTCCTTTGCCAGGGTTCCTATGGTCCAGAGGTTGTCAGACCCCTGATCCGGGGCTGGGTTGGAGGAGATGAAAGTGACGTTGGCGTCGTAGGTCTCCTTGATCTTCACGCCTCTGGCCTCTCCTTCGCCGCTGTTCCGATAGGTGATGGTGTAGGTTAGGTCTTCCCCAGCTTTTACCGGGTCCGGGCTTGCAGTCTTCGAGATCTCCAGATCAGGCAGAGGAAGCCTTATCTGGATCTGGAACGAGTCCTCGTCTGTAACTGATTTTCCCTGAGGGCTTGTGGCTGTGACTGTGGCCACGTTTTTGAGCCATATCTCCTCCTTCAGTATCCTAAATCCTGGAGTCTTTCTGTACTCTCTGCTAAGGATCTTGCCGTCCTGGTTTACGACGATTATCAGGGTGTCTCCTGTGACCATATCCCTTATGTTGTAGGTCCTGTAGCCCTTCTCTGGCAGGTCATACAGGATCTCTAAAGACTCGTTGGTCTTTTTGGAGATGTACATCTCTGATGTGATCTTGCCAAGCCAGTCGTGCTTTGTGATGAGGACGCCATCTGTCACAGGATCTGTGAAGTCAATCTGCCTGAGCGTCTCGTTGCCGTCGACGATCTGGCTCAAGGTCTCCTCAGTGACTGGGTTTGTATAATTGAGTAAGGAGAGGTTCTCTCCTTCGTATGAGATCTCACCTGAGGACTTCTCTGCTCTGGCCGTGTCAAATCGGCCCTGCTTCTCCTTGATCTTCTCCATCTTGATCTCAAGGCGGGCCTTTATGGCTGTAAGCCTCCTGAACTTCTCTGCCAGAGTGGCGGACTCGTTGGATGCTGACATTATTGATAGCACCTGATAGCTCTCCGGATCCTGGACAGTGTATCTGCACTCGTATCTCCAGGACTCGCCTGCCTCCAGCACGCCGTCTCCATCGTCTCCGCTTACGTAGATTGGGGCACAGTCCGGCCCCCAGTTGGGAACATCGGTTACCTTGACGCCTGTGAGTGAAACGCTGCCCGTGTTCGTGACGTTGTAGACATAGGTCACAGTGTCCCCAATGCGCACTGGGTCTGTGTAGATGCAGCTCTTCTCTATCTCTATGCTTGGTTCCCCTTGGTTGAGATCAACTGAGGCGCTGGCTGATCCCTCAACCTGTTTGCCTTGGTCATCGGTGCCTGTGGCCTTGGCGTTGTTTACCAGTGGTCCCGGCAGGTCTTTCTGGGATATGGTGTAGTCTGCAGCGCCAGTTGTGGACTCTTCTGGAAGCAGCGCGCTCTTCTGAATTGAGATTAGGCCTAGCTTGTCGTCCATCAAAGCCAGATCCTTTACTGCAGTCTTGCCTGTGTTCTGGATCACATACTGATATGTCACAGACTGGCCTACTTCTGCAGACGTTTTTGATGCAGTTTTTATCAGCTTGATGGATGATGTGGCCTCCTCTCCATTTGGCTTGACGATCACTGTCCTGGATTTGAAGTCGGGGCAGTTGCCGTCTGAGCGCTTCACCAGGAGGCTGATGGTCACTGACTTTGTCTGATCGACTTTAGGAGCGGTCCACTCAAATGTGCTCTCGTCAGACGACAGAGGGCTGCCATCTGAGGCGCTCCATTGATACGCCAGATCCGGGCCTGACTCCTGCGCCTCGAAGACGACGACTGCTCCTGAGGAGACTTCTTCCTGGGCCGCAGCCTCAGGACAGATGGCGAAAAGCGCAGCTGAAATCAAAATTGCCGCAGCTAAGAGCGTGCTGGAAGCAGCTAAGAGCGTGCTGGAACTTTGAAGCGCTCTCTTCTTGAATGGCGTTTTTTTCGGCGCAGTAGAGGCGCTCTCAGTTGGCCTCTCAGACGCAGCTCTTATGTGGTCTTTGTTTTTGTATGCCACTTTCTACACCACGCCGATCAGGTTTATTGTGGCTGAAGGCCGCTGGATTATCTTCACCAGAGCATTGCAGCTTGAGGCATCGATGCTCGATCCCTGGTACGAGAGCCGGATCTCCAGCTCAAGGATGTGGTCGCCCAGAGGGTAATTTGACCCGGCTATCTTTATGCTCCTGTTTTCGCCTATATGGTTCCCGTCCATCTTCCAGGAGTAAGTGTATGTGTAAGGGCCCGTCTCCTCTCCATTTGATGTGAACTGCTCAGAAGCGTCATGGCAGATGCTGTCTGGACCATCTATCAGGCACAAAGGCCTGATACAGGTGTCGGAATTACCGGATGCAGCAGCTGAGAGCCCTGCCAGGTTCCAGGCGATCTCAGATCCGTCGAATTGGGCGCTGAAGGCATACTGATGCTCTCCCGGAAGGAAGTTCTCAGGCTGGCCCCTGTCTATGGGATCTGGAGAAAAGCCGTTTTCAAGCCCTGGAGGAATGCTCATGCTCTCTTTTCCTACATTGATATAGCCGAAGAATGCTGTATAAGTGCCATTGCCGTTATCCTTGACGCAGCTCACAGTCGGCTGCAGGATGTCGTATAGACGAACGGAAGAATCGTCTCTGCTGAAAAGAGCAGTGCCCAGTCTGTCTGCTCCCGATGCAGTGGCGTTGTTCACAAGGGGCCCAGGCAGGTCTGAGCTCTTCACGACATAATGTGCAGTGGCCAGTGCCATCTCTCCGGGCTCAAGAGATGTCCTGTTCAGGCCTGTTATGGCGCCGAGCTTGTCGTCGATAAGAGCGATGCCTGATACGTTGAGGTCTCCTGTGTTCTTGACTGTGTAGCTGTAGGTTATCTCGTCTCCAGTAGCAGCAGAAGTTGTGGATGGCTCCTTGGTCAGGGCGATGCCTGATACGTACACTGTAACTCTGTCTGCAGATATACAGCCACTGGAGTCCAATACCTCGACTGTATACTCAGTTGTTGCCTTTGGTGAGGCAGTGGGATTGGCAGTTGAGGCATCGCTCAGGCCATCTGCAGGGCTCCAGGCATAGGTGTAGGGCGGAAGTCCTCCAGATGCGGTTGGACTTGCGCCTACCTGCACAGATTCTCCTTTGGCCACGCTCCTGTCCTGCCCGGCGTCTGCTTCTGGCCTCTGGCTTACAAGCACGCTCTCTGCAGCAGAGTTAGAGCATCCATTGGAGTCGGTCACAGTCAGAGACACGTTGTATCTTCCAGGGCCGGGATAGGCGTGCTTCGGGCTCTGGTCAGTGGAGCTTGAGCCGTCTCCAAACGACCAGCTGTATGTATATGGCCCCAAACCCCCAGTTGTGCCGTCTGCAAAGGCTGTCTCATCTCCATCGCAGACAGGAGATCTGGTGCTGAAGCCTGCATTGGGGCTCTGATACAGTGTCGCCTGATTGGTTACTGTGGCGCTTTCTCCTTTGCTGTCTGTAACCGTCAGGGATACAGTGTAGGCTCCGGGCTTCGAGTATACGTGTGCAGGGTCCGAGTCTGTGGAGACCTGGCCGTCTCCGAAGTCCCAGGTGTATGTGTAGGGCGGAGCGCCTCCGCTTGTGGACTGCTTGAAGGATATGCTGCAGCAGCACTGCGGCGAGTTCGATGTGAAGTTCAGAGAAAGCGGCTTATTCGCTATCACCTCAATGGTAGACCCGCCATAGCACTTGGTGTTCCTGTTGCTGCATTTCCTGTTAGCGCTCTCGCAGGTGGTGCCGCTTTGAGTCTCCCAGCTGAGGATCATCCTGGCGAGCTTGACCTCCTGACCGCAGGTCCATCCGAAGTGGTATATCCGGTACGATGATGCAGTTTTTGGGGGAACGGAGTTCACAACGCATAGGCCGTCGTCGTAAGTTGTGTGCTGCAGAGCGCCATCGATGTAGATGTCTGTCAGCAGTATCACTGCGTATCTATCAGAGTTGGCGTTGTTGTATATGTTGATCCAGAGATATGCGTCCACATGGCTTCCTGCAATACACGGCTGGAGAGGATTGCCGTCTGCATCTCCCAGGTAGGCGCTCTCTAGAGTGACGTCGCCTGCTCTGCACTGGAACTTGCAGTCAGGCCAGTCGTCACATGTCGCAGTCATGCAGGCAGCTGACAGCAACAGGAAGAACAAAGGCAGAGCTGAGGCTCTGCCGAAGTGCCCAAGTGCGAATCTCTCTGACATGATCTGTTCTCTCGTTAACTCTCTCTTCGCATGTCCATAGCTGCGGTCACACCACTCTCATGGTGAACTCGGCGCTTGGTGTGGATATCACCTTGATCTCTTTGCTGCAGGTTTTATCTCCGACAGACCGGCCCTGATAGCTCCTGCTCACAGTCAGCTCCAGAGCATGCGTGCCCAGTGAGTAGTCGCTTCCGTCAAGCACCAGGCTTTTTCCAGTCCCGGTGATGCTGCCATCGACCTTCCAGGAGTAGATGTAGGTGTACCTGGAGTCTTCAGATGCGCTGGATATGTACACCTCTTTCTTCTCCTGGCAAAGAGTGCTTGAGCCGTCAATTATGCAGCCGGGCTCGGACGCCAGATCAACTGAGGCTCTTGTCTCGTTTGTCACTGGATTGCTGCTTGTGTCGACGCCTTTTGCTGTGGCGTTGTTTACCAGGGGTCCAGGCAAGTCAGCCTCCACCACAGTGTGGGAAGCAGTGCCAGTTGCAGTCTGGCCGGGCGATAGTGAGGTCGGGCTTATGGTTATGGACCCAAGTTTGTCATCGCTCAGAACCAGGTTGCTGACAGAGACATCGCCTGTGTTTTTCACGGTATAGGTGTAAGTTACCCTGTCGCCCACTTTGGCAATTGTGGCTGAGGGCGCCTTGGTCAGGACGATCGCTGCGTTGTAGGTCAGGGCAACTGAGGCAGATGCTTTTGCCGGTGTGATGAGATTTCCATTGGGGTCTCTTGCAACTGTAGTTGCGGTATTGACCAGTGGTCCCGGCAGGTCTGAGGACTTCACAACATAATTGATTGTGGCAGTTATGCTCTCTCC
>CAZXDN010000009.1:0-28483 GCA_964639235.1 uncultured Methanotrichaceae archaeon | reverse complement strand
AGTTGATCGTGTTCAATTTATCATCGTTTACCTGCAGAGCGCTTATTGTCAGAGTTCCTGTATTCTTGACGGTGTATGTGTAGGTTATCGTGTCTCCGACTTTTGCGCTTGAGGCTGAGGCAGTCTTTGTGATATTAAGTGACGCTACTGGCGCCACCAGAGTCACAGACACAGAGGCCTTTGCAGGTGTAATTAGATTTCCGCTTGGATCTCTTGCAACTGTAGTTGCGGTATTGACCAGTGGACCTGGCAGGTCAGATGATTTGACAACGTAGCTTGCAGTAGCAGTTATGCTCTCTCCTGGTGCCAGTGAATTCCTGGCGAAGTTGATCGTGTTCAATTTGTCATCGTTTACCTGAAGAGCGCTTATTGTCAGAGTTCCTGTATTCTTGACGGTGTATGTGTAGGTTATCGTGTCTCCGACTTTTGCGCTTGAGGCTGAGGCAGTCTTTGTGAGGTTCAGAGACGCCACTGGCACAGTCAGCGCAACTGATGCAGACACAGGCTTTGAGATCACAGTCTTATCTTCGATGTCCAGTGCGTTTGCTGTGGCAGTGTTGACCAGTGGTCCAGGCAGGTCAGATGATTTTACCACATAGGTGACAGTTGCAGACATGCTCTCGCCTGGGTTAAGAGAGTTCCTTGGGAAGTTGACTGTGTTCAGCTTGTCGTCGCTCGCCTGGATGGCGTGAAGCACCACGTCTCCTGTGTTCTTAACAGTGTACGTGTAAGTAACCGAGTCGCCTGTAGAAGCGCTTGCTTTGGACGCTGTCTTTGTGAGGTTGAGCGATGCATTGTAGCTCAGGGCAACTGATGCAGATGCAGTTGATGGGCCTGCTTCTTCTCCCTGGCTGTCTGTGCCCCTCGCAGCAGCGGTGTTTGTGAGAGGACCTGGCAGGTCAGAGCTTTTAACGATATAATTAGCAGTTACAACAGTGCTCTTTCCAGGCTCAAGGGAGTTCACAGGCAGTGCGATGTCTCCAAGCTTATCATCTGAGAGCCTTAAACCGCTCAAGGTGACATCTCCCGTGTTCGTCACATTGTAGGTGTATGTGACTGAGTCTCCTACCACTGCAGTGCTTGCAGACGCCTTCTTGGATAGAGTGATAGATGGATGAGATGTCAGGGATACAGGATAGGTGCACTCAATAGTCCTTGTGGGATTTATGGCTCCTGGGACCTCTTTGCCATAGTCCCTGGTCAGCTTCAGGCCTACGGTATGCCCCTGGCCAGGATGTGCAGACCAGTCTACAGTCACAGAGTCGCCGGTGTCAGATAATTTCGTTCCATCCACAGACCACTCGTACTTGAGATCTCCTGTGCTGCCACCAGAATATTTGTATGTGGCCTTGCTCTCAGGGCTGGGATTGACAGGGCCAGAAATTCCACATGCTGGAAGGCCGTATACGTCCAAGGAAACAGTCGTTTGGTTTACGCATCCTCCTTCGATGCTCCTTATCAGCATGAAGACTGTGACTGTCTTCTTATCGGTCCCGTTTGGAATTACAGGTGCTGTAAAGGCAAATGTCTGAGATGATCCCTGAGCGATGGTTGAGCCGTCGACCTCAGCAGACCACTGGTATATGTAGTCTCCACTTGGAGCCTGAAGGGTGACGCTCTGTCCGGAGGTTATCAGCTCTGAGGTTGCTCCTGAGGCGATGCATGTTATGCTGAAAAAGAGCATCGTCAGGGCCAAGGATCGTGTATCATACAGATTGGACATGTCTCTTCCCGCTCTTAGGATGTGATTGCCAATTGTTGCATAAATTATGAGGTCGGGGCAGCTGCTGCCCCGATTCTTCTGCTCGCATTACGATACGCTCACATTACGATACGCTCACATTACGATACGCTCACATTACGATACGCTCATGGAGAATGTAGCCACAGGCAGAGGTATCACCTTTATGCTCTTCGTACAGGACTTGGATGACCAGGCCTTGCCGTCTTTCTCTGTCGATACAGTCAGCTCCATGACGTGCATGCCAAGTTCGTAGTCATCTCCTGAGACAGTGATGCTCCTTCCTCCCTGCTGCGACACAGATGCTTGGCCGTCCGATGACTCGACTCCCTGATCGCTGGCTCCCTTCTTGCTCTTTATCTCCTTGCCGTCCATCTTCCAGGTGTACTTGTAGGCATAGACGGAATCCTCCTTGATGGTGGCAATGTAGAGCTCGTCTTTATGCCGGCATATCGAGTCAGAGCCGTCTATCAGGCAGTCAGGTGGCGATATCAGCTCAACTGAGGCGCTGCTTGTGTTCGTCACTGCGTTGTTCCTGGCGTCAGTTGCGCTTGCGGTCACAGTGTTCACGAGGGGTCCTGGCAGGTCAGATGCCTTCACTATGTAGCTTGCAGTGGCAGTTGTGCTCGTCCCTGGAGAGAGCTTGGTCTCAGCGAGGTCGATTGCGCCAATCTTGTCGTCTTTCAGGCTGATGTCCAGTATGTCGACGTCTCCAGTGTTGGTCACTGTGTAGGTGTATGCTATCGTGTCTCCTTCCCTGGCCAGAGTTGGACTTGCGGTCTTGCTCACAGCCATTGCCAGGGTGAATGTCAGGTCAACAGATGCACTTGTGGTGTTGGTCACTGTGTTTCCCACTACGTCAGTTGCGCTTGCCTCCACCTTGTTCACAAGTGGGCCTGGCAGGTCGGACTCAACCACTGTGTGTGTGGCAGTCGTGCTCACAGACTGTCCTGGTGCCAGAGGTGCATCCTGGGCAAAGCCGACGTCGCCTAGCTTATCGTCTTTGAGCAGGACTCCGCTTAATGTGACGTCTCCAGTGTTTGTCACTGTGTAGGTGTAAGTTAGTGTGTCGCCTATCTTGGCCGTTGGCTGTGATGCCTCCTTGGTCACCTGGAGGGCTGGTGTGTAGGTGAGGTCAACTGAGGCTGTTGCGCTGCTGGTAAGCTGGTTGCCCACTGGATCATTTCCTGATGCCAGCACGCCGTTTACCAGTGGCCCAGGCAGGTCGGACTCAACAACTGTGTGCGTTGCCGTTCCAGTTGTCATCTGTCCTGGAGAAAGTGATGTCTGGCCTATGGCTATGGCTCCAAGCCTGTCGTCTTCCAGCGTGATTGCGCTTATCGTGACGTCACCAGTGTTCTCCACGGTGTAGGTGTAGGTTATTGTATCTCCTACCTTGGCAGAGGGCTGTGATGCCTCCTTGGTCACTGAGAACGACGGGTTTGAGGAGATTCCAACTGATGCGCTTGTGGTGTTGGTCACCGGGTTCTCCTGGCCGTCTGCTCCTGTCACCGTGGCTATGTTGGTGAGAGGTCCAGGCAGGTCAGCTTCCACTACCACGTGGGATGCTGTTCCAGTTGCTCTCTGCCCTGGAGAAAGCAATGTCTGGTCGAGGGCTATGGTTCCCAGCTTGTCATCTGTCAGTGCTATTCCATTTATTGTGACGTCTCCTGAGTTCACCACAGTGTAGGTGTATGTTATCGTGTCACCTATGTTGGCTGAAAGCTGAGAAGCCTCCTTGGTCACTGTGAGGTCAGGGTTGGATGCCAGCTCCACAGATGCAGAGGTGGTATTTGTCACTGGGCTGTTCAAGACGTCGTTTGCGGTTGCAGTTACAGTGTTCACCAGAGGTCCTGGCAGGTCCGACTCCACGACTACATGCGACGCCGTTCCAGTTGTCGATTCTCTGGGACCAAGGGTGGTTGACGCGACAGTCACCGCTCCCAGCTTGTCGTCTTGCAGCGCAACTGCGCTCAATGTGACGTCACCGGTGTTTGTTACTGTGTATGTGTAGGTTATCGTCTCTCCTATCTTGGCCGACTCCTGAGAAGGCTCTTTAGTCACTTCAATTCTCGGCGTGTAAGTTAGCTGGACTGTGGCCGTGGCAGTGCCTGTCGCCTGCTTGTTCACTATATCGCTTGCAGTTGCAGTTACAGTGTTCACGACAGGTCCTGGCAGGTCTGTCTCTACAACAGTATACGTGGCCGTTCCAGTTGCCCTTTCTCCTGGCGCAATCGAGCCAGGGGATACGTCTATGCTCCCAAGCTTGTCGTCTTGAAGGACGATGTTGGTGAGAGTAACGTCTCCAGTGTTCTCCACAGTGTATGTGTAGGTTATGACCTCTCCAACGTTGGCTGAGTTCTGCGATGCCGCCTTGGTCACGTTTATGGCCGGATTGGTCGTAAGAGGCACTGTGGCGCTTGCAATGCTCGATACCTGCTTGTTCTGCACATCGTTTCCGCTTACTGTGACAGTGTTCACTATTGGCCCTGGCAGGTCGACTTCCACCACTGTGTATGTGGCTGTGGCAGTTATGGTCTCGCCTGGTGCGAGAGTGTTCTTGCCGAGGGCTATTTGTCCGAGCCTGTCATCTATGAGCAGTACGCTACTTAATGTGGCATCTCCTGTGTTTGTGACGTTATAGCTGTAGGTTATGGTATCTCCGACAGATGCTGATATTGGCGTGGGCTTCTTGTCCACGAAGATCGATGGGTTCGTGGTCAGGTCTACTGACGCCGCTGCAGTGCTGTTGGCCTGCTTGTTCTGCACATCGTTTCCTGCAACTGTTGCATTGTTGGTCAGTGGACCTGGCAGGTCTGCCTCTGTCACTGTGTAGATGGCTGTGGCAGTTATGGTCTCGCCTGGCGCGAGGGCGTCTTGGGGCAGAGCAACTGCTCCTATCTTGTCGTCCTGCAGAGCAAGTGCGCTTAACGTGACATCTCCAGCGTTGGTTATGGTGTAGGT
Source organism: uncultured Methanotrichaceae archaeon (assembly GCA_964639235.1). Lineage (GTDB taxonomy): Archaea > Halobacteriota > Methanosarcinia > Methanotrichales > Methanotrichaceae > CAZXDN01. The sequence continues at coordinate 23,778 of CAZXDN010000009.1, read as the reverse complement.
GTAGGTTATGACATCTCCAATCATGGCCACGCTGGCTGATGGCTGCTTCGTCAGAGTCAGTGCAGGATTGGTGATCAGGTCCACAGTTGCGCTTGTTGTGTTTGTGGCCTGCTTGTTCTGTACATCGTAGCCCTGGACATTTGCGTTGTTCACCAGAGGTCCTGGCAGGTCTGACTCAATCACAGTATATGTGGCAGTGCCAGTTGCCGTTGCTCCTGGTGCGAGAGAATCCTGGGGCAGAGCTATGGTTCCAAGCCTGTCATCTGTCAGGATGATTCCGCTTAAAGTGACGTCTCCAGTATTTGTCACTGTGTAGGTGTAGGCAATTGTGTCTCCTATCTGGGCAGAAGCCTGCGATGCCTCCTTGGCAATCGAGATCGCCGGGTTGGTGATCAGGTCAACAGTGGCGCTTGCGCTGCTGGAGAGCTGGTTGCCTACTGGATCGTTTCCTGTGGCTACAACCCTGTTCACCAGAGGCCCTGGCATATCTGACTCTGCAATTGTGTACGTTGCCGTTCCAGTTGCCTTCTGTCCTGGCGCCAGAGTGGTCTGGTCAACGGTTACAGCTCCCAGCTTGTCGTCCTGGAGAGCAATTGCGCTTAATGTGACGTCTCCAGTGTTCTCCAGAGTGTAGGTGTATGTGACTGTGTCTCCTATCTGGGCAGAGGGCTGCGAGGCCTCCTTGGTCACTGTAAACGATGGGTTTGACGAGATTCCAACTGATGCGCTCGTGGTGTTTGTCACTTCGTTTCTGAGAATGTCGTATCCTGTGACTGTGGCTATGTTGGTGAGAGGTCCTGGCAGGTCGGATTCCACTACTGTGTGGGAGGCAGTTCCAGTTGCAGTCTGTCCTGGAGCAAGCGTGGTTTGAGAAAGCGCTATTGCTCCTAGCCTGTCGTCGGTTAAGGCGACATCGCTCAGAGTGACCTTTCCTGGATTTCTCACTGTATAGTTGTAGTTTATTGTGTCTCCTATGTTTGCAGATTCCAATGATGCGGCTTTTTCCACTGCTATGATTGGCCTGTTGATCAGCTCAACTGAAGCGCTTGTTGTGTTAGTTATCGGATTGTTCTGAGTATCAACTGCGCTTGTAGTTACTGTATTTACCAGGGGTCCTGGAAGGTCTGTCTCATTTACTCTGTAAGTGGCTGTAGCAGTGGCAGTTGCTCCTGGTGCCAGCCTATCTGGAGAGATGGTTACCGATGGTATCTTGTCATCTGCAAGCGTCAGGCTGCTCAAAGTGACGTCGCCTGTGTTCTTGACAGTGTAGGTGTAGGTGATCTCATCTCCGACTTCGGCTATGTCGGGCGCTGCCTGCTTGGTCACGTTCAGCGATGGGTGTGGTGTCAGAACCACTGCATAAGTACAATCCGTTGTCCTGGTGGGGTTTGCAGCTCCTGGGACATCGGCGCTGTAGTCCTTAGTGAGTTTCAATCCCACTGTGTGCTCCTGGATAGAGTACTGGGACCAGTCTATGGTCACAGAGGACCCAGTCTGGCCACTGAGGTCAGTGCCGTCCACCGACCACTGGTACTGGAGGCTTCCTGTAGTTCCTCCTGAGTAGGTGTAGGTGGCGTTCTCCTCAGGTCCCAGGTTCGCGGGCCCGCTGATGCCGCAGGCCGGGAGGGCGTATACGTTCAGGAATGCGGTCGTCTGGTTGACGCAGCCTCCCTCTATGGTCCTTATCAACAGAAATAGCTTTATTGTCTTTATGTCGTTCCCATCAGCAATTGTGGGTGCAGTAAATGTGAACGACTGCTCTGACCCTTGAGCGATGGTCGAGCCATCGACATCTGCTGCCCACTGATACAGATAGTCTCCGCTCGGTGCCTGGAGCGTCACGCTCTGGCCTGAGGTTATCAGATCAATGGTGGATTCACCCACTGCGACTACGGCGCCTGCTGTGCTGATTGACATCATGAGCAGGGCCAATAGGCATATCACAGGTTTAAGTGACAGTTTCCTTCCCCCTTTATCTCGTAGTTTCTCGGTTGTTCCATCAGGACCCCTGTCTCAATTCCCGCATACAGTAAAATATACGCAAAATATGTCTGGGGACCATTCTCGTTGATTCAGTGGATACGCTTACAACGGCCTCCCTATGCTATGAAACCATTTGCTATGTTATCGATAGTAGGGTCCAGTACAGTTAGGCTGCTATCGATCTTTGTGCTATATTAGCGTTATGTTTTCTCAATTTCAGAGACGGCCGGGACTATTGTCGATAGCGGTTTTCTGCTCATGAAACTGGAGAATTATCTTCAATTTATCTGGATTAACGCTGTTATATCATCAGCATATGGGCTCGCCTGATCCTGAACCATTCTTTTTTGGGCAGTTTGATCTCAAACAAACAATTGATAAATCGTCGAGGCATGCTTTTTTCGACCATAAGTATTATTAGCCTAGACTGCACGAGCCTCATTTTAGCTGGCATTTATCGTGCCGATAGCATCAAGAGCATTTGCGGGGAATTGCTAAAATGTCACTGAGATATTTCATCCTGCTTGGCTGTCTCATATGCTTTGTGCTCCAGGCTGCAGCACAAACAGGCGGCGGGTCTGCAATTGTAAGCGTGATCATCAACTCAGAATCGCCTGAAGAAAGCGTTGACGCAGTCAACACAACAGTTGCGCTGCTCAACGAGCTGGACTCCAGGTCTCTGAACGCCTCTGTCTTCGTCACTGGGGACATGGCCAAGGCTTATCCGCTATATATTACGCTTGTGGGTTCAAAGCCAAATCACGAGCTTGGGCTTGCTGGAAAGTCTACAGACGAGGATTTGGGGTCCGTGTCGGCCTCAGACATGGAGGTCTTGCTCCTCAGGTCCAAGAGCGATATCGAGTCCAACTACGTGTGCGGAGGAAATAGCGTCGAGGTCAAGGGCTTCCTGCCGCAGCCAACGACCTTTGAGAGCGGCGAGATTCCCTATGCAGTTTTGGAGGGCCTGGACCTGGGCTACTTCGTGGACGATGCCGACTACGTTGCTCAGGGAAGCTTCTGGCCATACAGCCTTGAAAACAGCACACTCTACATCGTTCCTGTGAGCCAGTCAGAGGACTACATGTATCTGAGCGATAGGAACGCAAAGGACGAGGGCTTGAGTGCTGATGATTGGTTCGGGACGCTCTCAACAAGCTTCAACAATTCTGCCTCAAGCGGAGATCCCATGGTCGTGGTCTTCCACAACTACATCTCAGGCTCAGGAGATTATCTTGAGGCTTACCGCAAGTTCGTAAGCTTCGTCGCCTCAGAGAACGCGACCTTCGTCTCCACTGGCGGGCTTGTGGAGATGGCCAAGAGCAGACCGTCAGACGAGTCTTCAGCTTGAGGCCTTTTGTGGGCCAACCCATTTTTTTAAATCTGGCGCTTAGATCTGGCGCCTCTTTGGCGGTCTACCCTTATTGAGCTGCTGAGCATAGAAAACATAACTGGGCAAAACAACTCACCACAGAGACACAGAGAAATTTTAGTATTATTGTCAAATACTTGTGCAAAGTCGCTGATTAGAGAAACCGTAGATATGCATAGGAGCTTTGGTATTATTGTCAGAATTAAATTTTTGTCCTCTGTGCCTCTGTGGTGAATTATGCATAGGCTCATGACAAAGCTCGAATTGAGAATTACAAATTTATTTTGACTCCAAAAAGCTTCTCGAACTTCTCGTACTTGGCCCTGGCCCTGTAGAGGTTCTGCCGGGTAAAGGCCTCGCCTCTCTCGCAGGAGATCAATGTCCTTATCTCTGCAGGCGTGAAGACCGCCTCAAGCTTCTCTTTGTCGAGATCTGACACCTTGGACTGGCTGCAAGAGACCTCCAGCTCCAGGTCCGAGATCCAGTTCCATTCAAAGTCGTACTTTAAAAGGACCAGATGTTTGTCCTCACAGGAGGCAGAGATGAGCCATGCGTCCTCAGATCTGTGATACGCAATGCTCTCCAATGCCTTGCCGCACCTGGAGCAGAACCCCACAGGGTTCTTCTCTGAGCGCTTTGGCTCCAGGCTCTTTCCATCTATATGCAGGATATTGCCCGGCAGCTCAAGCCTGTTCATTCAGGACATCGGCCATGCTGTAGATTCCAGGCTTTGCGCTCACAACCCACCTTGCGGCCCTGGCTGCACCGCTGGAGAGCGGGACCCTGCTCTGGGCCTGGTGCCTTATCTCCAGCCTCTCTCCTGGCCCTGCAAAGAGGACTGTGTGGTCTCCCACAATGTCTCCTGCCCTGACAGCGTGGACTCCTATCTCCTTTCCTCTTGGAGCCAGACCTTCCCTGCCATAGACTGTCTCCTCAGCTCCAGTAGCCCTCTTCAGGATCTCGACTGCTGCAACAGCGGTCCCGCTGGGCGCGTCCTTCTTCTGATTGTGGTGGGCCTCTATGACCTCTATGTCGTAGTCCTTCAGTGCCTTGGCCGCCTCTTCGATTAGCTTCCAGAAGACGTTGATTCCCTGGCTGAAGTTTGGAGTAATTACTGCGGCCACGTTTCCTTCGATTGCCTTCTTCATCTCCTCTTTCTGTGCATCAGAAAATCCAGTTGTGCCCACAACGAGGTTTACACCTTTCTTTGCTGCGACGAGCACATTGGAGACGGCTGCAGATGCCTGTGTGAAGTCCATGAGGACGTCGGGCCGGGTCTCCTCAAGCACCTTCTCCATGTCTGAGGCAGAGGAGACAGCCACAGTTCCCAGAAGAGGCTTTCCTGCGCCAACTATGTCGAAGCCGGCCACAAGCTCCATCTCTGGGGACTTCTCGATCTCGCCTATGACCATGGTGCCCATCCTTCCGAGGGCACCTGCCACAGCCACCTTTACTGTCATGGGTACTCACCCAGCTTCTCCAGAACTTCTCTCAAGATCAACTCATTGCCCTCTGACATGGAGGCCAATGGAAGCCTGAGCGGACCTGCACCCAGGCCCATCATCCTGTAAGAGGTTTTGACAGGTATTGGGTTCGTCTCCAGGAACATGGCTCTGACCAGAGGTGCCAGCTGGTAGTGGAGAGCCCTTGCCCTCTTCAGGTCGCCCTCTGACATGGCCTTGACCATCTCTACAGTCTTTTTGGGCGCAACGTTGGCAACAACTGAGATGACGCCAGCTCCTCCAAGCGACATTATAGGCAAGGTCAGGTCGTCGTCTCCTGAGAGCACTGTGAAGCCGTTCTTGGATGTGAGCTCTATTATCTTGGAGACCTGGGATAAGTTTGCGCTGGCCTCTTTTATCCCTGCGATGTTCTTGACTTCAGAGAGCCTTGCCACGAGTTCAGGCTTCATATCAATGCCCGTTCTCTTGGGCACGTTGTAGAGTATGAGCGGAATCTCGCAGTTCTCGGCTACAGCCTTGAAATGCTCGAACATTCCGCGGTCATTTGGTTTATTGTAGTAAGGCGTGATCAAAAGAGCAGCGTCTGCGCCGACTTCTGCTGCGTGGCGGGTCAGCTCAATTGCCTCTCTGGTGTTGTTGGATCCAGTACCTGCCAGCACCGGCACCTTTGAGCAGTCCACTGCTATCTCCACAACCCTCTTGTGCTCTTCGAATGAGAGAGTTGCAGATTCGCCTGTGGTGCCGCACGGCACAATGCCGCCAATGCCGGATTCGCAGAGAAACTCGATATTTCTCCTCAGCCCCTCCTCATCAAGAGAAAAATCTTCTTTAAATGGCGTGATGATTGCAGGCAAAACGCCTTCAAGCATCAATCTCGACCTCTCTTCTGCGGTCGCCTTTTTGTCTTAGCACTCTAGTTATGTAGCCTGCCACGCGGTTTCTGATGGTCTTGTTCTTTATGTCTGTGTACTCTGATACCTTGAGTTTGTTCTGATCGAAGTCCTGGTTAAACTCTCCCTCGTAGGTCTTCATCAGGTCCTTTGCAAAGTTCTTTATGTAACTGGGCTTTACAGCTCCCATAATCAACACTCCAGATAGCGATCCAGTGTGCTTGTATCAACCTTCGATTTATATCTTCCTATCCAACTGAGAGATGGCTCATATTGAGTAGATATACATAAACGCAAATTCTATGGCATCAATGTGCAAAAGTGCGTCAGTGGACAGCTCTGCCAATCGCCTGCACGGCTCTCATCAGGGCTGTCGCGCTGTGGGAAACGTTCCTGTGTCCCAGGCTATATGCCACATGCGCCTCAAGCCATCAATTGCGCTTTGAGCCACGATCTCAGGCAATATTCGCCGTCTTTGCTCTATTCTGGTCTGAAGAGCGCGCGATATTTGGCCGTCTCTTCCCTCAGGCTTCCTGCCTGGTTCACAGGTCCAGGCCCGTGGCCCACTTCAAAGCTGTTCAGGACAGCTCTGGCTGCAAATGCCTGAGCCATGTGCGCTGCTTCTACCAGGCTGCAGCCTTCTGCAAGAGATGAGGTCAGAGCTGCAGAGTAGCTGCATCCAACGCCGTGGTTTCCGCCTTGAACCCTGATGCCCTTGATCAGGTGAACCTTTCCTTCACAATCAAGAACCAGGTCTGTGCAGTCCAGGTGGCCGCCCTTGACTATGACTGCTTCTGCTCCCAGGCCCTGTATCTTCTGGGCCGCCTCTCTGGCGCTGTCCAGGTCTTTGACCTCTATCCCTGTCAGTGCTCTTGCCTCGAATATGTTGGGCGTGACCGCCTTTGCTATAGGGATCAGATCTGACTTGAGGACCTCTACTGCATCGGGCTTAAGGAGCCTTCCCCCAGCTTCTGCCTCTATTACCGGGTCGATTACCAGGGGAATTTTCGCCTCTATGAGAATCTCTGCCACGCAGGAGACAGCTTCAGCTGAGTGGAGCATTCCAGTCTTGGCGCATGAGACCTGGAAGTCATCTAAGATCGCCCTGATTTGAGATGAGATCGCCTCAGGGCCAAGCCCAAAGACCTGTTTTACCCCCAATGTGTTCTGGGCTGTGATTGCTGTGATCGCAGATGTGCCGTGCAGTCCCAGCGCAGAGAAGGTCTTTATGTCTGCCTGGATTCCTGCACCGCCTCCGCAGTCAGATCCCCCAATTGTCATGCAGACCCTGGGAGCGGTTCTTGATGTCGTTCTTGGCATATTTCTGGACACACTTCAGGCCTTTACCTATCTACTTTGCGAGCGCTTGCGAGAGCATCTTGCTTATATTCAATTGGCCTCTAGCGTTTAGCCTATCTTCTTTTCTGCTGCCTGGATCATCTCTTCTGGCAGGTTGTACTTCCGGGCGATGTTCAGCGCCTTCCTGTAGAGGCCTGCGTTCATGTGCTGCTCAAACGACTTTTGCGCAGCCATCATCTTCATCTCCTCTGGAAGCTCGAAGTCCTGTGCGATCTCTGCAGCGTTTTTTATGAGCCCGAAGCTCATGGACTTGTTGAAGGCCATGATTGCAGCATCTCTCACTGCTTGGGGCGGCAGGTCGAACTCCTGGGCATACTCTGCAGCTGCTTTGAAGAACTCCGAGTCTATCTTTCTCCTGAATGACCTCAGGGCGGCATCCTGGATCAGATCCCTGTCCAGGTTGTACTGCTTTGCCAGGTCTGCAGCAATAGAGTAATCTCCGTTTGCCATGTTCTTCTCATAGGCCTGTCTGACTGCTGCCTGGAGCATGTCGTCTGGAAGGCTGTAATCTGACCTGATCTTTGCCGCCTCCCTGTAGGCACCCTGCCTCATCTTTTCTGAGAAGAGCCGCGCTCCCTCTGATAGCCTGCTTTCGGGCATCTTTTTTCCTCCATGTGTACTCGAAGCTGAGCTTAAATCCAGACATCAAGCTGTATTTGAAGCTGGGTTTATGCGCAATCATCTGCTATATGGGTCAGCCAAAAATATAAAAGGTTCTGCCTTCTGGGTTTTTACCTTTTCCATGCCTAAAAATCACTGCCCAGGTCTCTCAGGTTGGTGACGAAGGCGTACTGGGTGGTTGTTGGAAGCTTGTGTCTGAGCTCCTTTACCTCGTGCAGGTATATGATGAGGTTGTCTGCATGGGGCTTCTCTTTTCCCAGGATCTTGGCCACTACTTCAGACTCTACCTGTCCCTGGATCCTTGCAGCACCGCTTCCCAGGTCTGGAGACATCTCTATGAGTATAGGAAGCCTCAGGCGCTGCCAGAGGAACCTGGGTATGGAGTTCGAGATCAGCTCCAGCTCAGGCTTGTCCATGATGTAGAAAGCGTTGTCCTTTCCCCTGACTCCTGGCTTCTCGTCTGAGAGCAGGTCCGCCAGGTTCCTGCGTTTGGGGGGCAGGTGCTGGTTCATCGACTGTATGGTCTTGATTATTACCTTCTTATCCACTGAAAATGACATCTCTTTTCCTATTACTTAAATAGACTTAAACCTAACCGTTATCAGTCGATGTCAGCGAATGTGTGCTGAACAGCTGCTCTCCTGAGGTTCAGCACCCTCCTTGCGGCCTGAGAGACCTTCTCCCTATCCTGTGCCCTGGAATAAACGCCGAACCTCCAGGTAGCCCTGTGCGCTCTCTCAAGTATGTCCACCAGCGGCGAGACCTCTCTTAGCGGCCTGACCTCTCCTTCTGCCAGAACTGGAAAATCGCCCTCAGCTGATTCTGGAAATGGGGGAATGTCCACCAGGACGTATGATGGATCAACTCCAGCCTCTTCTGCAATCTCCTGCCCGACCCTCCTCTCGCTTGAGATGTGGCCAGGCTCAATGCCCTCTGGCCCAAGGTACACCGCCCTCTTGAAGAGCTTTCTCGATTTGATCCTGGAGACCATCTCTGCGGCGTATCCTCCTTCAGAGGCCATGAGGGAAAAAAGCTCCATGTCGTCTAGGCTTCTTATCTCCTTGGGGCTTTTTCCATCATCGATCATGTGGCGCACGCCGCTTGAGACCATTGCCTCAGAGATCCTGCAGACGTGGTGGTAGTAGACAGTCGGGTGCATGAGGAGCCTTGAGACCAGGAGAGACGCAGCTGCCTGGATCCCTCCTGACTCTATTGCCAGAAATCCGTTGTAGATCCTCATCTTCTGGATGAGCCTCAGGTGGTCTATGACGCCGTAGGCCACGCCTGTGTAGTGGGCGTCTCTTATGAGGTAGTCCATCCTGTCTACGTCTATCTCCCCGCTTATGACCTGGCTCAAGCTCGTCTTGCCGCTGATCCTGTCCTGTATGTCTCTGGGCAAGAGCCCGAACTCGCCTAAGACGTCTCTTATCGGGTCTCTCTTGAGGATCTCTGCTATGCTCTCGTGCTCGCACCTCAGGCACGAGGAGATCACAGACTCTGTGGCATGAGAGAGCGGGCCGTGGCCTATGTCGTGCAGAAGGGCAGAGGCCCTGGATTTAAGCTTCTCATCTTCATCTAGCCCCAGGTGCTCTGATAGCAGTCCTGAGAGGTGATAGACGCCCAGGCTGTGCTCGAACCTCGTGTGGTTTGCTCCTGGGTAGACCAGGTTTGCCAGGCCAAGCTGCTTTATCCACCTGAGCCTCTGCATCTGCGGCGTGTCGATCAGGGCCAGGGCCATGCGGTCCAGCTTGACGTATCCGTGGACAGGGTCTCGAATCTCGCTCATTTCACGCAGTTTTACTTCCCAAGAGCTTAAAAAGATAGGCTTCGAGATCTCTGGCTTTTATTAATGCGCCTGCTAGAGCCTGGAGATGATCTTCTTCCCATAAACTATGCCGGGGCTCTCAATGAAGCGGTAGGTCAGCATGGCCACTGGAGTGGCGATCATCAGGCTCATGAGAAGGCAGATGGTGAGAGAGACCATTATTGGAAGGCCGCTTTGAGCGATCTGTCCATATATCGGTGTCAAAGGAAAGATCAGCAATGGATGGACCAGGTAGATGCTGTAGCTTATTTTTCCGTAGAATCTTGAAACCCTGTTGACCATCAGCCTGTTTGGAATTAGCGATAATGATAAGAGGAGCAGGCTGAACCCCAGCGCCTCCCAGATCACCTGGGAGATCTTGAGCCCTCCAGGCAGCATAGAGTTGACCTCAAATGTCAGGTATGTGACAAGGGCATAGAAAACGGTTGCAGATGATATCAGCAGTAGGGCGGAGCCCACAGCCTTGTATTGTCCTGGCACCCTGGGGATGTAATGCTTATATGCGAGGTAGCAGGCCACTCCCACTGCAAAGACAGGCAGGTTGGTAAAGAAGCTCATGGCTGCAAACTGGCCTGTGAAGACATCCGGGAACATCAGGCCTGGTATCTTGGAGATGGCAAATGTCAGGACAAAAAATGCCAGCGCTCCCCTGAGGCTTTTTACGGCTACAAATATGAGCGGCATCCAGATGTAGAATAGCATCTCCACGCCTATGGTCCAGCCTGTATCGACTACGCTGTGGAAGTAGGAGGGGGAGAAATTGAATATGAACAGAATGTTCTCCAGGACCTCCAGCCCTGAAGGCGAGATGTTCAGGAAGAAGTCCCTCACCAGATATATGGCCAGGACTGCGTAGAACAGGGGCGCTATTCGAAAGAGCCTCCTCAGATAGAACTTCGTGAACCTTTTCTTCTCTGATCTCTTTTTGTCCAGCGATAGATACAGCGTGAAGGAGCTGACTATGAAGAAGAGGGGCACTCCGTAGTAGGTGAATCTGATGAAAGGCTCAAGCGATGTGGGTATATCGACTCCTGCTGAGTATAGCCTGCTGCTGAGGTGGTAGACCAGGATGCTGAGGCATGCCAGTCCCCTCAGGGCATCGATGTAGTCGAGTTTGCCTTTGGAATCCCTGGCTTTTGAATCCGGCGAAGTCTCTACAGTGATTGGGGAGTTTGTAGCTGAATTTTTTGGAGAAATCGTGCTTTGTGGATGGATTATCTCAGATACAGAAGCTTCGCTTTGCGATGTTGTCATGCTGGCACTCCTCTTCAGTGAGGCGTCTTTTTTGCTGTATGAAGCCTGGACTTGTGTCCGAAAGTATGCCGGAAAATAAGGATGGTTTGAGCGAGGTTTCGCTCAGCCATCTCTTATGTCACAGATCCTCTTATCTCACAGACCTCTTATCTCACAGCCAGTCCTCATGGGGGTGGGACATCAGGCTGAGCCAGTCTGGGGTCTCCATGGTGTTGGGATACGGCCAGATGCCGTAGAACGAGTAGTACACCGTGGCCTGGCGGTTGAATGGGTAATCCGGGCCGTTGAACTCGAACTTGGCCAAAGCTCCCTCGTCCTTGCAGATGACTGCGTAGAGCCTGGGGCTGATCAGGGCCATGTTCAGGTCCACTCTGACGTTTCTGTTGAGGCCGTCTTCTATCTGGGTCTGGCCTATTGGGCTGTAGATGAGTCCCTGGTATGGGTAGCTCTTCTGGTTGAAGATCACCAGCCAGCCTGGGCCATCGCTGTAGGCTTCATCTATGAAAACTGCGCCCTGCTGGTCTTCAGCGTTCTGGTTGTGGGTCCTGATGTAGGGCGATGGCCTCAATTCAGGCAAGGCTGTCGGCGTCGTAGCCTCTGAGGCCTTGGTGATGTTTATGGTGCTCAGCAGGCTCTTGGCTATGTCCATTCCGTGTGTTGAGTTCAGGGGCGAGTATCCGTATATTCTGACGTCGACAGATCCAGTTGAGGAGGAGCTTCCCTCTGGCGTCTTGCTGTCGAGCCAGTAGATGTAATAGTAGATCTGCCTGTCCCTGTCGGGTTCAAGGTAATAGGTGATGAGGCCGTCTCTCCCGTCTATCTTGCCGATCTCGACAGAGGGATTCTGAGAGCTGTTGAGGCTTCTTATGAACTTCTCCTTGAGTGTCTCAAGCGTTGAGTTAGCCGGGCTCTTCATATCGTTTATGTATATTCCAACCCTGGTCTCGTTCTCCACGTTGATCAGGGCTGTGTAACCCGTGCTGTTGTTGCCTTCAAGCGGCGGCAAAACCTCCACTGAATAGTTCAAATCGGTGCCGAGGTCAAAGGAGATGTTGTACGGCCCAGCGACCAATTTTTCGGGACCTGCTGAGGCCACAGTGACGAACGCTAGCAGCACTAGACAGATGTAAATTAACGATTTCATAATTAACCCTCACTTTTCTGGCTTTAACTGCTTTCAAACGATGACGAAACAGGCTGCATATCTTATTATTTTTTCCATTTTACTAAAATTGAAACAAAAAGCTCTGATGAGATCAGGCCTCTGAAGCGCTTGGCCTAAATACATTTAAGGCGATCTTTTAGCAAGAATTTTCCAATAGATATCTGTGCAGTATGCGCGCATCTGCTTAAAAGGCTGAAGTTCGTCTTGCACCGCGCTGGTTATGCAGCCTTAAATGCCTAGAAAAGAGCATAATTCTCCTGTCGGTGTACGACAGGCAGAGGCGATATCTCATCAGCTCTTGGGGGACGCTGTGCCTTTTTTCAGCCCTCACGCCTCTCGATATGGATGGTCTCGATCAGGCTTTCTGCTGCTGCCATGCCTTCAGTTGAGCTGGTGGGAGCCTCGCTGACTATATGGACCTCTATTGATCCTGCAGATACCTGGGTGTTCTCAAGCTTCCTGCCGTCCAGGAAATAATCTCCCAGGAGGCGATTTTTGCTATTGTTCATCTCTGCGTATGCGATCAATGCATCCTTTCCGTCTATCTCGCCCGTCTTGACATATGCTTTGAGAAACTCGCCTGTGCACAGCTGCCAGAGCTGCTTATAATATGTTATACTGGCAAGAGTCGTCATGGTGGCATCTGCTGGAGCCTTTTTCTCATCAATTATGATCTGCGAATAAGCCCTGTTTGGTATTTCGATGATGATGGTGTATGTGGTGGAATTTTCTCCTTCAAGCGGGCCAAATTTCTGGATTGTGTAATTCTGCGATGTATTGAGGTCGAACGTTATGTTGTATCGCTCAAGCGCCACTTTATCTTGTCCCGCTGATGATATGGATGTGAGCGCTAACAGAACCATGACAATATAAGCCAATGCTTTCATATCTATCTCCCATTGCCGTGACCCGGCATTGCGGCGATCAGTACTGGCATCAGGCTGCATATACCTCCTTCTATTTTTCTAGATTAGAGACAAATGCTATGCCTGTGTGTTATTTTCGATTTTCGAGAGTTCCTAAACTATATAACTACTGAATAAATTTACCATAATTGATGTCTGGTGGTGCTTGGTTGAGATATGCCTGCGATATCAAATCTCGACTTTTGTGCTGCCTTGATCTGTATACTGCAGATCGACGCGGGTGAAAGATTGCAATCGAACACGTCTGAAAGGTCGAAGACGTGAGATAGATCAAAGAAGTGCGGTGAATTTATGGCAAGTTGTATTCCAGCGTTGATATCGGCTGAGATGATGGCAGTGTCGTTATGCTCGTCTGCAGCTGATGATAATGGTGCAAGCGCCTCTGAGAGCCAGTCAAAGGCATCAGAGCCAATTATGTCTGCTTTGGACTCCAGAGGGGGATCGGTTGTGCTGTCTTGCGGGAACCTTTGGGATGGCCAGTCTGACAGGCCTCTTGGACCGATGGAGATCCTGGTTAAAGGCGGAAAGATCGCAGAGATGGGAAAGAAGGTTAGCCGCCCTGATGGTGCAGAAGTGGTAGACCTGTCAGGCCAGACGGTCGCTCCAGGCTTCATCGACTGCCACGTGCATATGACCTTCTCGCCTGAAAACTTCGGGACCATGTTCTCAGATTCCGAGGCCAGGGCGCTTCTTCACGCCTACGGGCCTCTGAACCAGATGCTCATGAACGGCTTTACCACAGTTAGAGATGTGGGAACAAACGCTATCTGGTACTATGTGACTGTGGACCTCAAGCACGCAATAGATCAGGGGCTTGTTGTGGGTCCAAGGATGATGGTTGCGCCCCACATAATATCTTCAACAGGGGGACATGGCGATTTCAGCGGCTCTGCGGCGCCTGGGCTTCAGAGGGCTGTGAAGTCATCGGTCATAGCAGATGGCACGAGCGAGATCCAGAGGGTGGTTCGAGAGGAGATCAGGGGAGGAGCCGATTGGATCAAGTGTGCGGCCACAGGAGGCTTCATGTCCCCCACATCGGATCCGGGGTGCTGCTCTTACTCTCAGGAGGAGATGGAGGCCCTTGTCAGGACTGCACATGACCTGGGAAAGCCTGTATGCGTTCACACCTATGCAGATGAGGGGATAAGGAGGTCTGTGATGGCTGGAGCTGACTGCATCGAGCACGGCAACTTCGTCACTGAGAAGACCCTGGAGCTGATGGAGGAGAGGGGCACCTACATAGTTCCCACCCAGTACACCTTCAAGGAGGCACTGGAGAACATGGACAATCCCGATTACTGGGCAAAGCGTCCTCCCTGGGAGCATCAGAAGAATGTGAAGTACGGACAAACTGTAATTGATGCTCAGAGGAACCTGGCCAGGAGCAATGTGAAGGTCGCCTTTGGAACTGATGTTGGGACGTTCTCCTTTAGGGACGGCTGGAGAGAGTTTCCGACTATGGTCCAAAACGGCATCTCACCGCTTCGCGCTCTTAAGTCTGCCACGAGCGTCGCAGCCGAGCTTCTGGGAAGACAGGATCTGGGGACACTGGCTGTCGGCAAGGCCGCTGACATCATAGCCATGCCAGGGGACCCCTTCTTGGACATCAACTTCACTGGAAAGGTGAGCTTTGTGATGAAAGAGGGAAAGATCTACAAGGCGCCATAGAGATGCTGGAAGATAGGTTCATCAGCCGCTGTTGACAGAGATCAAGGAGAGATCAAGGAAAGATCAAAGAGAGAGATCAAAGTTATGAGGTGAACGGGGTTTTTCTATGGTCATAGAGGAGGCAATAAGAAGAGCGAGCTTTGAGGAGGTTTCCGGCGTCAAGATCCTGCGCCTTAAGGGCAGCCCTTACGAGATGGGATATCAGCACGGCTATCTCCTGGCAGACAAGATCTGGCTCATGATCAACAGGACTCTCCTGGCTACAGAGGCTTATGTGGCAAAGCAGACGGGCTCAGACCTCAAGAGGGCAAAGGAGATGCTTCTGATCGGCCAGAAGAGGGCAGAGCCCTTTCTTCCTCCTGAGTTGAGAGAAGAGATGGAGGGAATTGCTAAAGGGATAAGAGATGCTGGAGTTGAGGTGAGCCTTGAGGACATCCTTTTGTGGAACACCAACTACGACCAGTGGTGCATCTACTGCCATCCGCATTACTGGCAGTGCGATGGCAAAGGAGAACCTGGTCCAGGTTCTGGCCCTGGCGCTTCTCCTTCTCCGGCTGCGGGCGGATGCAGCAGCTTCTCTGCCTGGGGCGAGTGGGCGGGAGGCGACGGCAGGCTGATCTTTGGCAAGAACGAGGACAACTTCAACATGCCAGAGCAGCTGGACAACAGGATGATGGTTGTGGCAGACCCCGACGAGGGCTTCGGCCACGCCTTCATGACCTATCCTGGGATGATTGGGCTGGATGGCGGATTGAACGAAGCTGGCTTCGAGATGATGACACAGCTCTCCTCCATGCAGCAGGAGAGCATGGACGGCTGCGGGATTGCAGTCTTCACAAGGCTTCTCCTGACACACGCCCGGACAGTCGAAGATGCAGTCGGGATCTTCAGGAAGCACCCCAGGTGCGCTGGCATCGCCTACCACGTGGCAGACGCCAGAGCGAGGGAGGCAGCTGTGGTCGAGACATCTTCCAAGATGGTTTGTGTCCGATATCCCATGCCCGGAGTGGAGGCGATGTGGCAGAGCAACCACTCGAACTGCTATCCTGGGTGGATGGGCTACTCTGGGTACAACATGGTCGCAGACCAGGTGCCTGTAAACGAGCTAAAAGACATCTCGACCCAGGAGTGCTGGCAGCAGAGCCTCAAGAACCCATACAACTTCTACGTCCAGGCGCCAAGCCGCTTCGAGAGGTACAGGCAGCTGATCCACGAGCATTATGGCAGGATCACTCCTGAAAACGCCATGAGGATTTTATCTGACAGGTACGATCCCTATACCAGGATGACCAGGCCAGAGGATTTTCCCTCGTGGACGAACAACATCCTGTGCACCATCTGCGCACTGTATCCCGACTTCAGCTACGAGGCTTCTGAGCCAGTGGGCAGATTCAAGGCCAGAATCGCAAACATGTGGAGCCTTGTGGCTTATCCTGAGACAGGGGACATGTGGCTTGCGATAAACGGATTTCCAGCACAGAGCTGCGGGTACAAGCACTTCAATTTGAAGGAGCTTCTGGGGCAGTGAAATTTTGGGGCGCAGGATGCGCCCGGTGATTCACCGTCTAATTGACTTGTGCGAAAGCCTCTATGCCCCAAGCGTTCTGTGCAGAGGGTGCGTTGAGCACCTCACAGATCCTCCATCCTCGTTGTGGTGTCCAAATGAGATGCGGTGGACCTTTATGCCCTCTGCCTCAAGCTCCTTCTGGATCTTCAATCCATCATAGTGCTCGTTGTAGCTCAGGATGTAGTGCTCAGGATCGATGGGCAGGCCGTTTGTGGCAAGGCGCTGTGCCTCATCCTTGGAGACCTCTATCAGCTTCCAGCCGTTGAAGTACCCAGGTACTCCTTGGACAAATGCGTCAGGGCAGATGATTGCAAGCCCTGGCCTCACAACCGACAAGACTACATCCAGGTGCAGGAACTCTTCTCCAATTGGCACGCGCTCCACGTCATAGCCCTGCGGCCCAAGTATGGATCTCAGCCACGACCAGCCAAGCTCGCTTGAGCCCACTGTTGGGTTGAGAGAGTTTCCCACGAGGATTTTTTTGCCGAGCACGTGGATGTCTCCGCCCTCAAGGACCGGGAAATCATTTTTGCTGTAGCGATCGCCCTGGAGCATCTGGCTGTAATCGAGCTTGGGCATTGCGAACCACTTTGCGTTGGAGCCGAGAACCCTCTCCAGTAAGAGCTTTCTGTACGCCAGGAGATCGCACGCTCGGAAGAGCGAACCTGGAGACAGCTCGATCACGTTGTCGCCGGCGACGAGTATGGGATCGCGCGAGTACTGGAAGCTGGCTCCCCAGCGCTTCAGAGCCTCCTCCCCAAGGTTTGTGACCAGCCTGTCGCGGCTCATGACCTCCGGGCGCCAGACCTTGATGCCGTAGCCCTGGAAGATGGAGATCAGCTCCTGGTTCTCCTTCTCCATTGCATCGTACTTCCCAATCTCAATGGACGACTTGCCAGACCGCTCTTTGATCTTCTTTTGCTCGCTTTCAGGAAGGATCTTCATGGCCTCCGTCGCCCAGGCTGATCCCTCGATCTCAGGGTAGATGTTCAATGGCACGCCGACAATTACCTCTCTTAGCCTTCCGTACTCGAAGTCCACATATATCTCAGGCTTTTCTGTCATAAATCCAGCTCTTGGTTTCTTCTATTTTTCCACAAAATACAGTGGAAGTACTTGAGTTGGAATTACTTCCTGTCTTTAATTTATAAATCTTGAGAACTTTCGAGGCCCGACAATCGCGTCCAGGATGCCGGATGCTCGTAGAACGGGCAGCAAAACCTGCTTGTTGGACAACTTCGAGAGCTCCAGCCAATGAATATCGGTTATGGGCTATTCCATGTGATAATGGATGTGCCTCCATTTGCTGATTTTCTTGACTTGTCCAGCACAGCAGCAAAGTCTGCATAAAAGCGCTCTTCTGCAAAAGAGGCTCGCCTGCCTTCAGGATATATTTGCCCATATTATAATTAAAATTCAGTATCCAAGCTCTTTCGCTAAAGTGTTTGGCTTGACCCAATCGGTCTTACAGGTCTCGTTAGTTAGCTTCACAACGGGTTGATATGTGCCAGTGTAGTTCAGCATCTTTAGAGTTATCCTGAGCAAGATGTCCTGGAGGTGTTTGAGAATTGCTGGCACATCTCCTCCGCGGTTTATGTCTTCACGAGGGCTAACGCCTCTGGGATGCGCTGCTTTTGCCCTGCAATTTAAAAAGACTCCTCCCCAGATTTTCTGATCCTTGTCGGATTTCGCCTTATAGTAATCTTCTATGATCCTAGCATCGTTTAGCTCAAATTGATTCATCAGATGCACTATCGCGTGCCCGTAGGCGAAGTTATGTTGCGGGGAGAATCCTTTTATCTTCCTGGGAAGCTCTCCAATCAGCTCACAGCCCTTGATTTTCCCGCTGTTTTTTGCAATCCCGCTATCTTTTGGAGTATCGATGTAATTTAGCAGGCGGGACTCAGCCAGCTTCAGAGCTTCTCTTACCAAGCCTTCCATCTCAGTGCGCTGTTCTGAACCAGAATCATCCCTCGAGCCGATAGTTTTTATGCCATATGTCTCACATAAGCAGCCGAATCCTCGGAGCACAGAGCTGAGCCTCTCCTCAGCTGTGAGGCTGTGGTCTCCACTCTCAACTAATGAATCAAGGATCTTCGCAAAATGCGGCTCTCCATGTCCTTTAAGATCGGGCAGAGCCGGCCATCTGGTCAGCAATCCGCCAATTCCTCTATTGAATATCTCATCAATTGCAGTGTGGCCTTTGGAGTAGCATGGAGCTTTTAGAGAGAGGTGAATGCGCCGAATAAACTCGCCTCTCTCGCCCCTGAACTCGACCCAGGGCGCGCTGACCTGGGTGCCGGTGGCCAGGCTGAGCAGGCCCAGATAGTCGAACGGGAACCACTCTTTCAGATCACCGATTTCTGCGGAGTTAGGTCCTACCTCTCCGACCATGATGGCTGTGAGCAGCCTTTTCGCCCTGTCGTGAGCTAGATCGAGCACCCTTCTCTCGTAATCAACAAGGCGTTCGATGAAGCCCAGTTCGCCCTCGAAGCTAAAAATAATTAAGCGCCTGTTGTTTATTCTCAGGGGGTGGTCTTCCAGCTTGGAGTCCATCTGGCCAAATCCGGATACAAAATTCCATAACGGTAGGACCCAGTACTTCGGCGCCGCAGGCCTGTATGAGTCGAACTTCGAGGCATTGCTTGTGAATTTCAGCGCAGATCCTGTGTTATAGCACCTGAGGCATTCGGGCTGTGCTATTGAGAACATGCCCTCTTGAGTTGGAACTACCAGCTCTATGAATCGGCTGTTCTCTATCTGCGCAATATGCTGTGGCTCTGCATATTTCGCTTCTTCTTCGTTCGTCTTTCCTGTGTGAGATACAGTATCGACGTCCGCAGGTTTGCCGCTGATAAGGGCATCTGGCCTCATCTCAATGGATGATCTTCCGAACTCGTCAAAGGATATTATTGCATTGCCCAGAACAGATAAGTTTGGGTCCTCGAAGCGAGCGTAGCCGAATCCTTCATATTGTGCACTGGTTTTGAGCCATTTGCCCTGGATTTGAACGCCATTGACGTCCATATGCCGCTCATATAAGCCTCTGCTGATAAAAGCATTTTGCCAATAAATGGGCCAGATATTCCTGAAAAATGGGACTGTGACTTGAAAAATAATATAAAATGGGGCCTCCGCTTTTCGGAGATCCCTTAGTGCGCCTTAATGTGCCTCGCCCACGATGTCTCTGCCCTTGTCCTTGGGCTCGACTGTATCTATCTTGCAGGCAGCTGGCTTGCAGATGAGGACGTCTTGCTCCTGGAACTTGGTGTAGGGATTCTCGGGTATTGTGGTATCGAGCTCCATGGATGCTGCCATTAGCTCCACTACGTCCAATACCTTGACTGAGGACTGAGCAGCGTTTCTGCCATCCATGATGTTCCTTCTGCAGAACGGACAGGTTGAGGATATGACACTAGCTTTGACCTCCTCAGCATCTGCCACCCTGGCCTTGGCCATATCTAAAGCCAGATCTGGGAGACCGGCCTTGACTCCGCCGCCTGCGCCGCAGCACCTCTGGAGGGCTCTGTTCCTCACCATGTCCTTGAACTTGAGTCCTGGGATGGATTGCAGGCAGTCTCTAGGAGACTCAAAGCACGTGTCCTTGCCCTTCAGGTGCATCAGATGCCTTCCGTTGTGGCACGGATCGTGGTAGGTCACATCGAAGTTGATGGGCACCTTATACTCAACCTCGCCGTTTCTTATCTTCTCTCTGAGGAACGCTGAGAGGGGCAGGGTCTCGTAGGGTATGTAGCCCTCGTACCACTGAGGCCAATCCACTGCGGCATTCCTGAGACATCCTGCGCAGGCGAAGAGCACTGTCTTTGCCCCGGCATCCTTGAGGGCATCGACGTTGTGGACGGCGTGCTCTGCCATGATCTCTCTCTGGCCTGTCCTGACCAGGGCAGAGGCGCAGCACCACTCGTCCTTGCCGAGCATTCCAAACTCCACATTTAGCTTATTCAGAATTCTCACAGTGGCCACTCCCAGTGCCTGCTGCCTGTAGGCGGCCGTGCACCCTGCGAAATAGATTGTGTCGCCGGAATCGTTGACCTTGGCATCCTTTGGAACCCAGCAGAGCCTGTCCTCCTGCTTGGCCATGTAGGGATTCCTATCCTTGGCCAGAAGCTGTGGGAAGAAGGATTGCTTGCCATAAGGACCGTTCCCGCGCTTCACGAGGTTGGGCCTCATGGCCTCCCAGAGGTCCACAGTCTTTATGCCAGCCTCGCAGACAGTCCCGCAGACTCCGCAGGTGGTGCACATGTATGTGTCCTCTGTGAACTTGGTCATCTCGTCTTCGTTTAGGGGCTTCTCTCCAAAGATTTTAGCCCTTAGACCATGCTGTCTGGAGAAGAGCTGTCTCCACTTGGCGTTCTTGTACATTGGAGTGATCTCAGGCCTGTCAGGTCTGACGGCGAATGTGGGACACCACTTCATGCACTCCTGGCAGCGGTTGCACCCATCGATCTCCATGAGCTGGGTGGACATCATGTAGCCGGTCATCAGCGGCTTGGATTTGTTGTCAGCCATTCTTACTCTCCTCCTCTGTTAGCCAGAAGGGTCATTGGCGTCGCTATTACGTGTATGTACTTGGACCAGGGCAAGACGAATGCGAAGAGGCCAAGGGCCAAGACTGTGTGTATCAGCGCGAAGTGGGGCGCGTATATCGGATAAGAGAAAGCGTTTCCGAGCAAGAAAGAGTTGCCACGCATCCACTCTGCGTAGAAGCCTGTGATGGTTATGAGGAACACAGCGCCAATGAGGAATGCGTCATAGGCTGTGGTGTTGTCCCTCACGAACTTGAGCAGAAGCCTTCTGGATATGGCGATTGTGGAGCCGATCAGAAGCAGGTAGCCGAACAGGTCGAATGGCAAGGCCATTGCCTCCTTGACCATCTCAGCTGGCTCTGCAAGCCCTAAGAGGTTAAAGTGCTCAATTATATCCATGAACAGCCCGAGCCCCGATAGTGCTGCCAGCATCAGGAAGCCGTAGAACATGAGCATGTGCATGCCCCATCTAACCGGGCTCCTGGCCAATGTCCTCCTCAGGAGAAGCACATCTAGCACGAGCGTCCTTATAAATACCCATACTCCGTCCTTGAAAGCCTCTGAGATCCATGTAGCCAAGAAGAGCCAGAAGCTGTTGCGGAGAGGATCTTGGTAACCGGTCGATCCCAGACCCCATTTCTTAAAGTTGAAATATATGCCATACACCCAGATGCCCAATACAATAACTGTAAGGACAATTACCATCGAAAAGGTGAGGCCCAACGTGTAGAACGCCATCTTATTTCCTCCTCGTTATATTTATCTCTGCATCGGCACAGTACGACCGTCATCTGTGGACAACTTACCTGATAACTAATACTTAAATATTCCCTCATGGTTATTGGTACCTACTGGGAGCAACCCCTGTCCGTCGTTCGATTTCATCAGGACTCTGCTCTACATGCAGCAAGAGGCCGTCTGTAAAGCTGGCGTGCGCAGGCCTCTTGCTCAAAAGGAGACGCGATACAGGAGATAACAGGAGCTAATGCTTAAGACTCAGGTACTGTGGTCGTTTGCACTCGCCTATGGGGCCCGTTCTGGAAATTAACGATGAAAAGTGGAGTTCTTTGGTAACGGCCTTTTTTAATCGGATGATTTGGGTTCAGCAACTGATGCTCTGCTGATGGGCTGCATTGCTCAAAAATAGATAAAAAAATTGGGATAGAGGGAGAGATGCTCACTTGCTCTCTTCTATCACCAGCTCTCCGTCCTTCTGCTTCATGGTGCCTGGCTTGCAGACGTTCTCCTCGCAGATGATCACGTCTTGTTCCTGGAATTTGCTGTATGGGTTTTCTGGCACGGTTGTGTCCAGGTCCATGGCCTTGGCCATAAGCTCTACTACGTCTACCACCTTTGCGGGAGAACCTGCAGCCGTCCTGGCATCCATTATGTTTCTCCTGCAGAAAGGACATGTGGATGAGATTATGTCTGCAGCCACCATCTCTGCATCCTTTACCCTCTCCTTTCCGAGGTCGATGGCGAGCTCTGGAATTCCTGCCTTGACTCCGCCTCCTGCACCGCAGCACCTCTGGAGAGCCCTGTTCCTGGCCATCTCCACGAAGTCTATTCCTGGGATGGACTTGAGGACGTCTCTTGGAGCCTCGAAGGCCCAGTCCTTGCCGCTGACGTGCATGAGATGGCGCCCTGCATGGCATGGGTCGTGGAATGTGACCCTGTAGTTTATCGGGCGCTTCCAATTTACCTGGCCTTTATTTATCTTGTCTCTGAGGTAGACAGATAGCGGCATGTTCTTGTATGGGATGTAGCCCTCGTACCACCGCGGCCAGTCTATGGTGGCTGTCCTCAGGCAGCCTGCGCAGGCATAGAGCACAGTCTTGACTCCCCTGTCCTTCAGGGCATCAATGTTATGCACTGCGTGATCTCTCATGACCTCTCTTTGCCCGGTCCTCACCAGGGCTGAGGCGCAGCACCATTCGTCTTTTCCGAGCATGCAGAAGTCCGTTCCCAGGGCGTTCAGTATTCTAACTGATGCCACAGCCAGAGCCTGCTGCCTGTAAGCTGCAGTGCATCCTGCGAAGTATGCGATCTCCCCGGATTCGTCGACCTTGGCGTCCTTTGGAAGCCAAGAGAGCCTCTCCTCCTGCTTTGCCATGAACGGGTTCCTGTATTCGGAGAGAAGCTTTGGGAATGCTGACTGCTTTCCATAAGGCCCTGAGCCTCTGGCGACCAGGTTTGGCCTCACTGCCTCCCAGAGGTCCACTGTGTTTATCCCCGCCTCGCAGACAGTCCCGCAGACTCCGCATGTGGTGCAGATGTACATGTCCTCTGTGAACTTCGAGAGCTCTCCTTCTGTGAGGGGTTTTCCTCCCAGGATTTTGGCTCTCAGGCCCTTCTGGCTGGAGAGGAGTTCGCGCCATTTGGCTGCTTTGTGCATGGGGCCTACTTCTGGCCTCTCTGGCCTGACTGCGTAGGCCGGGCACCACTTCATGCATTCTTGACATCTGGTACAGCCGTCCAGCTCCATGAGCTGGGTGGACTTCATGAATCCTGAAATCAGAGGTTTAGTTTTTTTAGTTTCTTCTGCCATATGGTCCTCTGGCGTGTTCTGTATGTTTTTCGACAATCGACGATCGAATCTACATATGTTATCGTATTTAAACTTTGTGAGTTAATGCGGGACCTGTATTGCTCTTGCAACTCAACTCAAATTTTTATCTAATCGCGCGGAGAGTGCCCCTTTGCATAATGGTCTTCCTGGGACTTAAGCCTATCGTACTGCAAATTTTAATAAAGTATTCTGCCCCTGCATCCTCTCATCGCAATTGACTTATGAGCACGTATTGAGGTTGTTCCAATCTGCTTATGACGGGCCTTGTGGGATCGCATTTGCCTGGTGCCGGCCAAATATGCATGCGCTTCTGCATTCTACTTTCATAGCCCAGCTCTTCGGCCAGCTTTCGCCGCGCACGTGGTCTCTCACAATCACCTTAAAGAAATTAACGAAATTTGCTTCGAAATATGTGCCGGAGATACATGGCTTGCAGAATCTTTAAGCGGCATCATTCCAGTTGACAAAAAAATTATATAATTATGTTTTAAAATCTGTGTTGTTCATTTAATCTCATTTAAGCGAACGGTTGCAGATTTAGCGTTTTAAGATGAATTACATAAATAATTTTG
>CAZXDN010000008.1:34597-61291 GCA_964639235.1 uncultured Methanotrichaceae archaeon | reverse complement strand
ATCTGTCGCTTCTATCGGAGATGTACCACAGCCAGAATCAGGTTGGCGATTATCTAAATCAGGTCACTAATGAGAGCACTGTGGTGCTGGTCGATATTTTTGATGTAGGGAATGATAATTATATACTCTATCCAATTCAGTTCTGGTCTAAAGGTCAGGTGATTCTATTTGATATTCCAGAGAACTTATCATCACTAGGGGCATATGGCACAGGAAACATGATCTATATAGCTTCCTCTAGGGCGTTGCCGTTTCCTGTCATGGCTATATCGACGAAAGGATATTCTCTTTACCGGTATGACTGCTTAGGGTAATAGATCTCTTTAACCTCTTGGATTGCTTCGGTGAATTGAAAGGCGATCTGCTACAATCGTGCTTCTACCTGTACTACATTTCCATATCCGGCGCGCCAAGGCGTAACCTGTTCCAATATCCCCTCTCCTTTGGCAGAGGCGTAATATGCTTTCATAACGTGAGGGTTCCCGAAAACTCGACCTTGAATCTAGAGGCGAGTCTATATCCCTGGTTTGGTCTGAAGATAACATGAATTGCGTGGAGTTCGGGAACCACATAAGGGATAATAGATCTGAAAACCTAATCTTCTCTAATATGTATGTCCAGCATAAACCAGAAGATTGCAAGTAGCTATCTTCGATGTGGGTCTCCGTTGGTATACTATTCTCCTAGATGCTCTTCACTTTACGTCTCTTGGCTAGTGAGCCAAACCTGCAGGAAACCCAATTGAGGATCTAATGAACTTTGTAATATTTCAAATATATAGGGGCTAAGTAATGCAAGCTACAGCATATTTGAAATATATCCTATGGTAAGTTGTAATCGTAGTCTTTAACTAGGATACCGATAATAAAAACAAAGGAGGATCTAGGGCTTGCTAAAGAATAAAAAAATCGTAATCACCGGCGGTGCAGGCTTCATCGGCTCCAACCTGGCACGCTCGTTATACCAAGATAATGAGGTTGTCATCATAGATAACTTGCTAACAGGACGCCATAGTAATCTATCTGGTATATTAGGCCATGTTAAATTCATCAAAGATGATATAAATAACATCGATATGCTCGGAAAAGAGTTTGAATCTGCAGATTACGTTCTCCACCAAGCTGCCCTTCCATCAGTGCAGCGATCTGTAGATGATCCTATTACCACAAATAGGAACAACATCGATGGCACGCTAAGTGTGCTGGTCGCGGCCAGGGACTGTGGTGTTAGACGAGTCGTCTTTGCGTCATCCTCCTCAATCTACGGCGATACGTCTGAGCTTCCCAAAGTTGAGACATTCACGCCAAACCCGCTAAGTCCATATGCTGTCACAAAGCTGTTAGGCGAGTATTATTGCAAAATTTTTCATAATATCTACGGATTAGAGACCATAGCGCTCAGGTATTTTAACGTCTTTGGGCCTCGACAAGATCCTGATTCACAATATGCTGCAGTGATTCCAAAGTTTATAAAAGCCCTTAGGAGCGGTGATAGACCTATTGTGTACGGCGACGGAGAGCAATCCAGGGACTTCACTTATGTTGCAAATGTGGTTGAAGCTAATATTTTGGCTTGTGAGGCGCCCGCAGCTGCAACTGGTAAGGTTATGAATATTGCATGTGGCGAAAGGATTAGCCTAAACAATCTATTAGGCATGCTAAATGAGATCTTTGAAACTGAAATTGAACCAATTTACTCTGATCCCAAACAGGGTGATATCAAGCACTCAATAGCAGATATCAATTTGGCGAAAAGGCTACTGGGATATGAGCCAAAATATGGCCTTAAGAATGGTATAAGAGAAATGGTACTTAACATTTAAGGAGAGGATAAAGTATTACCAAGTGCAATACCGTGTGTATAGTTGGCCTAGGATATGTTGGCCTGCCATTGGCTGTCGCATTTTCGAAACATGTAAACGTCATCGGCTTTGACATAAATGAAAAGAAGTTAAGTGAGATAAGTGATGGATGCCATGAAGAGGGATTAAGGCTCACTGCTGACCCCTCAGGAATTCAAGAAGCAAACTTTATAATAATTTGTGTGCCCACTCCCATAACTAAATCCAAAGATCCGGACCTGAAATACATAAAATCTTCTGCAGAAATAGTTGGAAAGCACATGACGAGGGGGGCAACTGTAGTTTTGGAATCTACGGTCTACCCTGGAGTTACAGAAGATATAGTGAAGCCTATATTAGAGGCAGAATCAGGATTTAAATGCGGAATAGATTTTAAAATGGGATACTCACCAGAGCGCATAAACCCTGGAGATGATCAACATTCCCTCGATAAGATAACTAAAGTCGTAGCAGGAATGGATATAGAGACTACGGAGGCCCTAGCTAGTCTATATGGCATGATAACTAATATATACAAAGCTAAAGATATAAAAACTGCAGAGGCTGCTAAAGTAATAGAGAATATTCAACGGGATCTGAATATAGCTTTAGTGAATGAGCTGACACTAATCTTTCACAAAATGGGCTTAGATTCGAGAGATGTATTCGATGCAGCGGCGACAAAATGGAATTTTATAAGGCTAACTCCTGGCTTGGTAGGTGGGCATTGTATTCCAGTCGATCCATACTATCTAGTGTTTAAAGCAAAAGAGCTTGATTATCATCCACAGGTGATCTTGGCAGGTAGAGCGATCAACGATTTTATGCCCAAATATGTCGCACATATGGCCATAAAAGGCATCAACGACTTGGGAACGGTCATCAAAGGCTCTAAGATTGCGATATTTGGATTCACTTATAAAGAAAACGTCCCTGACATAAGGGAATCGCCAGTAAATGATATGGTGAGAGAATTGAAGGAGTTTGGCGCCGAGATATACGGATATGATCCATTGCTTGCTAGAGAGGAGATCGAGAAGTTCGGTGTAATTCCACTGAACAGCTTGAATCTCATGGCGGACTGCATAATCCTAAATGTGGCGCATGATCAGTTCAAAAAGATGAGGATAAAAGAAATAAAGGAAATGATGAATGAACGGTCTATAATAATTGATGTAAGGGGTGTGTTAAACAGTAAAGATGTTATGCAAGAAGGGATCTCCTACAGAAGATTATAGCTTGGGATATTGCTATTCTCGCCAATTAATTTATTTCAATGTATGTGTTTAGCTCACCTCAATCAGCATCGGTGTGCCCATTCTGCGATGTCTCGCATAACCACCCAAAAGAGCCAACACCGGCTACCGGTGCTGTTTCCTGTCTGGATAAAGTTGCTTATCGGCATGCTATTCTTGGCAAAAATCGACATCAGGCAAACCATTCTGGAGGAGCTAAACACATACCCTACATTCCGCACATTCACCCTACATTCCGCACATTCACTTCTAAAATTGGTATTTTTGCAGCTATCGATTTTCCGACTATAATGTTTGCATTTAGATCAAATAAAAAATATGGAAAAATGGAGTTAACATTGTGTGGATTATAGGCATCGGCCAGAAAGATACTCCTCGTTGAAACACTGGTGAAACTTAGCCCATACTAAAATATATCCCTTGCAGAATAATGAATGTTTTTAATTATCACACAGAATCAGCATCGGGAAAATTAGTCGATTTCGAACCCAAAGTGCGGAATGTGGGTTCACTTTTAAAATCCGTATTTTTGCAGCTATCGATTTTCTAATTATAATGTTTGTACTTAGATCGAACAAAAAATATGGAAAACTTGAGTTAACATTATGTGGATTATAGGCATCAGCCAGAAAGATACTCCTCGTTGAAACACTGGTGAAACTTAGCCTATATTAAAATATACTCCTTGAGGAATAATGAATATTTTTAATTATGAATCAGAATCAGCATCGGGAAAATCAGTCGATTTCGAACCCAAAGTGCGGAATGTGGGACATACAATAGGCATATCCATACTTATGCATTAGAACACCCCAGAAACCCAATTTTAGCTTTTGCATATGCCCATTTTCTGCAAGATAACCTGGTTGACCTTGTGCACATCGAAACGCTCCTCTGCAATTCGTCGGCTGGCTTGGCCCATCTTCTCGATCAGGCCAGGCTGCAGGATGAATATTTCCATTGCATCCGCGAGAACATCGACGTTACGCACAGGAACCAGAAATCCGTTCTCGCCATCTATCACCGTATCGCGGCAACCCGGTACGTCTGTGGTGATCACAGGTCGTGCCATCGCCATAGCCTCCTGGGTGCTGCGGGGAACGCCCTCGCGGTAGGACGGCAGCACATAGACACTTGAGTGTGCGATCCAGGGACGCATATCCGAGACGTGCCCAGGCCATTCGAGGATGCCTTCTGTCACCCAGGCCTCGACCTTGGCACGAGAGAGCCCACCGGGGTTGGAGTCAAGGCTTCCCAGAAGGATAAATCGCGTATCAGGATACTTCTGTTTGATGAGCCAGGCTGCCTTAGCATACTCCACGATCCCCTTCTCCCGCAGCAGGCGCGCTGCCAGAATAAAGGTCACGGGCTTCGTGGCAGGTGGCGCAGGCCCCCAATAATCGAGATCAACCCCGATACCGCCGAGGAGGAAGACCTTTGTGGGAGGGACAAGCCGCTTTTTTGAGAACTCATCAATATCATCTTTGTTCAGGAAAAACACCAGGCTCACATGCATGAGCGCCGTAACGTAGAGTATGCTGACCACGCCTCTTAATACTCGTCGCTTAAGTGGCTCTACGTCCTCATGTGAGGTAAAGACATAGCCTAGCCCCTCAATCATTGCAAATCGCCGCGGCATTCGTGCGAGCCATGCAGCAAGAGTCCCGTAGATCACCGGCTTGATGGTATAGCCTAGAGTAATATCAGGTTTCAGCCTATGCAAGAGAAAAGCCAAGCGCAGCATATCCGAGGTATCCCTTACCGGGTTCATGCCTGTGCGAGAGAGCGAATAATCTATAGGCTTCGCTCCCAGAGATCGCATCGCCTCTCTTGTGGCATCATCGTAGTCTGGTGCAAGGGCGAAGACCTCGATGCATCTTCTTACCATATCAGCTATGAGCGGTCCACGGAAGTTCAGGAGCGAAAAGGCCTGATTGCTGATAATGCAGATGCGAATAGATGAATCTGATTTATAAGGCGT
Source organism: uncultured Methanotrichaceae archaeon (assembly GCA_964639235.1). Taxonomy (GTDB): domain Archaea; phylum Halobacteriota; class Methanosarcinia; order Methanotrichales; family Methanotrichaceae; genus CAZXDN01. Next base: position 56,214 of record CAZXDN010000008.1, on the reverse strand, counting down.
GTTCACGCACTTAGACCTCATACTATTAATTACTCTACTTTTCAACTTTTCCTAAGAATTATAATATGATGACCATGAATAAAATAATGAACCGCTGTAATGCGTTTTTCCTTATCAGAACACTCTTTAGAATTTAATCCTCCTTACGGCTGCATTAGTCTTAGTGAGATTGCGAGTTGTCCACAGGTTACAGGAAGAAACGCATCGGGAGGAATGGTAGGGTCGAATCCAAACAGAATCTATCCTGGGCCCACTAGTTGAGGCTAACGAGCACTTTGATAATATAGATTCGAGATGCAGCGAACTATTTTTCGAGCTAAAACGGTGGAACCAAAACTTGGAAAGTAGAGTTAATTAATTCATTTCATACCAGATGCTCAAGGCATAACGCCTACCAATGATCAGCAATCTAACACATGGCGGTCTGATTTTACAGGAGGGCCTCACTTTACCTTTTTAAGTACCAATCCGAATGTCTCTGCAGCCTGTTCTTTTGCTATCAAATAGAACAAAAGTAGATAAATCCTCCAAAGAATATACAAAGGGAAGAAAAATGAGAAATACGAACTTATGTAGTAGTGCCTCTCTTCTACAACTTCGAAACCTAGTGACTGTACGATACGTTTAATATCGTGAGGCGTGCAACGATCGTAATATGCAGGAAAACCGTGAAGCTCTCGCGTATGTGGAAACAAAGAGAACAGGAACAATTTCTTAACTCTCTCTGGCAGTACTAAGTTAATCCGAGCATAAAGGGCGTTTTTCGAAGGCACAAACATGCATACATGCCCTTGTCGCTTTAAACAGCTGGCAATTCCTCGTAGCCCTGCTTCAACGTTTTCAACATGCTCCAATAATGCCAAACAGATAACCAAATCCCCATCCTTGTTCCCCTCATATCTCATGATGTCTGCGGCAGTAGTTTTATCATAAATACCATTAGGGGCAGATTTAAGTTCGTTTTCATCGATATCGAGACCTATAACATGACAATTCTCAAGTTTTGCTTTGAGATCCGCGGTTAAATAGGGATTTTTGCCGCCACCGATATCGTAGATTACCGAATTCTCATGAAGGTATCTTGGTATAACTGATAATGCAAAATCCCTATAGCCATCGGTACTGAATTTGACAGGCAGCAAGCAGTCAAACCAATTACTAAATTTTATTTGACTATTAATAAGTAGTCGAAATAGCTTGCTCAATGAGTACATTAAGCCTCATTCCTCCTGAATCCCTTTTGTAAAATCAATTCCTGGTACAGCGCCTCCCACATGTCCACCACATGATCCAGTGAGTAGCTGGCCTCGATGTATTGTCGACCAGCCTCGCCCATCTGCCTGCGCTCTTTATCAGAGAGAGCCATCAGGCGAAGCATGGCCCCTGCTAGAGCTCGGGGGTCCTTGGGAGGCACCAGAAGGCCAGTCTCGCCATCCTGCACCACATCACGGTTGCCGCCTACATCGGTAGCCACGATGGGAAGTCCTGTTGCACTGGCTTCCAGGAGCACATTCGCCATGCCCTCCCATGCAGAGGAGATCACATAAGCATCAGCTGCGTTCATTAGCTCCGGAATATCGCGGCAAATGCCCAGGAACCGGACCTGATCCTTCATGCCAAGGTCTCTGGCAAGCTCCTCCATGTTCGGGCGAAGCAGACCATCACCAATGATGATGAGCAACGCCTCTGGCCGCTCCTCTACCACATGCGAAAAAGCCCTGAGCATGTTGGGGTAATCCTTCGGAACATCAAATCGTCCTACAGCAATCCAGATGAAGGCATCTCCTACTCTTAGATCCCCCCACAGGCGCTTCCGAGCATCGGGATCTGGACAAAATCGGGCGGTATCTATGCCGTTAGGTATATAACGGATCTTGTGCCGTGGCACCGCTCCGATCTGCACGTAGCGCTCCAAGCCATCGCAGCTCACCTGGGTGGTGATGTCGCATATGGGGTCGGTAAAGCGATAAAGGAGCTCACGGAAGCACCCGCCCTCGTCAGTGCTTCTTGCACTGCATACTAGCACGGGTACTGGAGACATCGGGCGCACTAGCCTAGCAAGCAGGTTTGCATGCACCATAAAGCTGTGGACTATGTCGGGCTGCCAAGAGCGAATCAGCCGGACCAGGTGGTGGATCGGTCGCGGGTCTGGCAGCTTCCGCCGAATACCAAGGGAGGCAACTTGGATGTCCACGGACTCAAGCTCCTTGACATAGGCCTTCGGCGGTGCGAGAGAGATCACTCGTACCTCACAGCCCCGTGCCTTCAGCCGAGTGGCTAGGCGAACCAGTTGTGTTTCTGCGCCGCCGTAGGCGAGACCGGTGATGATAAATAGGATCTTCATCAAACCTCATTAATCGTTTTTGAAGCTCTATCTTTGCTCCGAAGCAAAAAAATCCCAGGTAGCGTAATGAATAGGGCTATAATTACAAAGTCAAACGGCGGCGACGCACCCCTCAGCAAGCTGCGGGGCATGCAAGGTGTCGCCGCATAAAGACGGTAACAGGTTAAGCGGACAATCCCACAATCCTTAAGTGGGATTCATATGCCATTAATCCCCGCTGCAAGCAGTGGGTATTCGTTAAAAATAAAGAGAAAACAACAGTCACTCCCCACAGACCAAAGTTGATGTAAGCTTTCGTTACAGGGCTATGCCCCCAACCTGCAATTCCTGTTGTTCCCAACATATGCTTCAGCTGAGTGCTATCTCGAACAACAGGGTCCATCCAAATTGCCTTATTAATGCCACACTCATAACGTTCGCTAAAGCCCTAACAGCTCTTATCAGCGCACATAGGTCCCATTCTCCAACCACCAGATACTCAGCCAGGCAATCTTGGCAGTTAGTAGAAACCACAGGTTCTAGATATCTTATCGCTGTGCTTCCAGCCAGGCCTAAAACATCAGCATATCCCATAAAAAGGATGACTAGTTCTGCTTTCCCTCAATGGGATCGGTAAGGCGATAAAGGAGCTCACGGAAGCACCCGCCCTCGTCAGTGCTTCTTGCACTGCATACTAGCACGGGTACTGGAGACATCGGGCGCACTAGCCTAGCAAGCAGGTTTGCATGCACCATAAAGCTGTGGACTATGTCGGGCTGCCAAGAGCGAATCAGCCGGACCAGGTGGTGGATCGGTCGCGGGTCTGGCAGCTTCCGCCGAATACCAAGGGAGGCAACTTGGATGTCCACGGACTCAAGCTCCTTGACATAGGCCTTCGGCGGTGCGAGAGAGATCACTCGTACCTCACAGCCCCGTGCCTTCAGCCGAGTGGCTAGGCGAACCAGTTGGATCTCTGCGCCGCCGTAGGCGAGACGGGTGATGGGGAAACATACAAGCATTTTGCTCAGCCCTCCACCGCTCGTTTCTCAGCAGTATTCGTTAAAGAAATAGCTAGGATAATCGGAAAAAACCAAAACCGTGCATATATGTGCGTATTTGCCATACAAGCGACAGAAAATGCCGAACCTACAGCAATTAATAATGCGGCATTAAGGATATCGCCCTTCCTCAACAAAAGCCATCCAAGACCAATTGGAATAATGAGCACCATAATTATTCCTATAAAAGACAGGATTCCGCCTTCTGCCCACAAGAGCAAATATGTGTTATGTACTGGAATAAGAAATTGGCTTATGTATTGATATCCATCAGCACCCACGCCTACAATTGGCGATCTCATAATAAAACCGATCGCCTCCATAATGATATCAAGTCTTATTTTTTGACTTCCTAAGCTCTCACCTTCAGCTAAAGGTTGCATGACTCGATTCTCGAGGATTGCAGGTGCATGAAGGTAGTTTAATTCTATTCCCGCCAGTATCAGCAATAAAACGAGAAAGATTGGGAAACACATTTTTAAAAATATCTCTCGATATGTTCTTGATGATAACATCACTACAGAGAAAATCATAAGGGAAAATACTGCAGTTATGATGCCCCCAAATGAAGCTGCGATCGCTAATGCTGCAATATCAACAACGAAATAAGTTATTGATTCTACAAGCCCAATTCGATGCTTAAAATAAAGGTAAAATGAAAAAGGTAAAGCTAGACCTGTCATCTCGCCTAAAGTGTTGGGATTCTCTAATAATGAACTCATGCGGCCACCAATCATGAACTCAGTGCGTAATCTAATATCCGAATAGTACAACACACATCCTACTAACTGAACTACCAACATTCCCAGCAAGAACCAACGAGTCACTTGCCACAAGCTTACTTTACCGAGCTTCGCCATATTTGTCACCAATAACGGAATAACCAATAAAGCAAAGATGTATTGTACCGAAACAATGATTCCACGTAGAGGCACAATTGAGAATAGCGAGCAAGCGAGCAGCCCAATAACTATAAACATCGAGCCACAAATCCACCATGTAGCGGTTTGTTTGCCCTGTGGCACATAAACTTTGCCACTGGCTATGAGCAACAATACCAACGTAAAAAACAGTAGATCGGATAATGTTATAAACACACCAGGAATCCTGAGGTAAGGCATCACAGAAAGAATAACTGCCAAGAATAATAATAATTTTGCCATAATCACTTATCCATCCCACCTCTTATTGTAAATGAAGCTTTTGTATACCAGGGCACATGACCCAACACCTTTCCTTACAAACACTGTGCTACTTCCTCTGAGAAATCGGGTACTTCTGCCTTAGCTAAAGCAAGATCAAACTGGGGTCCCAGTTTAGAAAAAGCCTCGTGCTCGGTTCACCATAACTTGCTCGGCCACGCCGTAGCGAATTGATATGAAGATGACGGCTAATTTCCCGTCTTGATATCTCATCGCTGTGCCTCTAGCCAGGCCTGAAACATTAGCACACCCCATAAAAAGGATGACCAATTCTGCTTGCCCTCAAGATGTGCAAGCCACTTATCACGTATGGGGACTGGGTTCAAGATGCCTTCTTCTTTAATCCTCGCTTCATCCAGCAACACATCTGCCCACTCTCTGAGGGGTCCTCGCAACCAATCGCCGGTCGGCATACTGAATCCCATTTTAGGCCGCTCCACGAGCTCTCTAGGCACATACCGGTAGAGAACCTGTCGCAGCAGCCATTTGCTCTGTCCGCCATGAATCTTCATTGATAACGGCAGCCGCCATGCGAATTCCACAATCCTATGGTCGAGCAGAGGAACGCGCGTTTCCAGGGAGACACCCATCGCTGCACGATCTACCTTTACAAGAATATCATCCGGGAGGTATGATATCTGGTCCAGATACATCATGCGATGCTCAAACTCAGGCCGGTCTACCCATCGGTTGGGATCTGTTAAGACAGTTTTAGGCTCTGTCGCCCCTAAAACTAATTCTCCAGGTCCATTCCAGTGAGATATAAGATCCAGATAAAGTGCTTCCGGGGACTCAAAGGCAAGCATTGTGGCCAGACGTTGCAGATTGTGAGCCTGATTTGCATAGGTCGAGCCATCGCGCTGAAGGCAAGACACCCCATTCAAAATCTGATTAGCAATGGCAACAGGGGTTTTTTTTAAAGTATGCGCTGCTATCATACGCAGTAGGAGTGGTATCCAACTAGCCTTTTGATAGATAAGGCACGCCCAAGTATATCGATCATATCCACCGAACAGCTCATCGCCACCATCACCTGAAAGGCATACTTTCACATGCTTTCTTGCCAACTCGCTCACAAGAAATGTGGGAATCTGAGAAGAATCTGCATATGGTTCATCGTAAAGTGTTAACAGGCGAGGGATCACGCGCATGGCCTGCTCTGCGGTCACATATAGCTCGGTGTGATCGGTTCCTAGGTGTTCAGCCACCGCAGATGCATGGTCTGCTTCGTTATATTCATCCTCCTCAAATCCTATGGTAAAGGTTCGTATGGGATGATCGCTTTCTGCCTGCATTAATGCTACTACTGTAGAGGAATCAATCCCTCCGGATAGGAACGCACCCACAGGAACGTCTGAGAGCATCTGGCCTCTGATCGACTGTCTAAGCAGATGCTCCAGCTCATCTACAGCTTCATGTTCTACGCCCTTAAAGGGATTTCTTGCTCCCTGCTCTACCACAGCCCTGAGGTCCCAGTAGGATTTCGGTGCATGCTGCACCTCGGCATGACAGTGTCGTACCAGAACTTGCAGGTAGGTTCCAGGGGGTAGTATGTTGATTCCCTTGTAGATCGAATAAGGCGCTGGAATGTAGCAGTGCCTGAAATATAGGGACGTAACATCACGGTCGATCTTTCCCTCGAAGGCAGGATGTGCCTTTAATGCCTTGAGTTCTGAGCCGAAGAGAAATGCATCTCCCTGCCAGCCATAGTACAGAGGCTTCTCACCCATACGATCGCGCGCCAGTGTCAATGTGTGGGTTTGCTTATCCCATAAGGCAAAGGCAAACATCCCTACGCATCTCTTGAGCGTGACCTCTACACCCCAGGCCTCGATGGCTTCAAGCAGCGTCTCCGTATCTGAATGTCCGTTCCACCTTATCTGTCCCCTTTGAGGAATGATCTGAGTGTTAAGGATCGTACAAGAGCAGCCACCTGCAAGCCCATCTACTTCTAGGTCCTGACGCAATTCGAGATGGTTATAGATCTCACCATTAAAGACTATCACATACCGCCCAGAGTGGGATACCATAGGTTGATGGCCTGCTGATGAGATCTCCAGGATCGAAAGCCTCCTGTGGGACAGAGCTACGCCTGCGTCTTGATCAATCCATACTCCCTCATCATCAGGCCCACGATGACCCATCACTGTGGCCATACGCCGGCCCATTTCTGTTACTTCTGTTGGATCAGATGCCTTTCCTATGTAACCTGAAATTCCGCACATATCTCAACCTTAGGTCCAACGTCTTCCTAGCAAAATTTTACCTGCTTGACCGAAATCTATCTTAGGTACGTGATAGATCGTATTCGTGGATGTTATGTTTATTTGGCATCGTTTTGATAAGCAGGCATAGTATGCTGCTCGATGTATGTTCCATGAGGAATCCTCCGATAATGTAGTTATAGGTTTTTTTGCAAAGATAATTATTTTACTATAAGACTGCTTTCTCCGATCTAGCTGGTCCAGAAACAAGGCTGCCATATTGATAGCAGTTACGGTCACCAAGTTGAGCTGCAGCAATATCCCCTTCAGCAGACGCAGCGGAAAATTGAGATTGAGCGTATCCTTCTGCTTCCTATTATGGACGTAGATAAATAGGGACCCAAGCATGAACAAAGGCACGGCTAGCAAAAATGAGCTGCAATATATAATATCGATAAAGCTTGGCGAAAATCTGCCATCAAGATGCTGAAAGAGACCGTCTACACCTAGTGCCTTAGTATGCCAAGCCACTACAGAAATTGCGAAGAGAATCTGCAAGTAATCTAGCCCATGAAAGTAAGGTGGCTTGCTGAAGGAAATAGTAGCGTCAGCCTTTATGGCTGTGTTCTGCATATTTTTCTTTCTAATCTCGATCGAAGCCAATTCCTAAACACTCCATAACATAAAACGCTGAGCTAGCTGGACGAGTCCTAGGCAAGACTGCTATTGCTTGACAAAAGATTATAGTTATAACGCTCATTGCATTCCTAGTTTTGGGATAAGATCTCAATAAAAGCAATCCAACACAACAGCTGAACGTTACACCCACCTGAGCCCAACCGATGTTAAGGACAACTTGTCTGGGTTGGAGGTGTCGCAACATAATCCATGTGTCTATCTTGATTCATTTAATTTTTCTTTCTATGGCATGGGACAGATCTATTTCCACAGTTTGAACTCCCTTTATAAAAAACCCACTAGAAGCATCGAGCGCTAACATCTTCTCAGGCTTATCTTCCAAGAACTCATCACATGCTTTCGTTGCTCCTGGGCAAACAGAGGATCCATAATCATCGCATAAAATGATACCTCCTGGATTGAGACGAGGATAAAAGAATTCTAAGCTTTCCCTTGTTGGTTCATATAGGTCGACGTCTATATGCACAAAAGAGAACTCCTTATGCTGTACTTCTGGAAATCGATCAGGTATCCAACCCTTAAAAAGCTCAAAATTCTTAAATGATTCTAGGTTTTTGCGCGTCTCACCTTCGCCGATAACCAGATCGCCCTCTCGCCAATATTTGCCATCTTTATTTGATGGCGTGGATAACCCTTCAAATGAGTCAAATCCATAATGCATCTTCTGAAATGGGCCATTTTGGGAGTTTGCCGCCAAGATCAACCAGGATGATGAGCCCCTAAAGACGCCACACTCCGCAGTATCTCCAGGCACATACGCTGTGAGCCTAAGGAGCTGATATAACATCCATCGACGATGAGTATCAAAGCCGTCTCTCTCACCAAATTTATTCAGATACTCATTAAAAAGGGAGTCTTGCCACCAATCGATAAACGGCCAGGTTAGTCTGTAATCGCCAAAGATCAAGTTCGCAAAAGCCTTTAGAGCTAAAGTCTTTAGGTCTTCCCGATATAAAGTAACACATTTTATAAATTTATTCATACAATCTCCTTGAAATCTGGACACGTGAGAATTAGCTATCTAATAGCCAGCTTCCTCCAGATTATAGTGCGGTAGCCACCCACATTAAAAAGTCCCAACAGTATCCCATATACAACGCCACCTAATAGCACCTGCCACCCAAGGGCTATAATACCCTCATAATCCCTGCTGGACAAGAGCAATAATCCCATCAGCAGTGACGCCAGGATAATCTTGAGAAGATCCTGGAAAGGAACTGTCATTGGAAACACCATTCGCCCAAGGGCGGCACTCAAGAGAATGGCCAAGAGATATGCTGCGAACATGGAATAGGCCGCTCCCATGAGCCCGAACATTGGAATCCACCAAAGGTTGAGAAAGATATTCAAAAGTGCAGCAGCTCCCATGATCCAGGCCTGTCCCATAGTATGCTTCCCTAATTGGAATGCTAGGTCAAAGTGGTAAGTGCGCAATCCTAAAAGCAGAGCGCCCAACGCTACCCAGGGCAAAAGTCGGGTTGTATCTTCACGAAAACTGGCCCCCAACAACGTAGCGCTGATGTTTGGTGCCAGAACCGCCATCCCCACAGTAGCCGGAAAAGCTATAGCCAGAAGCAGGATGGCATTCTGTTTAAGTTGCTCCTGAGCTGCTTTCTCTCCTTTTTGCTCTAGGGCTCGCACAGCCAGAGGATATGCAGCCATATTCACCGCACTCATCAGTAAAATAATCGTCTGCTGGCTGAGGTCGTAGGCTGCTGCGTATAGTCCTGCAGGGCCTTCACCCAAAAACCAGGCTATGAGAAAACGGTCTGAGGTGCTCACCACAAAGGCCAAGGCAAATGTGGGAGTAAGAGGCAAGCCATAACGTAATATCTCGCTTAGAAGGGGCTGGCAAATACTAGGAGAAATCCCTTTCCATTCCTCCCGTCCCCATACAATTGTAGCCAGCGACATTCCCAGCAGTAGGCCAAGCAGTGGACCATATGTCCCCATGCCCCACATAATCAGTAATGTGCCTACGGCAAGAGCGCTTACTGTCTTGACCCCATTAATCAGACCATAACGCATTGGCAAAAGCTTAACTGCGCTAAGCCACAAATTGAGTTCGAACCATGCCTGTGCCCATAGCAACGGCACTGCCAGCAGGATGAGACCGTTCCAGGTGGGATCAGGAAAGAGCCAAGCCAGAAAAAGCCCCAAACATCCTGTGAGTAATGTCAGGGCAGAGAATCCGGCGAGTATAGTGGAAAGTAGTGGTCTGGGGTTTTCTGCGTAGGCAGGCAAAAAACGCGCCAGCGCAAGTTGCAGCCAATAGAATAAGACCATATCGAATAGCCCCACCCCTGCAACTACCAGGGCATAGCGCCCGTAATCATCGGGTGAGAGCATGCGCGTGTAGAGAGCAATAGCTAGGAAGTTGACGAGCCCTGGCAGGCCGCGGGCCAATAGATAGTAAACACTATGCGTGAGTAGCATGTGCCATGGCCCACTTCACAAAATGCTTGGATCCCGTTTGAAAGGGCGCCCTTGGCTGGATGCTCATGGGACGCTTGACTTTCTCCGCGCTTGTCCTGGCCTGAGATACGGCATCTCGTCTGATCATTCGGCTGGCCTCTTAATAACCACCCTCAGGAACGCTGCAAATATGCCGATCATCAAACCCAGTATTCCTGCGATGGCTATTATCAAAGTCCTCTGTGGCTTTATGGGTACGACAGGTTCTTTTGGCTCCTGAACGACTTCCAGATGCTTCAACAGACTTAATTGCCTTTGAATTTCCAGGGAGTGGTCTATCAGGGTCGAACGCCTGGCCTCTTCCTCGTTTAAATACTCGAGAGTGCGTGAAAACCTCAGTTCACTCTCTTCTGGCGAAGAACCCTGCGTTTTTTCTATATTCATTAATATTTCACGGGTTTGATTGGTGTCATTATTCGCAGCTTTTAGGCGCATCTGGTCGCTGGCCAGTTGGTCCGATAGGATCTTCTTCTGCCTATTATAGCTCTCTTGGCTGCGATTAGCAAAAAGGCTAATTATTTTCCCGACAACCTCCTTGCCTTCCTGCTTCTTCTTCGTTTCAATTGAGATCACAAGGAGGTTGTCAGAGCCTTCCACTGGCTCCACTTTGATGCTATCTTTAAATGCTTTGAACTCGCTCGAAGGCATGCTGAGATTGAGCTGTTCGACAACATCTAATAAGAATCCCTCACTTAGCATGATCTCTTTTGCAGATGCCTGGCTTGTGTAGACTGGATCGCCAAAGTTGCCCAGGCCGACAATGCCTGAGACCTCATATATCTGTGGCATGACGAAACTTATTGCAGCTGCGACTACGACTGCAGCCATAAAAATGCCGCTAATTAAAAATCGACTCTTCCATAGAGCATGAAATATATCGCGCAGATCAATCTCATCATCCATTGGTTAACTCCCTCTCATAAATATCGCAATGTTATATCCAACTGCTACTATCTCTATGCCGTATACAAGCAGCACTACGTCTTTCTCGTACACCTTGCCTTTCGCTCTCTTTAGCATCGCAATTGCCAGGTGCGTCAGGTGATATATGCCCTTGTCAGGCTTCTCCAGGCTGCCGTCTTCGCTTACTTTTGCAAATGCCTCTGACTTAAATCCGCTCCTGAGCTGGAGGAAGAAATCCAGAGCGTACGGTATGAAGAGCACAACTGCGACCTTCTCCATATCTCCGATGATTGCAACGCATGCCATGAGCGCGCCTACTGAGTAAGTCAGAGTGTCTCCGGGAAAGACCTTAGCAGGGTACCAGTTGAAGGCGAGGAAGGCCAACAGCGCACATGCCATACAGAGGGCAAGGAGCGATGCATCTTCATCGCCAGTTTTCAGCCCGATGTATCCGAGCGTCGACAATATTATCACGCCCATGCCAGCCTCAAGCCCGTTGTATCCTGCCACCATATTGTAGACGTTTGATGCCCCAACTATGCCTATAGGCACTATCACGAGCGGATAGAGGATGCCCCAGTTGATGCTTCCTAACAGTGGCAGGTCCATTATAGAATGGCCTGCGTTGATTACCATTATGGGCATGGCAGCAAATAAGGTGAATATCGGCTTTTGCCATTGTCTGAGTCCCTTCTTCCAGCCCAGGAGGTCATCCATCATTCCAATGATGCAGGTCATGAGCACGGTGCAGAGCACTGCTAGGATAGATGCGTGATCGGGTTTATGCAGGCAAAATGTCGTGAGGCCTATGTAGGTCAGCGTGCCCAGCACGAACCCGAACACTACACATATGCCACCCATCTCAGCCACCTTTGGCCTGCCAGGCTTGTTCATGTCCCAGCCCATGAGCCCTATCTCAGGCGCCTTCCTGATCCACTTTCGAGTCATGACCCACGTGGCCAGAAAGCTGACGAGGATGGATGTGATCAAATGTATTTCCACTGTTATCATCTCAAGCAGAGCGGACTCTACATGAGCATTCCTGATATGCGCAGATCGATCAATTGGCTGTCTGCAGCACATATCGCGGTGAATTAAGATATAATTGGTTAGATATATTTTTTCTACAGCCATAGCTGATTCTCAGCCAGATCCCTCTTATCATCAGATCAATTCAGGATCTGCCGACTCATCCATAGCTCATCGAGCTTCAGGCCTATTGATCCATGCCATATCTGCGCATGTGAAGAATGCTCATGGCCCGCTCTGGTAGATATTATCCTACTATATAGACAATTCGATCAAGCTTAAACCAGACTGCGCTCTTTCTGTTGAAAATTTTTTCGATACGCCTGCGCAAAGAAGCTGCAAGCATCGAATTTCGGCGGTTTTGCCCTCATATCTCTGGCTAATCTCATCTTCGACGCTGAATATATTTTAGATCTGATCGTAAATGCTATATAGATCTACATAATCCATTATTTTCCTCTCATAAAGATGTCCTGATGAGTGTTATGGGCAACTCTAAATAGGCATTCACTGTATAGGCACTAATGCAACGAGGGTTGAATAGCTGAGTGATGGTAATGGGAAAGGTCGGCATACTCTACGATAACATCAGCGGCAACACGGGCGACGTGGCCATCGGCCTGAGCGTGAAGAAAATCCTCTGCGATCTAGGCGTCGAGTTCGATGAGCTCTTTCCCGGAAACTTCAACCCAGACGATTATGAGACCATAATAATTGGCGGCGGTCACATAATACGCCCAAGCCCTCACTTTTTCTACGATAAGTTCAAGATCAAAGGTCGACATATCCTCAATGCTGCAGGCGTTCTGGGATCCCCTTCTGACCTGGAGTATCTGGAAGATTACAGCTATATAACCGTTAGGAGTTCCTGGGACAAAGAGCAGCTCTCCTCTCTCAAAAAAGAGGTCGAGGTGGTTCCCTGCACAACCATGCTCCTGGAAGATGTCGACAACCTTCCTTTCATACCAGAGAGGCCCAGCCTTGGGATACACCTGACGCCCAACTTCTTTGACGAGAAGGATGAGCGGCAGTTTGTGCAGTGGGCCTCAGGATTGCCTTTCACGATATATTTTCTTCCCATAACCCATTACAACCGCGACTATCTCTACCTGAGAAAGCTCAGCTCTCAGGTGCCAAACTCAGTTATGGTGCCTCTTCTGGATCCTCTCCAGATCTTCACATTCATAGGCAAGCTCGACTTGTTCATAAGCTGCTCTCTCCACGGGGGCATCTTCTCTTATGTGCACAACGTTCCTTTTGTGCTGTACAACTACAACGAGAAGATGCTCTACTTCATGAAGGACAGGGGCCTTGGAAGGCATCTTTTCACCAACTTCTCTGAGCTCAAGTCGTCATTCCAGCTGCTGATGGCGGATAAGCCTGATTACTCTTTGAGGGTGGCTTCAGACCTCAGGTCTCTGGAAAGGCATGTTCTGAGGCTAAAAGAGCTGCTGCCCACGGGATCTGCCAGAAGCATCGGCCTGTCTGATCGCTTGGCCCAGGCAAATACTCAGATAACCAGCCTGCAATCCCAGGTGCTGAGCCTTGAGGCGCAGCTGAACACCTATGATAAGATCTATGCGCTCACAGGCGAGCTGATACAGTCTTCTTATAAAGCCAAGAACATCGAACAGGCTCTTTCTGATAGAATAAATGCTGTTGCAGTCGATGCTCAAATCCGCAAGGCGATGAAGAATGCGAATGTGGCAAATGTCTCTGATCTGGGCTCTTCAGAGAGCGAGATGAGGATAGCGTCTCTCACAGAGCAGGTGAGGACTGCAACTGAGCGTGTCAGCTTGCTGGAGAGCGAGATCCAGGATATGAGAAGCAGCATTGTGTGGCAAATGCTGATGAAATACCACACAGGAGTCGTTGATAGGGCGCTTCCAAGCGGCACTGGACGCAGGTACAAGTACGACTCCTGTCTCAACCTGTGCAGGGCATGGTATAGCGAAGGTCCAGAGATCTTCCTCTCTAAAGTCGGGATGTTCTTGCGAAGGAAGTCTCCGCTGCTCAGCCAGAGGTCAAACGCCTGCTTTGTGAATATTGACCTTTTCGGCTATCCTAGCGAGAAAGGCGTTCTTCATCTGAGCGAGCCCCTTTCAGGCAGGTTTGACTTTCCAATCGACGGCCTTTGCGAGATAAAGGTGCTGACTGCGACCTCTGGCAAGAGGGTCTCCGGGATGACCTTGAGCCTTATGGAGTCGCTTCTCGGAACCCCAATCAGGACCTCTAAGGTTGGGGGTGACGAGGTTCTGGATAAGGGCTACACCTCTTTCAAGTTCAAGCCCGTAAGCAAAAGCTCCAACAAGACGTACTTCTTCACGCTGAAATCGGATGGCGCTTCCATCCCAGATGTCTGGCACGCAGGCGATGTCAGCATTCCTGGCATACAGCTGTACAGGTCAGGCTTGGAGATCGCAGGGTGCATAGGCTTCCAGGCTCTGGCCAACCTGAGGTTCAGGGACCCCTACGACGTCTGGATAGCCCAGAACGAGACGAGCCTGCAAGGCAATGGTCAGGTCTCAGCTCTGGATGCCGATGCCCTGGCATACAGGCCGAAGATCAGCATAATCACGCCTGTCTGGAACACGGATGAGAGATGGCTGAGGCTGGCCATAGAGTCGGTCTTGAACCAGGCGTATGATAACTGGGAGCTTTGCATAGCTGATGGCGGGTCCACAAAGCAGCATGTAAGAGCGGTAGTAGAGGAGTATGCTTCAAAGGACCCCAGGATCAGGGTCAGGTTCCTTGAAAAGAACGAGGGAATTGCAGGCAACTCGAATCAGGCGCTGTCTCTGGCATCGGGCGAGTTTGTGGGGTTTCTGGATCACGATGACGAGCTGGTGCCTTTCTCTCTCCTGGAGGTTATTAAAGCTATAAACGAAGATCCCGATCTGGATTTCATATATTCGGATGAGGATAAGATAGACGAGCGCGGCCAGAGGTTTGCTCCTTTCTTCAAGCCTGACTGGTCTCCCGACCTATTTTTGTCGTGCAACTACCCATGCCACTTCACAGTCATAAGAAAGAAGATTCTGGATGAGATAGGCGGCTTTTCTCAGGGATACGATGGGTCTCAGGACTACGATCTCTTCTTGAGGTCCACAGAGCGCACTCTGAGCAGAAGGGTCAAGCATATACCGAAGATACTGTACCACTGGAGGACAATCTCCGAGTCTGCAGCATCGTCTTGCAGCGCAAAGCCCTATGCTTACATAGCTGCGAAGAGGGCTTTAGTCGACTCCATGGCCAGAAGGGGAGTCGAGATCGTGGGAGTGGCAGACGGATTCTGGACCGGGAGCTACAGGGTCAGATATGCAGTCAAAAGAGATCCCAAAGTCTCAATCCTGATTCCCAACAAAAACAGCCCAGAGGTATTGAGGCGGTGCATAGATTCCATAGTTAAGAACACTCTCTATCCCAACTACGAGATAGTCATCATCGATAACCAGAGCGATGATCCTGAACTCCTGAAGTATTACGATGATCTTGCCCGGTCTGGCATGGCAGCTCTCCTTCACTACGACCGGCCTTTTAATTACTCGGCCATCAACAACTTCGCCGCATCCAAGACCGAGTCTGATTACATCCTCTTCTTGAACAACGACGTTGAGGTCATCTCAAGCGATTGGATCTCGGCGATGCTTGAGCACGCCCAAAGAGACGATGTGGGAGCAGTTGGAGGAAAGCTTCTCTTCACGAACAGGTCCATCCAGCACTGTGGAATCGTCCTGGGTCTGGGAGAGCACAGGGTGGCAGGCCATCCTTACTACAAATATCCAGATCACAACGGCTACTTTGGGATCATCAACCTGGTGAGAAACTGCTCAGCTGTAACAGGAGCTTGCCTGATGACCAGGAGGTCATGCTTTGAGGAGGCTGGCGGGTTCGACGAGCTGAACCTCTCTGTGGCTTTCAACGACGTCGACTACTGCCTCAAGCTCAGGGAGAGGGGATACTTCGTAGTGTATACGCCTTATGCACAGCTGTACCACCACGAGTCTTCTAGCAGGGGATCAGACGACTCGCCAGGCAAGAAGGAGCGGTTCTTAAGCGAGGTAAGTTACATGAGGGCCAGGTGGGGCGGCATTTTAGATAATGATCCTTTCTACAGTCCCAACCTGTCTCTCATAAAAGAGGACTTCTCTATAAGGCTCTGAGCTTCTTGAGCCTCCTGGGCTGAGTCTTCGTCTGGATTGATAAGATCTTTGAGATCATCTTCGCCTGTAGATGATAAACGCCGTAAGTGCTGCAAATAGCGTCAAGACAGCTCCTATGTATACGCTTAACGGCCTGTATTCGAACTCCACGACGCTTGTGCCTGCGCTTATTTTCACAGCTCTGAAGGCGTAGTTTGCCCTCAGTATCTCAGATATGCTGCCGTTGACGCGCGCCTCCCACCCAGGATAATATGCGTCGCTTATAACCAGAAATCCTGGCTGATCTGACCTGGCTGCAATCTTTACATAAGTTGGGCTGTAAACCAGTATATCGGCCTCAGTCAGGGCCGCAGGGTACCTGATGGACTCATTTTCGCCCTGGAGCACGATTGACTGTCTCCAATCGAAGGACCTGTCTTTCAACGCCTCCATTATCTCCGATTCGGACTTCCTGGATAGCGCGCTCTGGACCACGAAGGCCCTGGGCATGACATCTGTATTCTCTATGAGGTAGCAGTGTGGATATCTCTTCTCAACCTTAAATGCGCTCTTGCTGCTGTGGTATGTGCTAAAGCATAAGCTTCCCGGAGTTGTGACGCCGTTTATGCTCAGGCTTCCTGGAAGTCCGAGCTGGTTGTTCATCCATATGGTCACGCTGTTTCCTGGAGCGCCATTGCTGCTGATTCTGAGTATGTAGGTGGCGTTTGCAGAGTCGTTTAAAGGCGCGAACTCCATGAAGTGCCACTGGTTGTTCTCAAGGATATTTGAGTTAAACGACGTCCATCTGACTGCGCTGCTTGTGCTCTCGTTTATCAGCAGAACTGTGATGTTCCCTTCTGTATTCTTCCTGCCGTATGTGGCAAAGTAGAGCCCCACAGCCGAGAGGTTTGCCTTGCTCGATGTGAACTTCTGCTCTATTGTCTGGCCGAGGCAAAGCTCGCCCACAGGATTTGTGTTCTTTGAAACTGAGATGCCCACATCCCTGGATATGTCGCTTCTTGAGACTATCCATCTGACGCCCATGAAGTCGAGCAATCTGTCGTCAATCTCATAGATGTCGACCCAGCCGAAGATGTCGCCTCTGGCAAAGGTCTTGAGAAGCTGCCAGTAAGGCCTGATCTCAAGGACGTCGTAGTTCCTGATATCGTATATGCCATAAACCAGCTGGGTGTTGGACGGATATGCGCTTCCGAGCTCACCAATGCTCGTCGTCCTGTAGAGCTGGCCGTCCTCATTGATGCGGTCAAACGGCTCGATATCCGGATAGAAGTACTTCTCGTCTATGGCTGGCTCGAAGAGGGCCCCGTGTACTCCAGTCTCTGCGAAGACCAGCAGCAGAAGCATTGCTTTACATGCGTTCCTGCGTCTCATGTCTTTGGAGATCAGGCCATAGACCAGCGTCGTCACTGCCAGTAGCAGCAGAATGGCTATGACAGTGAGGATGTTCTGTCCAAAGATGGCTCTCTCGTTAACGTTTGACGTCGAGTATATCAGAAGCCTGTTTGAGTAGACCAGACCGAGAATTATAGACAGGGATAGCAGCAGGGGAACAACGAGCTTCTTCAGATTTAGCCTGTCTTCAACTGAGGCCTGATCCTTCAAGACCTCATTTAAGCCTATAGATCCCAGGACTACTGTATTGAATCCTATTAAAAACAGCAGCCTGGTATTCGCCGCTTGAGAGAAGAGTGGCAGCGAGACTGTTGCCTGGAATATTCCTGGCAGACCGTATACCACTCCGATTGCCCAGATGCTGAGGGCCAGGTAGAACTGGACCATTCTCTTTCTATATCTGGTCGTCAGAGCAAGCATTGCCAGGTAGAATAAGGCGATGCCAGCATAGCCTCCAGTAGACTCGTTGTAGTTTATGTTGCCCAGGACTGCATAGTAAGGCACCATGTGATATATCGATGGGGACCCGTAGAACTCAGGAATTATGTTTACAATAAAGTAGCGCCAGTCAAGCATGTACCAGGTGCTGTTCCTGCTGACGAGCTCATAGCTGTTCAGGAGATACTCGACAAAAGGCAGGAGCTGTATGGCGCTTAAAGCTGCCCCAAGGAGGCCAAACAGGAGATAGTCCCTGATAATCTTTGCTTTTTTGGCCAGTGTCGACCCATCTTCCAGGAGCCTGAACGCCAGGTACAGGCCAGACACGAAGCTTATGTAGAAGAAGATCTCAGGGTTGCCAGCAAATATCCCCAGGCAGTTGATGGCTGAAAACGCCAGAAGATATCTCTTGTCTCCCTTTGTCTCTATTATTTTCTCAACTAAGTATAATAACCCTGGCAGAATAAACATCTCGCTTGAGAGAGAGTAGTAGAGCCATACTATGTTGAACCCCAAAAACATGAAGGCTATGGCGCCTATGAGCGCAGGATATGCGTCGAGCTTGATCGACCTCAGGTAATAGTAGGCGAATATGCCTGCCAGGTAGAGCTTCAAAAAATATAATACTCCAAGAGTAATCCCGTTTAAGCCAAATGCATATGCCGGCCAGGCAGGGAAGAAGAAGAGCGAAGACTGCATGTTTGCCATGTGGGGCACGCCTGCAGCGCAGTAAGGGTTCCAGAGGGCGAGCTGGAGACTCTGGGCCTGGAAGTAGTTGAGCCAGAGCCACGGCTCGCAGGCAACGGGCACGTCGCTTAAGAGAAAGTTCTGAGCGCTTGCAGGCCCTGGAGAAAACGCAGGCCACACTGTAGAGAGTATATCTGCTGCAGATGGGATTTTTCCCAGAAGCATGGTCCTTAAAAAAAATATCAGGTTCAGCGCCGTGAGCACAGCTGATACCCTCATGAACTCTCCATGCTCTGAAAGCCTGGATCTTAGAGTGCTGCAATCCCTGTCGCAAGAATGCATATCTTCACCGCTGGCTGATGCTGTGGATCGGGATAATGTGGATTAAGTTGCTGCGGGTTAAATTGTCCTATACCAGGTTGCTGTGGGTTTGTTTTCAGCTTGGCTATTTGGATTGATCTGCTCTAAATTAGAGGCTGTGTGCAGCTTTTGGGTGCGAGCCATCTCTTCGGCACATCTCCTGGATGCAGGTGATCATGTACTTTATGGACTCTTCAGTCAGCCCTGGATAGACGCCTATCCAGAAGAGGTCGTTCATCACCCTGTCTGTGTTCTCCAGCTCTCCTAGTGCCTTGAATGCTATGCCCTCGTATGCAGGCTGCTTTGTGAGATTGCCTCCGAAGAGCATCCTTGTGGCAATTCCCCTCTCTTCCAGGAATTTTACGATATCATCTCTTGAGAATGGCGCCTCAGATCTCACCAGGATTGGGAACCCAAACCAGCTTGGGTCAGAGCCCTCAGTTGCTCTGGGAAGCATCAGGCACTCGCTTGAGCTTTCCAGGCCGTCATACAGCGCCCTGAAGTTCTCCTTTCTTTTCTCTACAAACGCAGGAAGCTTCTTCATCTGCTCCACGCCTATGGCCGCCTGCATATCTGTGGCCTTCAGGTTGTAGCCGATGTGGGAATAGATGTACTTGTGGTCGTATCCTGCTGGAAGCATTCCGAGCTTCCAATCAAACCTCTTCTTGCAGGTGTTGTCGCATCCTGTGTCGCACCAGCAGTCCCTTCCCCAGTCTCTAAATGATGCAATTATGTCTTTGAGCACTGGGTCGTCTGTGAGCACTGCGCCTCCTTCGCCCATCGTTATGTGGTGAGCCGGATAGAAGCTGCATGTGGAGATGTGGCCAAAAGATCCGGTCATCTTGCCCCAGTACTTCGACCCCAAAGCATCGCAGTTGTCCTCGATGAGCCACAAGTCGTGATCTTCTGCCAGGCTCACGATCTTGCCAAGGTCAGCCGGGTTTCCGAGGGTGTGGGGCACGAATATGGCCTTAGTCTTATCGGTTATCGCCTCTTTTATCCTGTCTGCCTGGATGTTGTAAGTCCCAAGCTCCACGTCCACAAAGCTTGGAACCAGGTTGTTCTGGATTATGGGGTTAAGAGTTGTGGGAAAGCCGCAGGCTGTGGTTATGACTTCATCTCCGGGGATGAGCCTGTCTTGCCCAAGCTTCTTCGAGGTCAGGGCTGAGATTGCGAGCAGGTTTGCAGAGGAGCCTGAGTTGGTGAGGAGGCAGTGCCTGACGCCTATAAACCTGGCCAGCTCATCTTCGAACTTCCTGGCAAACCTCCCGGCCGTCAGCCAGAAGTCTAAAGAGGCGTCCACGAGGCTTATCATCTCTTTTTCATCGTACACCCTGCCAGCATAGCTTATCCTCGACTCTCCAGGAATAAATCTTCCATAACTCTTTCTGAGCTGGTAAATCTCTGCAACTCTGCTGAAGATCTCCTCTCTGATCTCCTCTTCTGTTCTCATGGCTCTTCTTGCTCCTGCAAAGTCTCCACTATCATGTTCTCTTCAAGCTCGTCTCTGGATAGAAGCGGCTCCTGGTCTTCCACAGGCCTGTTCACAGAGAGCTTTGGCATGACCTTGCAGCTGCGGTCTATTGCCACTTCCAGGAAGATGGGACGCATGTCTTCAAATATGCTCTCAAGCGCTCCTGAGATCTCGGAGTTTGTGGATATCTTGAGGGACTTAATCTTGTAGGCTGAGACCACATCCTGGAAGTCTGGGCAGCTGTAGCCTATGACCGTTGACTGGAACCTGCTGTTGAAGTACTGCTCCTGGAACTGCCTGACCATTCCGTAGCAGCCGTTGTTTATGAGGACAATTTTTATGGGAAGCCTGTGGTGAAAGACCGTCTGAAGCTCCTGGAGGTTCAGCTGGAAGCCTCCGTCGCCGGTTATGGCCACGACCGTCTTATCAGGGCAGGCAAAAGAGGCGCCAATGGCCATAGGAAGCGCAGACCCCATCGACGCCATTCCGCCTTCTGTGAGGAACCTCTGGCCCCTCCTGATCTCCAATGTCTGGGCCGACCACATCTGGATCTGGCCCACATCTGCGCAGATGACGGCGTCTTTGGGCAGCCTGTCTGAGAGCCTGTGCATGAAGTAGTTGGGGTCGATCTCTTCTCCCTGGGGCTCTGAAAATGACGGGTATCTGGATTTGTACTCCCCAATCCTGTCAATCCAGGCAGACCTTTTTCTGGCGGCTTCCTCCTCCAAGCCCATCTCCAGCCTGAGCAGCTCTTCGAGGAAAGTTTCCAGGTCGGAGTTCAAGGCGTAGTCTGCTTTTACCTTGTTATTCAGCTCAGAGGGATCTATGTCCACGTGAACTATTCTGGCCCCTCTGGCAAAGGTCTCAGGCTTCGTTCCAGTCTGCCTGGTGTCAAGCCTGGCGCCCAGCGCGAGGACCAGGTCTGAGTTGGCAACAGCCAGGTTGGCATAGCGATTGCCGTAGGTGCCCATCATGCCGACGAACAGGGGATCGTCGTGGGGAAACGAGTCCAGGCCCATGAGCGAGGTCACAACTGGAATTCGGGCTCTGTGAGAGAGTTCCAGAAGCCTGTCATGGGACTTTGAGAGCCTGACTCCTCCTCCTGCCAGGATGATCGGGCGCCTGGATCTTCTAACCAGGCCTGCTATCTCGCCCAGACCTGCTATCTCACCCAGACCTGCTATCCGATCTGGCGCTGACTTATCAGAAA
>CAZXDN010000008.1:0-34497 GCA_964639235.1 uncultured Methanotrichaceae archaeon | reverse complement strand
AGACCTGCTATCTCACCCAGACCTGCTATCCGATCTGGCGCTGACTTATCAGAAATTCTCTCTGTAAGGGCGCTGTCCTCACAGTCCTCAAGCGATTCAGGTTCTATCTCAGCTCTCTGTATGTTCAGGGGTATGTCCAGGAGCACAGGTCCAGGACGTCCCTGCTTTGCAGTGAGCACTGCTCTCTTCATCTGGCGCCTGACCTCGCGTTCGTCTTTCAGCAGCAGTGCGCTCTTGACTATGGGCCTGACTATGCTCACTATGTCCGTCTCCTGGAACCCTATCTGTCTCACTGGTCTATCGAACTTGAACTCGTATGTGTTCACCTGCCCTGTGATGAAGAGGCATGGGATTGAGTCGAAGAAGCAGCTCCCAATTCCTGTGATCATGTTAGTGGCACCTGGACCGCTCGTGGCCATTGCTACTCCAATATCTTCTTTCGCCCTGGCATAGCCCTCTGCAGCCATTGAGGCCGCCATCTCGTGGTGCATGGAGACTGATGTTATGTCTTTTCTCTCGTAGAGCGAGTCCAGCAGGTGGGCCAAAGCTCCTCCGCACACCTCGAAGATGTGGGTCACGCCCTCTGCTGCGAGGAAGTCGATGACGTAGTCTGATAGCTTCATATTTTCTGTCCTTGGTACAGATCGAGGTTATCTCTGAACCACTCTACTGAGGCCTCAAGCCCACTTTTCAGGCTGTGCTTTGGCTCCCACTTAAGCACGGTCCTCGCCTTCGAGATCTCGGCTTGCCATCTTCTGGGCTCGTTTGGCCAGGCCTGGGGAACTCCTGTCTCAGGCAGAGAGCCAGCTTCAGCGATCTCTATTATCTTTTGCACCACCTCGCCCACTGAATGCTCTTCGCCGCAGGCAACGTTGAAGATCTCTCCGCAGATTCTTTTTGCAGAGCCGAGGCAGGTGTACGCGTCCATCACGTCATCGATGTAGATGAAGTCCCTGACGAATTTGTGCGAGGATATCCTGGGCGCCTCTCCTCTGAGGCAGGCGAGAATAGCCGAGGGAACTAGCCTGGACGCGCCCTCGTAGTCTCCGTAAGGCGAGAAGAGCCTGAGAGTGGCTATCGGCAGGTCGTCTCTCAAAGCCGCTGCCTGGCAGTATAGCGTGGCTGCAGACTTCGAGACGCCGTAATCGTTTATGGGCTTCAGGAGATCGTCTTCTCTCATAGGCACCTCCTTTGGCCCGTACTCTGAGGACGTTCCGGTGTTAACGAAGAGCTCGAATCCAGAGCTCTTGCAGGCGTTCACGAGGTTGGCTGTGGCAGTGAAGTTCGACCTTATGATCTCCTCAAAGACTTTCTGTGAAGGGCTGCCCCCATATGCGGCTGCGTGATAGATTATCTCTGGCCGGACAGCTCTTACTATCTCTCTGGTGCGCTCAAAGTCTGATAGGTCTCCGATGTGGTCTGTCAGATCCCTCTCAAGCCTCCTGATCCTCCACCTGTCTGACGTCCTCCTGGTGATTATATGCACCTCTGCGCCGCCCTGCAGAGCCATCCTTGCCAGGTTGGCTCCAACAAAACCAGCAGAACCGGTGATCAGCACCTTCTTTCCAGAGAGAGACCTCATTTCTCCTCAAATCCTGAACTAATCGAATCCAATCTCCCTTCTCACTATGAAGTTGGGCCTCTGCTTGACCTCATCGTAGATCCTGGCCATGTATATTCCCATCAGGCCAAGCAGGAAGAACAAAATGCCAAAGAGGAAGAGGATCACTATGATGGTTGTGGTAAATCCTGGGACGACTCTGCCGTACATGAGGTACAGCCCAAGCTCGACGAAGATCATGATAAAGGAGCTCAAAGAGACAAGAAACCCCAGGATCATGGCCAGCTGCAGGGGAACGTAAGAGAAAGAGAAGAGCCCATTGATGCCCACGTTGGCTGCTGCGATGAACCCTGCTTTGGCCTCGCCCGCAAACCTGGGGGGCCTCTCGTAGGGTATGCCTATCTGGTTAAATCCCGTCCAGGCTACAATTCCGCGCAGGTACCTGTTCTTCTCCTGGATGCCGTTTACAACTGTGTAGACTCTTCTGTCCATGAGCCGAAAGTCGCTGGCGTCCTTTGGCATAGTTGAGCTGGTCGAGTAGTAGATGATCCTGTATGCGAGGGCGGAGAGGAGCTTTCTTGTGAGCGACACACCCTCTCTTTTTTTGATGATCCCGTACACTACATCGTAGCCCTCCTCCCACTTCTTTATGAACTGGGCGATCATCTCAGGAGGGTCCTGGAGGTCTGCGTTCATTATGACTGCAGCGTCTCCTCTGGCGTAGCTCAGGCCCGCGGTGATGCCTCCGTCGCACCCGAAGTTCCTGGAGAGCTGGACCACCTTGAACCTCTTGTCTTCTCTGTTCATCTCCAACAGCTTCTCGAATGAAGAATCAAAAGAGCCGTTCTCGACTATGATTATCTCAAAATTATAGCTTGAGTTGGCGTTTGCCACGGCTTTGAGCCTCTTTTCGAGCTCTCCTAAAACCTCTTCCTCGTTGTAGGCTGGTATGACTATGCTTATGAGCTTCCTCATGTCTTCCTCTCAGCGAAAAATGCCTCATACCATTCGACAGTCTCCTTAAGCCCCTCTTCCAGAGTGTAAATGGGGCGCCAGCCAAGCAGCCTTCTGGCCTTATCTGCGGACAGGTACTGGTCCTTAATCTCGTTTGTGGCTTTGCCGAGGACAGCTGGCTCTAAGTCGCTATCCATCGCCTCCAGGACTTTTCTGACTATCTCCAGAACTGAGGTGGGGCTTTCTGTGCTGAAGTTGAAGGCCTCGCCATGTATCTTCTCGTCGTCCATCTTCTCTGCCAGGAGGATGTACGATCCGATTCCGTCTTTTATGTAAAAATAGTCTCTGAGGAACGTGCCATCGCTCCTTATCACCGGCCTCTCGCCGTTTATTGCAGACCTGATGGTTCCAGGAACGATCCTGTTGAAGTTCAGGTCTCCTCCTCCGTAGAAGTTGCCGCACCTGGTCACGCATACAGGCAGATCATACGTCTCAAAGTAGGATCTGGCCAGCAGGTCTGCGCAGCTCTTGGACACATCGTAAGGGTGCCTGCCTTCCAGGGGAGCGTCTTCATCATATGGCAGCTTTTCCTGATCTCCATAGGCTTTATCGCTGGATGCCACAACTATCCTCCTGACCAGCGTCGACCTTCTGCAGGCCTCCAGCACGTTCCAGGTGCCCTCTATGTTGGCCTTGAATGTCGATATGGGGTTCCTGTTGGCTGTGGTGACAATAGTTTGCGCTGCCAGGTGGAAGACCGCATCTATCTCATATTCGTTTAGAGTCCTCTCCAGGAGGAAGTAATCTTCCACCGCTCCTCTTACTGCGGTTATCTGCTGGCTCAATCCCGATCTGTTGAGGTTTGACCTGGGAACTGAGTCTCTGACCAGGCCCACCACATTCGAGCCCCTGTCCACGAGAGCTCTCGTCAACCAGGACCCCAGGAGGCCTGTGCATCCAGTTATGAGGACGTTTCTATCGCTCCAAAAATCCCTCTCCATCCGTCTGCTCTCCACTTGAGTTATTGATATTTTTGGCCGGCTAGGCCTTGAAGCTCCATCTCCTGTGGCCAGCAAAGCTGATTGCTGTCACTATGGGAAGGGCGATGAGCTGTCCCAGCCTCGAATCCATGTGCAGGACGTTCACGAATGCAGCCAGAACTGCAGCATTCGTAGCAAAGACCAGTGCATAGACTGAGTTGAACCTGATGAACTCCACGAGCTTTGTCTGGCGCGACTTGAACGTCCAGTACCTGTTCCAGATATAGCTGTGTGTGACTCCGATCATGTGAGATATTGCCAGGGCTGCCAGGTAATTGATGTAGTCCACCAGGAAGAAGTATGCCAGGTAGCCCACTGCAGTGTTGAGGACTCCCACAAATACGAACCTGGCCAGCTGCCCGAATTGCGAGTTGCCTTTAAGCCTCATCCAGATCGATCCACTAGGCTCTCTCAATCTCGCAGCCTGAAGCGCCATGCCTGCCTGAGATGCCGCGTCTGGACTGAGGTCTATTGGCATCACCAGACTTTCCAGGGCGGACTATGCGAGTCCCAGAGGCTGTTCAGAGTCTCAAGCTCTCTGTAGGTGTCCACGCACTGCCAGAACCCATCGTGCTGATACACCATCAGCTCTCCGTCTCTGGCCAGCCTCTCAAGCGGCTCTTTCTCCAGTATGCAGCTGTCATCACAGTCCAGGTAGCTGAAGAACTCTTTTTTGAAGACGAAGTAGCCTCCGTTGATCAGGCCCTCTTTGGTCTGGGGCTTCTCATTGAACTGAGTGATCCTGTTTCCATCGACTGAGAACTCTCCGAACCTGGAAGAGGGGTGCACTCCAGTCATCGTGCCTATCTTTCCGTGAGACTCGTGGAACTCCAGCAGATCCCTGATGTCGATGTTTGCAACGCCGTCACCATATGTCAGCATGAATATCTCCCCATCGACGTATCTCTCTACCTTCTTCACCCTTGATCCTGTCTGGGCCTTCTCACCAGTGTCTGCCAGAGTCACGCACCAGTCTCTCTCCTGGTGGTTGTTGTGGAACTGAATGCTGTCCCTGCTCCCCAGCCTTATTGTGAAGTCGTTGTTCATCATCTCGTAGTTCAGAAAGTAGTCTTTTATCATGCTGCCCTTATATCCAAGGCAGATTATGAAATCTTTGAAGCCGAAATGCTCATAGGTCTTCATTATATGCCAGAGCACTGGCCTGTTTCCTATGCGCACCATGGGCTTTGGGCGATATTCTGTCTCCTCTCGAAGGCGCGTTCCCATGCCGCCGCACAATATGACGACCTTCAGATGATCCCCTCCTTTCCACCTCTAATATAAAATTTGTAACATGTAATGCTTTAAGGGCTGATGCTCTGCCTGGCCTCTTATCACAGCTTCAATTCAGCCCAGCCGCACTTCACAATCTATACTGCCAAACTCCCTTCTCTTGTGAGGCCGTGCTTCTGGAATCATTCTGCTATGCTTCAATTCCTCCGCGGCAATGCTGTGAGCAAATATCGGCTCCTGTAACCGCAAATACAGCTCAGCTCCGTCTCCTCATATAGATTAGTACAGGCGTATCTCAGTGCGCTTCCAGCACTTAAAGATAATCAATATTACGAAAATTATTTGTCCCTTTCTGATCGTATTGAATATCTGCAGGCCTGTGAAGCCAGAAAAATCCAAGAGGATCTGAGCAAATTTCTCTACGAGGATGACTTTTTGGGATAAGGACTTTGATGTTTAAAAAAGAGCGAGATCTCGATTGAGATCTCGGTTAACCGTACAATATCCATGCGCCGTTCTTGTCACCGTTGCCCAGTGTCCTCTTGATGCCAGTGTAGTAGTGCATGACCTGTCTGGTATCAGATGTGAACTGAGACTTGCCGTAGAGGTCTCCAAGACCAATGGTGTGGCCAAGCTCGTGGAGGACTGTGGACTGGACATCGTAGTTCCTGGTGCCTGATGTGGACCAGCTGTACCCGGTGTTGAAGGCTATATCTGACTCTAAAGCTGAGTAGTATCCTCCAACCTTTGTGTATGAGTACCAGGTCCTGGAATAGGCTAGTGCCCTGGCCAAAGATGACGAGAAGGGCTTGAAGGCAACTGTGTTCACATTGTCGCGGGTGTCTGCGCGGGCTGTGGTGATCCCGACACCAGAATCAGAGAACAGGTTCTGGTTGGTGGCATCGTCCCATGTGTTGGCCGCGGAGTTGACCGCTGAAGCGACGTTAGCTGCAGTTAAGCCTTCGTTCCTGAGATATGAATCATCCTTGACGCTCATCTTGATCTGGGGGTTCTTGGTGTTCCATCTCCAGCCTGTGAGCAAGTAAGCGCTTGAGCGCCCGCCGTCAGAGGTGTATGCAGGCCCTGTGAGGGTATTGTCAGATGTGGGCGTTGTAGGCGTTGTGGGCGTTGTAGGCGTGGTAGGCTTTGTTGGCGTAGAGCCGCCAGTTGGTCTTCCAGCAGTGGTTCCTGGCAAGACGCTTGACTTCTCCTTGTTCAATGCCACTAAGCCGAACTCTCCGAGCTTATCGCTGGGGCTGCTTCCAGCCTGAACGTACAGGCCGTCCACAGACATTCCTATCTCGCCTGAGGACACTGTGTTGAGTGCCTCATCGTCCAGGGCGTCCATGCCTGCAACAGATGCTGTGCCTGCAGCGGCTGCTCTATCAGATACTGCTGCTGAGCTCAAGTCTGCATTGAGGTCGCCTGCTCCAGAGAACCCTCCTGCCACTACAACTGTGTTGGCATTGGAGTCTGAGATGGACCCTATAATTCCTGCCTTGCCTGCCATCTGAGTCTTCTGGTTAGCGATGACTCCACTGCTTGCGACCAGGCTTTGGGATGTGGATATTGCGCCGTTAGAGACGCCTGCTTCCTGGCCTGCGCTGGATGCGCCTGATGTGCCTTGAACTGAGACTCCAGAGCTTCCAGAGCTTGAGACCTGCTGATCCAGTAGTGCCCCGCTTCCAGAAGCAGCTGTTGAGGTTGCGGAGTTCAGAGATCCTGAGCTTCCAACGCTGTTATCTATGGTGTAGCCATTTGAGCCTACCTGCTGGACCAGGCTGTTCTGCCCCGATCCGCTGGCCTGACGGTCTTGATACAGGCTTCCTCCAGAGATCACTGTGTTCTCTTTTAGGGATGTGGATTTATCTAGTGCATAGTTTCCAGAGGATGTCACTGCCCCCTGGCTTCCGCCTGCGCTGTAGCTCACAGAGACTCCAAAGGCTGGAGCTGCGAGAACGCTCAGGAGAATGAGAGATGTTATTATTGAACAACAAACTTTTCCGCGCATCGTATACCTCCATTTGGCCACATGCGTGGCCATAATCTGATCGGAGATAGGGGTGATAACCTCATTGGTAAATTTAGACATACTTTTTTTTTAATTATCTGATCGATCTAATTCGTCATAAGCCGAGCATAGGCTGTAAAATATTCGTCACAGGTTCAGGTTGCTTTTTATCATTAAAGATAATGATATTTGCTTAGGGGCTACAGGTCGGCGAGTTGGCGCCGTATCTTTAAAAAATTCTACTTATGATATATCTCTGGTTTCTCCAGGCAGATGGTCGCAGATACGCTTTCTTTATTGACGATTGGGCTTATCTTCCATATGTGCTTTGACTTAAGGGCGCCTCTGCCAAAAACAGCACCTGCTGGCGATGTAGACGCCTGTCGATATACGTCTGTAATTGATATGCACCGGCTTTGATGTCCCGATATATAGCTCTATATTCGGGACGGAGAGTGATCTCAGTAACTCGCATCATACTTCTGGCAACAACCTGCATCTGTGGTCCTCAGGCGCATGAATGATGGGCATCATCCTCTTGGATCTTCATTTGCAAACTTTTCAATCGCCAAGTTGCCATCAAGGGCTCTTCTCGCAGGGCACATGGCTGGCCGCCCCGGATGCCAGGTCGACATTCAACGCAGTCTAATCCGACCGGTCTCAGTACAGTTGAATGTCTTTTCAAGATCGAATTTTATCTGACTGCATGTTGATTCTGCTATCTTTTGTTATATTATACTTTATATTCTCGAAAGAACTGGGCACAGGTGGCTTATTTACGTCATCTAATGAAGTCAAAAATCAGCGCGCGAAGTCTCTGAGCTTATGGGCTCGTCTCTATGCACATCCTTATGCTCTCCTCGATAAATGGCTGAAGCGATGCTTTATGCTCATGATTGCAGCTTGACGCTCCTGATCATAAAAAGAGAGATGAGATCTGGTTTTCCTTGAAACTCCTTCTAGTAGATGTCTCTTGCCAGGTTCCCTGCTGCATCCTGAGCATCGACCTCGACTGTGTAGTTGACCTGCGCAGGCACCATCTCCATCTTCAGAGTATAGTGCTGGATAGGCGACCTGTCCAGCAGCAGCGGCAAAAGTGGAATGAGCCCGGAGTTCACGTTGCGCTTGAAGAAGCTAATTGTGGTTAGGCCTTCTATCAGAGTCAGGTTGTTCTCTACGTAATCTCCATAGGATGTTCCAGGGCTTACCGCATCCAGAAGCTCAATTGACCTGTAATATGCAGTCGATCCAGTTATGTCCTCTAAAGAGTGGAACGTCCCTTCGCCGTCGAAGTAAGCCAGTGCAGTCGTTTCTGGGGTATCTGGTGTTAGCTTCAGTGTACATGGGGCTGAGTACACGAGGTATGGTGCGAGTTGCGGCATCATGTCTATTGTATTTGTTGCGATCACCGGCTCGGATTGTGCTGTGCCGTTTGTCACCCTCAGCTTCTGGCGCGGCCAGTTGAACGTGATGCTTCCTCCTTCAGGAGGGAGCAGCCTGTGATCTGCCCAGAGCACATCTCCGCTCTCGTTCTCTATTATGTACATCGTTGCGCTGGCCAGGTTCTGGTCTGGATCTGCAAACTCTGCAGTTACTGTGACGTTTTCGGCATCTGTCTTAGACGTTATCTGGACCTCTGGTGGAGGCGACTTCGAGCGTCCCAGAGCCGAGATCATCCATGATGTGCTGTTCTGTGGGTGCTCCAGAGTCCAGTCGACCTGCCTGTTCGGGCTCCTGGATACCAGGTAAGACCTTCCAGAGGTGTTGAGGTCAGTGCCCACGAATATTCTTGAGAACTCAAACAGGCAGATATAGAAGCTCTCTGGCACGGTCATGTCCGGCAGATCTATCTCTGCCTGGCTTAAGCCCTCTGAAAAGTACGCATCAGGGTTATCCGCCTGGCTGTAGATGAGGTTCATCTCCGTGTCCCAGACCTCCAGCACAAATATATCCGCGCTGGATTGCGGGTTCAGGCTTCCGACTATCGCAACCTTTGAGAGCGTCCAGTTCTGGGAGGGCGCAGTGAACTCCACTGCGTGTCCTATGCTTCCTCCTACCCACAGTCCGTCCTCTGCGCTGCCGTCGGTGTAATCTATTGCAGTTGGGCTCTGCTGCGCTGACGCCTGAAGGCAGATCACGCAGATGGCAAGAACCGCAGCGCGTGCACACTTTGGGATGCGCGCGCTAAGGTCATCGAGATAGGCATTAAGAGACATAAGTCAGGCTCCAGGCGGTCTTTCCGTCTGATCGTTCGATTCGTTGGCCTCAAAGTAGGGAAGGCTTACAGGACCGCACTCAAGCCAGGTCTCGTTTGAGGTTGTGTTATACAGCCCCGGCGATATCATGGACAGGCTCCTTCTGATCTCCATAGTGCCTTCGTACCTCTCAAAGCCCTCGTTTGCCACGCTGTGGTCAGAGGTCTGCCTGTACTTCAGATCTGCAATGCCTGTGGAGCGCGAGCTGAGCTCGTAATAAGTGCGCTTGGCCGGCAGGAACCTGTCCACCAGGATGCCCTTTGTGGTGTTGTTCATGACCATCTCGAAGAGGGCCTTTTGCAGGTCCATGTAGCAGGCTCTCTCCTTTTTGAGGTCGGTTGTGTAGAGGTACGACGAGCCCACGTAATCGAAGTTGTTGCCGAAGATATCGCGATCCGAGATGCCCTTGCCTATGTAGTCTATGCGTCTGGCGGCGCTGAGAGCCACAGGCCATGTCTCGTTCACAGTGAGGTAGTAGTCCTGGTTTCCTGGGTTCTTTATCAGCGTGACCACCACATCGTTCACGTCCTCAGCCTGGAGGCTTATGCTCTCAGCTGTGTCCAGGGTGCCGTTCTTGGCTGCGATGTTTTCTCTCATCCTGACGTCGTTGAAGCTCAGGTCTGTGTAGCGCTGATAGGTCCCTTTCCCAATTGTCGATCCTGTGAGCTCAAATGAGGCATTCAGGGTCTGCCTGGTCCCTGTAGTCCAGCCTGTCTCGCTCTCGGTGACCTCGTAGAAAGTGCCTGTGACAGGCACTGAGAAGATCACGAGAGCCGCAAGGGCTGCGGCGAGCTTTCCTTGCCTGAAGTTCAAACTATCACCATGCCATGTTCTCAATGCGATGCCTTCTGCAGGTTTTTAGACTGGCCTTCTCTGTCGAGATGCAAAATTTCCTTCGCCTGTTCACCATTGATCAAACTTTTTATATAAGTTTATCTGGTTTTGGGAATTTCTCCAGGGTAGATGCTCTTAAACCCTTTAGCTTCGCATGCCTCCCGATCCTGGTGGCATAAGAAAGCATGTGGGAGGTGCGCGAAACTGGGATGTATCTCTGGTGAACTTCATTTGGCCAGTTTCACGCCGTCGAGACTGCTTTGGATCTGGAAGATTGCTTTGGATCTGGCGGCACAGGTTTATCACACAGAGCGTCAATATGTTTTAAAAGCTGGCAGAGGACCGGCAATTGTCTTCCAGCATGCTTCGTTTTACCATCCCTCATTCTGGTTCCGGCTGAAAGGCAAGCTTATGAAGAGCTCTTTGTGCGATTTTCCTCCAGCACTGATTTTAATTTGTGGAGATATTATTGTGTTCATGGACCAACATCGCGGAAGTGCCCGCCTGGCGAATAGATTGCTGCTGTAGATTCAGGCGTTGATCTGCCAATAGACTGCTGGTTTTTTGGAGATATATTCGATATCTGTGACCTTGGGTTAGGCGACCACAGTATCATCTACTGAGGCATAATACTTATCTGAGTTACTTATTATAATTATAGCAAATGTTATATCTCAAATGAATTAACTAAAGGATTATTTCGCGGCACATATAAAATATGTTGTGGCGTTCTCGAAATAAATCTCTATGTGTGGTGGTGAGATATCATGAAGAAAAAAATTTTGGCAATAATGCTCGTTTTAGCTATATCTGTTGTCTCTCAGGTGGCAGGAGCAGCCAGCCTTTCCTTATCCGCAGGCACAGCTGGAAGCAGTGTGGGCATGTCTTCGGACTCCGACCTCCTCAGGGATGAGTCGCTTCAAGAGACCTCTGTTGTCAGTTTCGGCTCAGGGGCAAGCGTATACAAGTCATCTTCTGGCCTGCTCAAGTCTGGCAGCGGATCTCTAAGCGAGCATCACTGGGCAGAGAACTCTGAGGGCGACTATGCAGGCGTGGATGCAAACCTCTCAGGCTCCAAGTCATGGTCATATCGCTTCTCCATCTCAGCTTCTCAGGATAAGGTCTCAGCAGGCCAGAGCCTGGACATCTCTTCTGGAAATGGAATAGATTTAAGCGCCAGATCTGGAAACGATAGGGGTGACGAAGCTGTGGTCAGGGTCCTTGGCGCAGATGACTCTATGGCATCGATGAGGTGCTCGAACTACGCTGAGGCCACAGGACAGAGCGCATCTGCAAGGCAGACTGTAGATGGGCTCACCACCTCAGGCAGCTCTGTGGGCTATGGCTCTCCTCTGGTGATCGCAGGCTGGGCCTGCAATGTCTCTGATGTGCAGGGGCAGGAGTCTGATGCTCCATACTGCGACCAGTACGCTGCGGTCTGGACATCGGTTCTTGGAGGATCTAGGGCCAGCTCTTCCATCTCTGTCAAGAGCGATTCCTCTGGTGCATACGCCTCTCAGAAGCTCAATGCCGCAAAGTCCGAGGAGATATCAGCCAGTGCACAGTCTGGTAGCGGCCATCTCTCGCAGTCTCTCCCAGGCGATCTTTATGCCTCTGTGTCCTCAGGCGCGATAAACTGCAACTCTTTTGGCTCCAAGGCAGATGCCAGCAGCACCAGGAGTGGAGCGTCAGCATCCCAGACGGTCAACGCAAGGGGAGACATTGTATTTAAGGAAATGCTGGCTGGACTTAAGGGCTATGATCTTGACGGAAGCTTAGCAGGCTATGAGACGATGGCCTCTGGGTATACTGAGGTGGCAAGCGGAAGCCTCACCTCCAAGGACAGAGCAGAGTCGAGCGGGAATACAGCAAAAGTCTCAGAGGATCTCTCTGCCAGGGGGACAGTCTTCAGGGAGATTGAAGCCAGCCACATGTGGCAGGGAGATCCCTCTTGGAGGAGAGCTTACTCTGCAGTCTTGGCAGATGGATCTCTCTCTGGAAGGGCTCAGGCATCATACCAGCCGGATGTGGCCAGGATAAATGGAAAGTGGGTGGCCTCCTGCACTGAGTACTATCCAGAGAGAATTTGCATGGCTGAGAATTCGACCATAGGCCAGGGCACGTGGATCCTCGGAGACCTGTTCTATCCCTTTGACGAGTCCATCATCTCCACGGAGGACGTCCTCGATGCACATTGATTGTCAGGCCCAGAAGCCCTGGCTCTCGGCTTGAAGGGCGCCTGATTGTTGCCCCTTTGGCCTTTCTCTTTTTGGCTTATGCCTTTTCGACTTTGCTTCCAGGATAATTCAGTTTGAGGCAAATCCGTTTGAGGTCGCCCATGGTTGGCTTATCTGGCTGCCCCAAGTGAAAGGAGGTCTCCGCGTCGACTTCAGTACTGGGCGACCTGATTGGAAAGTCGACTGCGCAGGCAGTTGCATCCAGCGCCAGGATCGAAGGCAAATGGCTTACTGATCCTCTTTCGGACATAAAGGCCACCGGGGCTGCCAGCGCGACAAACGCTGCAGGCGATGAAGTGAGCCTGAGAAAGGCCAAGGCTTCAGCCCTCTCGTTTTCTGAGTTGATTGTGGCAAAGAAGGGCCGCGTGTCAGCCAAGCGAGCGAGTTGGATGGCACTGCTGAGCGTATCATGAACAATGATGGCACCACAAAGGATATTGCCGGGGTGACTGAGCTGAGGCCTGCTGCCTCTGACAGCCGATGATATGCCTTTTGTGGTGCACCTCTTTTTTTAATCTCGACTCCTGGTTGACTTCATCTCAATGCCATGTGGAAGATCCATAGAAAGAGCTATACCTTTCCATATTCTACCCAATAACAATATGGCTCTGCTCGAGATAAAGGATGTATCAAAGCTGTTTGACGTCGACCACAAGAAGATGGAAGCCCTGCGCGACATAAACCTGAGCATTGGCGAGAACGAGTTCATCTGCTTCATAGGCCCCTCAGGCTGCGGGAAGACCACTCTTCTCAGGATAATCGCAGGACTTGAGGCGCCGTCGAGCGGCGAAGTCTTCTTAGACGGCGTTCCCATAAAGGGCCCTGGTCCTGAGAGGGGAATGGTCTTTCAGGAGTACTCTCTCTTTCCCTGGAGAACTGTCCTGGAGAACGTGGAGTTCGGGCCAGAGCTCAAAGGCACTCCCAAGGAGAAGAGGGTCGAGAGGTCCAGGCAGTACATAAAGATGGTCGGCCTTGAGAGGTTCGAGCAGAGGTATCCTCACGAGCTATCAGGGGGCATGAAGCAGAGGGTGGCCATAGCCAGGGCGCTCGTGAACGACCCAAAGGCACTTCTGATGGACGAGCCATTTGGGGCATTGGATGCCCAGACGAGGAACATAATGCAGTCTGAGCTTCTCAGGATCTGGGAGGAGGAGAAGAAGACTGTCATCTTCGTCACCCACAGCGTGGACGAGGCCATCTACCTTGCAGACAGGATAGTCATAATGTCTGCCAGGCCAGGGCGGATAAAGGATGTGATAAGAGTCAATATTCCAAGGCCCAGGATGAGGACCTGCCAGGATGTGAACACCGTTCGGGCCAGAATTCTCGACGATCTAAAATCTGAGATTGTAACATAGCTTTTATATCAATGAGATGACCTTCTGATGAGAACTCGTTTTAAATGGTGAGGCTTTGAGATCTAGGTGGATGGAGCTCCCGCGAAGGGTTGTTTTGGACAGCGGCGCAGTACAGGAGATATCGGAGATCTGCTCTGACCTCAAGCTCAAGGGAAGAGCGCTCATAATCACGGGGCCAAACACCAGAGACGTGATAGGAACTGAGATCTCAGGCATACTCGACAGCGCTGGCTGCCAGCCTGAGATGCTTGTGGCCAGAGCATCCAGGCTCGATGAGGTGGACAAGGCCGAGAAGGCTGCGGCCGACCTGGGCGCTGGGTTCATAATAGGCGCAGGAGGCGGCAGGTCCATAGACATAGCCAAGCTGGCGTCTCTTCGGCTTGGAATTCCGTTCTTGAGCGTGCCTACTGCAGCTTCCCATGACGGTATCTGCTCAGCCCAGGCGTCTCTCACAGTCAACGGCGAGACGACATCAGTCTCAGCCCAGGCGCCTCTGGCCATAGTTGCAGACACCCAAATAATCTCCAGGGCCCCAGCCCGGCTGCTGTCAGCAGGCTGCGGGGACATAATCTCGAACTACACTGCCATACTTGACTGGCAGCTGGCCTACAGGCTCAGGAACGAGGAGTACAGCGAGTACGCTGCAGCTCTCTCCGGGATGACCGCCAAAATGATCGTAGAGCTGGCGCCAACTATCCGTCCGGGAACTGAGGCATCTGTCAGGGCCGTGGTAAAGGCCCTCATCTCAAGCAGCGTTGCCATGTCTATCGCTGGATCTTCAAGGCCTGCAAGCGGGTCTGAGCACATGTTCGCACACGCCGTGAACAGGATCGCCCCTGGAAAGGCTCTTCATGGAGAGCTTTGTGGGATTGGAACTATAATCATGATGTACCTTCACGGAGGCGACTGGAGGTCCATAAGAGATGCATTGCAGCAGACTGGGGCGCCCATCACAGCAGCACAGCTGGGAATCGACGAGGACACAGTCATCACGGCGCTCGTCTCTGCTCACAAGATACGGCCTGAGCGCTACACAATACTTGGAGCAGGCCTTGCCAGGGATGCTGCAGTCAGGGCTGTGGAGGCGACGAGGGTCATCTGATATGACAATTAAATAGAGATTTATGATTAAATATTATTGCATAAATTAAATATGATTATACATGGAGGACTAAAAATGCCAGAGGCTGCCACACAGATCACTTTAATTGGAACCAGAATTGCAACAATTGGGATGGAGTTCACATTCAACGGCCCGACGCCTGAGTGCGAGTCGTGCAGGCTCAGAAACACCTGCATGAACCTCGAGCCCAGCCACAGGTACAGGGTTCTGGGAATAAGGGGCGAACTCGTCCACGACTGCCCTATCCACGAGGCAGGGGTAAGAGCTGTAGAGGTCACAGAAAGCCCCATCATCGCAGCGCTCGATTCCAGGAAGGCCTTCCCAGGCTCGAAGGTGGTTTTCGAGTCTGTGGACTGCAACGACGCCTCCTGCAGGATGTACGAGATCTGCCACCCGGCTTCTCTCAAAGACGGGGAGAAGTACACAATAGTCGATGTAGTCGGCGAATCGCCTGAGGACTGTCCCAAAGGCAATGTCCTCAAGCTGGTGGAACTCAGGCGCTGAAACATGAGGTCGGTAACCTACTCGAAGAACGTGTTCATACCGGTAACCAATCTCTGCATCAACCGCTGCGGGTACTGCTCATTCAGGCGCGATTTGGGACGGGCCAGAATCATAAGACGATCAGAGGCCGAAGAACTGATGATCCAGGGGTCGAGGGCCGGATGCACAGAGGCCCTCTTCTCTATGGGCGAGAGGCCCTGGATGGTCCCAGGCTCAGAGGGCCTGGTTCCAGGAAGAGAAGGGGTCGTGGAGTACCTCGTGGAGCTCTGCGAGATGGCTCTTGAGCACGGCCTTCTGCCACACACCAACGCAGGCCTCCTGGACCAGGATGACCTGAGAGCGCTCAAGCCCTATAACGCCTCTATGGGGCTCATGCTTGAGACAACAGCCCGCGTTGATGCGCACTTAAATTCGCCAGGAAAAGATCCTGAGCTGAGAAGGTCCTTCATCTCTCTGGCTGGAAAGATGAGGATTCCCTTCACAACCGGGCTCCTTGTGGGCATTGGCGAGTCAAGAGAAGACAGGATCTCAAGCCTCAGGGCCATAAGCGAGCTGCACAGGGCCTTTGGCCACATACAGGAGGTCATAGTCCAGCCATTTGACCCGAAGCCCGAGACTCTCATGGCTGGTGCAAGGCCGCCTTCCATCGAGGAGGTCATCGAGACTGTGAGGCTGGCAAGGGAGATTTTGCCAGATGTGGGAATACAGGTGCCGCCAAACCTCGTGGACCCGAAGCCGTTGCTGGATGCGGGCGCAGACGACCTCGGAGGCATAAGCACAGTAACTCCTGACTGGATCAACCCTCAGAGGCCCTGGCCAGAAGTCGAGGCGCTGAGGATGGAGGGATATCGTCTTGTAGAGAGGCTTCCAGTCTATCCCAGGTACGTGCTCATGGGCTGGCACGGAGCGAAGACCTCTGGCCTGGTCAGGAGGCTATCTGGTCCAGATGGCATGGCCTCAAAAAATATTGGAGGATGAATTTCGATGGAGAAGAAGTGGCTCGAAATAGGCCTGAGCACAGGGCTTGTGCTCATGATGATCATATTCATGCTTGTGGTGCAGATAGCGGCGCCTGCTGGTCTCAGGTCTGCTGGGTTTGCCCTGGCGATGCTCGTGTTCATAGTGCTGATGGGATTCTCAGGACTGAGGCTCATAGAGATGCAGTGACGTCAAATATAAATATATTACCTGGCATATCCAGCCGAGGTGGAAGATGGTCAAGTTTTTGGATAAGCTGATGGGCAAGTCCGCTGAGGAGGACTACGCTGAGGTAGACCTGGGGCAGTTCGAGGAGCTTGAGGAAGAGTCCCCTGAGATCCTCCTGCGGTTTGCCGAGCTGGGCGGCCTGGAGGCGCTGCCCTATATCAAGCAGGAGATCTACTCTGGAAACATCGTCCTGGTGGACATAGCCGGGATGAAGAGGGATAAGGCTTCTGTGGAGAGGGCTTTAGGCGAGCTCAGGAAGGCTGTTGAGGACGTCTCAGGCGACATCGCTGGAATTGGGGATGACCTTGTGGTCGCCGTCCCAAACGGCGTCAGAATCGATAGAGAGAAGGTAATAGGGGGCAGGGATTGAGCCTTACCACCAAGTCGCCGTGTCCTGTGTGCGGCACTGAGATCGAGTTCTCATGGGAGCCTTCAGATATCCCGCACTTTGGAGAGGCGATGCTGATTGCAGGAGTTTGCGAAGGCTGCGGATTCAGGCACAGCGACACTATCCTGCTCACCAGCAAGGAGCCCTCCAGGTATGTGCTGGAGGTGGAGTGCCTTGAAGACCTGGATGCGAGAGTAATACGGTCGTGCAGCGGGACCATAAGGATACCTGAGCTTGGAGTAGATGTGGAGCCCGGAGCTGCATCTGAGTCTTATGTCACAAATGTGGAGGGAGTCTTGGACAGGATCGAGGGCATAGTCGAGTTTGCCACACGCACAGCCAGGGAAGCTGGAGCTGTGGACAAGGCCCTTCACGGCGAGGAGATCCTGGAGAAGATCGCCTCTGCCAGAAATGGCATGTTCAAGTTCAAGCTGGTCATAGAAGACCCTCTTGGAAACAGCGCCATAGATTCCGAGAAGGCAGTGAAGTCTCCTCTTACTGAAGAGGAGGTGGCCTGCTTGAAGAGTGGGATGACTGTGCTGGATATTTAGGCCGCGAAGGACTAGTTTGCCTTGCAGTCTTGAAGTTTGAACTCAAACCTGGAAGCCGAAACTGAGGTGCAGATACGTGATTGTGCTCAGCGGCGGGACTGGCACGCCAAAGCTCCTGGCGGGCCTGAAATCCTTAACTGACGAAAGAGAGCTTTCAGTTGTGGTGAACACTGCTGAGGATCTCTGGATCTCAGGAAACCTGGTCTCTCCTGACCTCGATTCTGTTCTCTATACCCTGGCTGGAATCATCGACGACTCAAAATGGTGGGGGATAAAGAACGACAGCTTTCACACCACCGAGTTTCTGAGGTCTCTTGGAAGAGAAGAGATGCTCGCACTTGGAGATCTAGACCGGGGAGTTCACATCTTCAGGTCAGATTTAATCCGCAAGGGAATGAGCCTGACAGAGGCCACAGCGTCTCTGGCCGACGCTCTTGGCATAAAGCAGAAGGTGGTCCCGATGACCGACGATCCAGTCTCAACGATGATAGAAACTCCTGATGGAGAGATGCACTTCCAGGAGTTCTGGGTGGGAATGAGGGGGTCTCCGGATGTTCTGTCGCTGAGGTACAAAGGAGTCGATGAGGCCAGGCCCAGCCCTGAGTTCGTGAAGCTTCTTGAAAGAGAAGACCTCGTTTTGATAGGCCCAAGCAACCCCGTGACCAGCATCGGTCCCATACTTGCCATTCCAGGGGTAAGAGACCTGCTCGAAGAAAAGCGCGTGGTGGCCATAAGCCCTCTTATCTCAGACAGGCCTGTGAGCGGCCCTGCGGCCAAGTTCATGAGGGCTCTTGGGTTTGCTACAGACGATTTTGGGGTAAAGGAGATCCTTGGGAAGGTGGACCTGTTTTTGGTTAGCCCTGGCAGCAGCTACTCAGGAAGCTGCCTCAGGGCGGATACCCTTATGAACTCAGAAGAGGATAGCAAGAGGCTGGCCAAGAGATTGCTAGAGCTGATCTGATGTTCGTCGGCATCGACCACGGTACCACTGCTATTAGGTTTGCAACTTCCAAGGGACAGTGCTTCGAGATCGCCAGGGATGAGGCTGCACGGCTCTCTGGAGACGAGATTTTAGGGAAGGTCGAGTCCAGCTTCGGGCCTGAGAGGATCGACCTTCTGGCATTGACTTATTCAATGGGCGATGGGCTTTGCAGCATAGTTCGCATCGGTGATGCCAGGAACAGAGGCCTGGTGAGCCAGGAAGGCGCTGGAAAGCACGTCGGAGGCGGAACCAAGGTCTTCGACGCAGTCGCATCTTCAGGCTTTCCTGCCATACTCTTGCCTGGAATCCACAGGGGAAGCGATGTGGATCCCAGGCTCAATGTCTTCTCCCACGGTATGAGCCCTGAGAAGGTGGGATTGGCTTATGCAGTTTATAAGCGAGGCATAGAGGATTTCATAATCTCAGATGCCAGCTCGAACACAGTCACATTTGCAGTCCTCGGAGGAAAGATAGTGGGGGCAATTGATGCTCCAATATTTGCTCCGGGCCTGATGCAGGGGCCCCTGGATGTCGAGGCCATAAGGGATGTGGACTCTGGGAAGGTCACAGCTAACCAGGCATTCTCTAAAGGCGGAATACTTCGGAAGCTTGGCCAAAAAAAGCTTGAAGAGTGCAGCCCGGATGAGAGGCTG
This sequence comes from uncultured Methanotrichaceae archaeon, assembly GCA_964639235.1. GTDB lineage: Archaea > Halobacteriota > Methanosarcinia > Methanotrichales > Methanotrichaceae > CAZXDN01. The sequence goes on along the minus strand of CAZXDN010000008.1, from coordinate 15,607 downwards.
TTTGCTCTGGAGTCGCTGGCCCTGTTTGCGGCTATGGAGATCGGCGCGATGGAGGTTCTGGCCAGAGACTTGAAAGTTCTGGACCCAAGCATCTACCTTGCTGGATCTCCTGCAGGCCTCATCTGTGAGAGGGTATCTGGCCTTCTTGGAAAGAGGGCCTTGGCATTGGGAAGGTGCGAGGCTGCAGTCGGCTGCGCGATGATTGCAGAAGACGTCTTTTTGGGGAAAGATGAGATCCTGGGAATCAAGGTGGACGGGCGCGTGAGGGGCTTTTCCTGCCATAGGCATGGGATATCAGCTGAGCCTCTGCCCTGAGTTGGTCAAAATGTCCTGGGATGATATCGTTGAGGAGCTGGAGTCTGAGGCCAAGCTGGTTGGAAACCACAAGGACTTGGCCAGAACCCTGAAGTCCAGGGTGGAGGACGCCATCTCCAGAGCGGATTCGTCTGCAGGAGACGACATCCTGAACCGGCTCGACCTCCTTCTCATATCGCTGACTGAGGCTTCGAGAGAGAGCGCCTGCACGAACGCGAAGTGCCCTCATTATGGGAAAAAATGTAAGATGCGGTAGATGTTAGATTTAAATTCGCGTTTAAAGGAGAGAACTGGTGGCATGAGTTGTACATGCCACGCTCTGATCAAACTTGGCGGCGCCTCTCTTCTACTGGCTAAGGCTTCCGTTGCCATCGGCCTTGATCAGCCATGCGTCCAAATCTTTTGCGCCGTATGAGCGCGTGCTGCCCGCGACTACGTATCCTCCATCGACTGTCTGCTCGACTGAGCAGCCCCAGTCCTCATCTGGACCTCCAAGTGTCCTTTCCCATATCTCATCTCCATCTCTGTCGACCTTGATCAGGAGGAGGTCGACATTTCCAGCGCCATATGAGTATGTGCTTCCTGCAGCCAGGTATTCTCCTGCGTCGGTCTCAAGCACTGATACGCCCCAATCCCAGCTCGGACCGCCAAACGTCTTGTCCCACTCTTTGTTTCCACTTGAGTCTGTCTTGATGAGCCATACGTCCTTTCCACCAGAGCCGTAAGATTCCGTGTCCCCGGCCACGATGTATCCACCATCGCTCGTCTCCTGGACACAGTATCCCCAATCGTCGTTTGGCCCGCCGAAGATCTCGTCCCACAGCCTGTCTCCATTCGAGTCTGTCTTGATGAGCCAGACGTCGTCGCCTCTGCCAGATGAGTTTGTCCTGCCAGCGATGATGTATCCTCCATCCGTCGTCTGCTGAGCTGAGATGCCTCCATCGTAGCCTGGCCAGCCAAAAGTCCTGTCCCACTCCTTGCTCCCGTTTGAGTTGGTCTTGATGAGCCATACGTCTCTATCTCCGGCGCCAAAGGAGTATGTGTCTCCGGCGACGATATATCCGCCATCTCTCGTTTCCTGGACGCAGTATCCCCAGTCCTCATCAGGTCCGCCAAAAGTCCTGTTCCAGAGCATGCTTCCGTTTGAGTCTGTCTTGATTAGCCATACGTCTCTTCCTCCAGCGCCAGTGGTGTTGGTGTGGCCGGCGATGATGTATCCTCCATCATTCGTCTGCTGGACGCTCTCGCCTCTGTCCCTGCCAGGTCCGCCAAACGTCCTGTCCCACACCTTGCTCCCATTTGAGTAGGCCTTGATGAGCCACAGGTCGACGTCTCCAGCTCCATATGATGTTGTGTAGCCTGTGAGGATGTATCCTCCGTCGCTCGTCTGAGATGCGAAGTATCCCCTGTCCTCTTCTTGGCCTCCGAAGATCCTGTTCCAGGAGCTTGCCTTGGCAGCACTCGCCTTGGACTCAGGCGTCGTTATGTTGAACTCGGCTTTAATGAAGTCGTCTGGCTCATCCTGGCCGTGTTTTCCATCTCTCGCCTGGACTTCGATTATGTGCGGTCCGAGATCTGCCTCAGAGGAGTTCCACAGCCACCTGCCCTCCTTGGTCCAGCTGGCCACAGGCTTGCTGTCGAGGAGGAACCTGTAGAGAACCTCATCGCCATCAGGGTCAGTTGCATTTGCCTCCCAGATTATCAGGGCCCCTGACTCCTGCGGGCTCGTCTTGTCAGAACTGAGGCTTATGATCTCAGGCATCTCATTTTTCTCCTCTGGAGAAGTCGGGCTTCCAGGAGTGGTGTAGAAGCTGGATGCGTTTACCTCTGCGCATCCAGGGACGTTTACGTGGACCGAGACATCTCTGACCTCTCCAGGAGACGGGTCAGGCGAGGTGTACTCCAGCACATACGCGCCTGTGAGAAGGCCCTTTAGCCACTCCAGAATGGCTGAGAAGTCGTCTGAGTTCAGGTCGATCCAGATGCCACCAGTCTCTTCTGCCAGCTCTCTCATGTCTGCGTACCTGGGCAGGTCCTGGGAAGGGACGTTTGGATCGACTTTCGGATCGCTGAAATTCGGCGAGACTGCAATGAGCATCGCCCCTGAGCCCAGAATATCTCTCCTGACGTCTTCCATCGAGAAGGTTGAGTTTGATGAGCCGTCGCCCTTCTGATGAGATGGCTCATCTGTCACTATCATGAGGACCTTCTGGGCATCCTGCCTGAACCCGAATGACAAGGCCTCCTCTATGCCGCCGAGGGCGTACTCAGGCATGCGGTTGTTTCCACCTGACCCATAGAGCTTGCCCACCTCTCTCTTGAACGACTCGGCATCCGTTGTCCAGTTCGTCCTGACATTGGCCTCGCCCTTGAAAGTCACCAGGCAGTACCTTGCATCCAGGCGGCTGGAGTTGATCTTCTCAGTCAGATCCTTGACCTTGAGTTGAAGATCCCTGATCTTGTCAGCCATGCTGTCTGTATCGTCGAAGACGATGGCGAGGTCCAGCTTCTGGCCAGATGCGTTGCCTGAGAAGCAGAAGCCATCAACTGAGACATCGGTGCCGTTTTCTCTCAGGCGAAAGTCCTCTCTTGATAAGCCACCATCCAACGCACAGAAGCTGTCGATAAAGGCGCTGACCTTCACCTTTGGAAAGCCGGCAGGATCTATTCCTACAGTCTCAGGAGGTTTGGCCTCTGGTATCGAGCTGCCTGTTGCATTTGATGCGATCATTTCAGGCTTTGCGTCCATGGTAGCTTCTGGAGAAGGCGCCAGCTGTGCTTGTGCGCAGGTGGCAGCTGCCAAAAGAATTATCAACACAGATATTATCCATTTGATCATAATACTTCTCTCGCCATTCGATGAACTCACTCCAGTTTCACCAATAAACGTTTTGCCTGGTTGAAGAGTGGGCATATCAGGATTTAGAAAAGAGACAAAAACCGCGATAAAGGCAGCTTGATGGCTGTGATTTTGCAGAATTGTAAAAACCATCTATAATAAGTAAAAGCTTGGCCGCGGAACTGGCCTTTTATCCCCGGGCATCTCTCGCCCGCTCAGCTCAGGCCCAACCGCGGATGAGCAGTTGCTTATCTAACCCCTGCTTTGCTATCAGACCACTTGTTCAGGAACCAGGGAAGCACGACTACTGCAGCTCCAAATATCACTATGGTCAGTATGTGATCCATCATTGTCATCGTCAGTTCACCTCCTTTTGCAGGCAATTCGAGGGCGTAATGACCCCGAATCAACCGCTATGGACATAAACCTTGTGATGGCAGCCCTGTGAAACATTTATCATCCTGAGGCCTAAAACTGGCCTTCAAGATGACTGGACTTAAAGACCTCTTAGGCGGAATCGGCGGAAGCTGCAGAAGGTGTGCGCCAGAAGACCCCTGTGACCCCAAAACCTGGTACAACAAGGGCATAGACCAGTTGAGCCAGGGCAACTTCGAGGAGGCTGTGAAATCTTTTGACCAGGCCATAAGCCTGGACCCGAAGGATGTCAGGGCCTGGAATAACAAGGGAATTGCACTCCTGTCCATGAGCAGGTTCGACGACGCCATAAAGTGCATGAACAGATCCATAGAGCTCGATCCTCACCACGCCTTCTACTGGTATAACAAGGGCATTTGCTACGATCGCCTGGGCGATCTCAGCGAGGCAGTGAGGTCTTTTGACCAGGCCATAGAGATCTTTCCAAACTACGCTGAGGCCTGGTTCAACAAGGCTCTTGCATACGAGCGCCTGGGAAATGATCAGGCTGCGATAGATTCCTGGCGCGGCTACCTGAAGGTGGCGGCCAGCAACAAGAAGCAGAAGGAGTGGATTCCAAAGGCCATGGATAAGCTGGCTGCCCTAGAGAGCGTCGAGGCGAGAAAATAGTGGACGCCGCATTTTTGGCGTCTCTAAGAAATTATCCCATCATTGCGACTGCTGCAAATATGATTACAAGGAGCCCTGCGGCTGCGAGGACGTAGTTTCTGACCTCGATGTGCATGACGTCGTCGTTTGCCTTCTTTGGCCTTGTCTTGAGCACTTCTTCAATCCACTTCTCATGCTGAACCATTGCATCGCTCTTCTGTACTGCCATATCCTGTAAACCTCCATTTGATCTTGAGCCTGGATCTAGGCTATTTCCAGGTTCTAAATCCATAATACACCTTTAGGAGAAAAACTTTCCCTGTAATCGCGACGAATTCCAGCTTAAATCAAAAAAGAAATCGTATTTTTGGATATTTTGGCAAATAGGCATTTACTGGACAATTATCGTCTTATCAGTCTGCGCGTGCTGTTATCCCTGGCCATCTCTTTGTATCTCCAGCTTTGGCCAGAACAGAGCATCGGATTGGCGGCCAGAAGAGACACGAGGGATATGCGCAGCATGGATCAAACCGCTGAACAGAAGAACAGCAGCATTTCGCGGCAGCTTTCGCGATTGAGAGGCAGATTAAGATAGGCCCGAAGGACTTTGTGCCTTCGGTGAAGTTCAGAGAATGCTCACCGCAGAGACACAGAGGCACAGAGGGATTTTTTATATTGCCGTCTGAAATGCCCTTAGCCGTTTGTTCTCTATGTCTCTGTGCCTCTGTGGTTAAGTCATAAGCGCTCTGCTCAAATGCGCTCATGGACTATCTTTGCCATACTAAATTCTCATGATACGGCGTATCGTGCACTACGGATAAAAAACCAATATGCTGTATGAGTTTTTCATCGGAAACAGTGAAATGGTCCCTATTCTCTTGGCCTTCTTCCAGGAATCGTCCTGTAGATCTTGGCCCCGTTCTGGATCTTGCCACTTATCACAAGCTTCTTTACCTGCGGGGCTATGGACTGTGTCCTCTGGGAGAACTGCTCGTAGACCAGCTTTATGAGGCGCTCCTCTTTCACAACGCTGCCCTTTCCTATCCCAGGACAGTTCGGGTTGTAACTTATGTTCAGGATCATGTCTCCATCAGGAGCAGTCTCCTCTATCACTCTGAAGGGAAAGAGCCTGCAGGCCTTGGGGCGCACCGGGTAGACCGTACAGCCGTCTTTGTAGAGGACGCACGTAGTGTCTGGCTTGGACTTCATCACTGGCAGGTCTAAGATGACCTTCTCTCCTGAGTCCTCGACCCTGACGAAGTTTCCGTCGTACTCGTAGAGGGTGTCAACGAACTTTTCTGGCGGGACCTTGGCCCTGAAGCCTATGTCGTGAATGTCTTTTTCAGTGAGGTAGATCAGGTTGGACTTCTCCACGAACTCCTCCATCCGCTCAAGTGGGACCAGGTCACCGAAATCCTCTGGCCTTCTATGGTGACAGCACGAGCCGCACCTCTGGCACTCGAACCTGACGTCTTTAAATGCTGGACGGATTATGACTTTCGGCAAAACTTTTCCCCTGAAAAAAGAAAGAAAATGTGAAGGCGATTTTTACATCGTCTTCTTTATTGGGTGAGTCTCGGAGAGGACCTCGAGGCCCAGCTCGACTGCGGACTCTGCCTTCATGATGTCGACCATGGCCGCTGCCGGGAAGACCATGGGCGCGTTCTCTATTGGACCGTAGAGGTAGAAGTCAGCGCCAACAATTCCTGCGACCAGGTTCGAGCCTATGTCCACTGGGGCAAAGGCCTCCTTGTGCTGCTTCTTCCACTTCTTCATCCAGTCCCAGGCAGAGGCTGCGTTGTGGAATCCGCCGCCGACAGGCAGTCCCAGAATGGCCTTGACTGCAATGCATGCGCGGTATGTTGCGCCAGAGCCGTTTCCAAGGGGCATTGCTGCGGTGTCGAGGAGGATCCTTGTGATTCCGCAGTCCTTGGCGTACTCGAGCATTCCCTTCTTGGCTCCGCCTGCAGCCTTGGTCAAGACGTTCATCTTGCCCAGGGTTCCCTTCTCCATTGCGTTGAATGCAAGGACGATTGCAGCATCGAGGTCGCTGTCCTTGACAGCCTGAAGCTCCTCTGGGGTGATGGATGCATTGATCGAGTTGTGGATTGCCCTGTCAGCTACGCCTATCTCTGAAGCGTACTTGACTCCAAAAGCCCTGACCTCTGGTGCAGAGGAGTCGATGAGGAATGGGTCATCCTTGGAGACGCCCGTGAACCAGTCTATCTCCTTGGCCATAGCCTCGTTGGACTCGGCCACAATCTGGTTCATGCATGTGTTTCCAGTGATGTCGCTCATCTCAAGCTGTGCATTCCAGAGCCTCTCAGCTGCTGCCTTATCGAAGACGCCGTGCTCTGGATCGGATACGATCTTGTGCCTGGCGTAGAACATGGTTCCGATGCAGCATGTGGGGTACTCTCCAGGCTGGCCCCCAACCTTGAACTTGCCGAATTCGAAGACCTCTTGCTTCTTGTCAAACCTGAACATTCAAATCACCCTCGCCCAGTTGCCAGCATATATGAACAGTATATATGCTAATATTATAATCAAACCTGCGCAAACACCATAGGCAGCGCCGAGATCCCTTCCGACCGACTTTCCTGCTCTCATGAACTTCTCGGCAGAGTAGAACTCTATCTTCTCCTCTATCTTGTCGAGCCTGGCCATGATCTCGTTGAACTGATCTGGGTCGACTACGGCAACTGGCACTACCATCTTTTCTTCTTCAGCCATGGCTTAAAGCCCCCCGAAGATGAAGAAAGGTCCAAGCATCATGGCTATGGCGATGACGAATCCTATGGCGAAGCCCTGCGATACTGTTGACAGCACGCCTGAGCTAAGCTTCGTCTCCCTGGCCAGGAGCTGGGCCTTGTATTTTATATCCTCGACTAGGTTGTCGAACTGTCCCATGGGTGGCTCAACGACAGTCGCTATTCCTTGGCCATATTGAATTTCTTCAGCCATTTTTAGCTCCCTCCAGCCATCTTCAGGATTGCGCCGAAGAGGACCAGGACTATGGTCATTCCAAGAGCTATGCCCTCTATCTTTCCGACGTACACTCCTGCCTGGAACTTATTTAGCAGGCCGTCAAGAGTGACAGATGCGTCCATCATCCGCATCCTGTCCCTGATCTCCACGACCTCAGATGCCAGGGGCCTAGGTCCATGAGCCTCCTCTTCTTCTCCGCCCTCCTTGATCTCGATGATCATGGGCTCGACGTCGAGCGCTCCTGGGTCCTTTGAGGCCAGCTCTCTGACCTTGCCTGCGATGGCACCCATATCCTCTGTGTCCATCATCATGATGGGCTCGACCTGGGCCCTTATCCTCTCGATGGACTCAGGTGTGAGGTTCTGGATGAAGGGAATGGCTCCCTTGGCACCGATGATCTTTCCTTCCTTATCTATCCCGTCTTTGACGAATGCCTCTATGGCTTGGCCTGTGATGTGCCCCTTGACCTCCATTCCTGTGACTATCAGGTACCTGATGTTCGGATTGGAGATTATGTTGGCTGTGAGCTTCTCAATCCCAATGTTCTCAGTCTTGCAGGGCCCTGCAATTGAGGCTCCTGCTGCGAGCAGGTCCTTGTTCTTGAGGTGAGACCCACAGGTGACTACAGCCACTGGGCTTTCCGGGTTTCCCACCTCGTACTCGCCCGTGATCACTGGCCATGGCTCTGCTGGCTTCTTCTTCAGGGCCATCTCACACGCCTCCAGCGGTCGCGTTTATTGCGTTATGAATCAGCGTTCTTCCAGCCTCGCTGGTGAAGACCGTGCTTACCAGTATGACGAAGGCCACTACCAGGCCGATGATGAACCCCATCCAGATGTTTGTGTAGAGGCCGCCTATGTAGGATGCCTTGCCTCTGTTGGCATAGGACTCCATGAGCTCAGCGTCAGGCACAAGCTGGTTCATCAGGTCGTCAGCTATCTTTTCAAGCCTGTCCACTTTTGTATATAACGGATCTAAGGCATACTGCACAGTATCCGCCCTCTGCTCAGAGACAGTTCCCTTGAGCGGATCGAAGAGCAGGCCCAGTTCCTGTGATACTCTAACAACTCCCATTTACAGACCTCCTTACAGTGCGCTTGGCGGCAGAAGTCCTGTTCCTACCACTGCTGAGGCATCTCTCTTGACGAGCCTGTAGTACCACACATAGAAGTAGTACCAGATGGCGAATCCAACTATGACCTGCAGCATTCCTGCGGTGAGGCCCAGCGTCTGTATGGCGCAAATGCCCGTGGCAATAGTGGAGAGGCCTCCGACCATGACTCCGTTGACGAGAGTCCTGTCCTGCTTCTCATCCGGGCCGAGGTTGGCGTTGAATGGATGCAGTATTGCCAGTCCGCCGCAGATGAATATGATTGCCAGGTATCCGGTGTTGAATACATCGGTCACTATGTCTACATAACCGAGCGATCCGGAGATTGCAAACGACCAGCCCAGGATGGCAAGTGTCCCTGCGCCTGAGAGGTCGAAGAGGCCCTCTTCCATCACAGGGATGTTGAAGTTCAGCACCTTGTTGGCGATCGTGCCCACGATGTATCCGAAGATGACTGAGAACACGAGTGCAATGATTACTCCGAAGATGCCTACGCCCAGCTGCTCAGCTATGTTGAGGCCGAACAGGGATGCAACTACTCCCATTCCCAGTGCGAGCATTCCAATTGATGGAACTCCTGTTCCTATGCCGTATCCGCAGACCCTTCTTACTGCGTTAGCGCCAACTACTACCCCGAAGAGGGCTGCAATGGCTCCTACGAATGAGAAGATGTTAGTGCCAGTTACGCTGTTCAGGATGAATGCCAGGTATATTCCAATTGTGGCTCCTCCCAGTCCCATTATCCTGAGCTTCTTTGGATCTATGCCCGAAGGCGCTGGTACTCCTCCACCACCTACTGTCATTTTACACACCTCCTATGGGGGTAATGAGTGCCGCTACGACAGCCAGTATCAGAGATGCTACCAGACAGGACTTGAATGCGCCTGGCCACTTCTTGAACTTGGGGTCATGGAAGCCCTCGATGGTTCCCTGGATGTTCCAGGAGGCGAGCACAGCGTTGACCATGAATATGCCAATTGCAAAGACAGCGCTCATTCCTGGGTTGCCGTTTATGAGCAGCAACGGATAGTAGATCAAAGCTCCACCAAGCCCTCCCATTGCAGCTCCAATGGTTCCGCTGACGTAGCACACAGTTGGAATGCCCTGTCCGACGGTTCCCGGAGCAACGTATGGTGGCTGGGAAAATCCTGTTATTGGATCGTATGTGACCTTGGCTGAGGCGAACGGTGCACCTACTGCGTAGGCGTAGATCCAGCTTCCTGTGAGCATTGTGGCATCAATCATGATCATGGCGCCGACAGCTCCAGTTGCCAGTATTGGCCAGATGTTGTCTGTAAGCGACATCATGAGGCCTGCAGCCAGAAGTCCGGTAAGGCCTGAACCTGCTGCGAGCTGCACAGTTCCTGTGCCGATACCAGTTGCCTGAGCCATTGCTGCTGGCGCTCCGCCCACGGGCACGAAGTGAACGCCGACTCCCACGAGCAGGCCGCCAACTGTGATCTCCAGAACGTAGATTAGGGTGTTTATGTCAAAGCTCATGCAGCAACGTCCCCCTTGTACCCTGGATATGGCCCGTACTTTCTCCTGGCTGAAAGCTCACAGTAGAAGTTGTACAGGTTCATCAAAATCACGAAGAAAATGCCCATTGCTATTGCGTACGGCGCCTGGGTGACCGGGTCGAAGACGGTCGTCCTCCAGCTGTCAAGGAAGACTGTAAGCCCGAATCCCATTCCAGTGCATGGTCCGCCGAACTTGGCGCAGAACCAGGCGTTGTCTATGGAGTTCCTGAGACCTGCTTCTGCCTTCCTGACGATCTGTCCGGAGAGCATTGTGTTTAAGCCCTGTCCAAACAGCCTCCACTGGAACTCACGCTCGCCGCCATAGTGAATGTCGCCCACTGACGATCCAATGGCACCAACAGTCAATCCCCAGATGAGGGCAATGACTGGAATTGGGAATGGGTGATGAGGCGTCAGAACGTAAACCTGAATATAAGCGATCGCTGTTATACAAAAGGCAGTTATCCATGCATGTGCCATGATCGATGGCGTAGTATAGCGCACGATGTCCAGGTATATCCACTGGTTGAACCTGGCCTGGCTTGCGTTTCTGCCAAAGTATGAGCTCGTTGACATGACTCCGTTGAACAGTGCCGCTACAGATGCACCTGCTGCTATTGAGAATAATGCAGGCATCTGGTATGCAGTGATGAGCATATAAGCTACTACTGCCGCTGTAGTGCACCACAGAGCGTTAGCTGGCGGTTCTCCCGATATGGCCTTGTTGTAAATCCTGTGTGGATTTCCAACCTGGGCAGCCAGCTGGACCTGCGAGTTGGGGTTGCTCTGTGAGCCGACATCGGATTCGATATCCTCACTGGCACCCGCAACTGTCGCAAGGGCACCCATAGCAGCTACGAGCCCCATGCTAAATGCGTCCATTTTTCCTCCTCCTTTTATTTTTGCCAAATGCTGATCAAAGGGATATTTGGCCGGGCTCGAATATCAATAGCTAAACTTATAAACCTTTCGCGATCGGCATGATGCCTATTTATTCCTCTATTTATGTCCTGATTGGCTAGAACTCAGGCAAAAAAGGTTTTTAACTGATAAGGTCCTGAGTTATTGCTCCAATAATTTTATAGCCGTTTTTGGCAGAGCGTTCTATCTGCTCAGTAATTTGGCCTTCTTCAAGGTCTGTCTTCCTCAGGACTACCAGGGCTCCCTCTTGGCGCCTATCTTGTAGCCTATGATGTTGGTCAGCCTGTGAAGTATGGGCGTGATTATGAGCACTATGAGCATTATCTGGAGCGTGAAGTTTCCCCAGAACCAGGATGGGGCGAGGATTATGCACAGAGCCCATGCCCCGAAGACGAAGTCGAGCTGGTCTACTACATAGAGCTTCGCGCCGCGTTTGAGCCCAAGGCGCCTCTTGAAGAAGCTGGCCACCAGGTCTCCCATCATCGATCCAAGCGAGAGGCCTATGAGGACGGGCATCTGGCCCAGGCCTGAACCGAAAGACGGCATCCCCAGGGCTGGCGCGATCAGGTTTAAGATGAGTCCTGCAGCTATCCCGCAGACCGTTCCTGCAATGGTTCCCCTGAAGGTCTTGCCGTCCCCAGTTATGCGCTGGCCGTCCTTAAATTTCATGCCAAAATCAAGCGGCGTGCCGCCGCCGAAGATCACTGCGCAGTTGTTTGGCAGATAGGCCGGCAGCATGAGCCAGATCGCGGTTATGAGCGGAATCATCTCTCCTCTTTGGCTAAATTAAGAGACCTCGCCTTTCTCTCGATATATGAAGATATCTGCCTGGGAGGAAGTTCGATCGAAACAGTTAAGTTCACCTAGTGCATCGTACTGCCGGGCGTCGATGGTCTAGTGGTTATGACTTGGGCCTTCCAGGCGGCCAAATGCCGCGAAGCAAGCCTACAACCCGGGTTCGAATCCCGGTCGACGCATACTTATATTCTCCAAATTTTTTCGTCGAATAACGAATCGCTTTTCGCTACCTTTATATCCTAGCCGCTCCAGTCTCAGTCTATGAATCACGGGGGGGAGATCTCCAACGTACGGGGCCTGCTCGCTGAGAAGATCGCTGGCGAGATTACCCTGTCTCCGAACCCAGGCGAGACCCTGAGGAAGTGGCGCAGGAACTTCGGAATAACCCAGACCGATCTGTCCAACCACCTGGGGATATCGCCAAGCGTCATAAGCGATTATGAGAGCGGCAGAAGGCGGTCGCCTGGCATAATGATCGTCTCCAAGATAATAGACGCACTCCTCAAGATCGACGAGATGCGCGGCTGCAACATAATACGCGCCTACGAGACGGTCTTTGGAGACGGCTTTGGGCTTGAAGCCATCTGCTGCATCTGCGAGTATCAGGAGCCAGTCCTGCTCTCTGACCTGGCAGAGAAGATGGCTGCATCTGTAGTCTTTGGAGACCCCAACGTCTCCATATACGGCTACACGATTATAGACAGCTTGAAGGCGATAACTGACCTGATGCCAGACCAGTTCCAGAAGATTTACGGCAGGAGCACAGCAAGGGCGCTGATCTTCACTGGAGTTCGAAGGGGAAGGTCGCCAATGGTTGCGGTCAGGGTTACCAATCTCAAGCCGGGAGCGGTGATCCTCCAGGGCCTGGAGGCAGATGAGGTTGACCCGATAGCTGTGAAAATAGCAGAGATAGAGAACATTCCCCTCCTGGCCACAACCACATCGCCTGAGGAGATATCCTCAATTCTCAGCAGAAGGTGACTTTTTTGCCATCTGGAATAGTCAGCTATGGCGTTTACATCCCCAAGTTCAGGATCAGGGCAGACGAGATTGCCAGGGTCTGGGGCGATGGCGAAGACATCGGCAGGTCTCTTAGAGTATTCGAGAAGTCTGTTCCAGACGTGGACGAGGATGCAGTCACCATAGCTGTAGAGGCTGCCAGAAACGCAGTCTCAAGGGCAAACATCGATCCCTGCAGGATAGGGGCGATATATGCGGGCTCTGAAAGCCACCCCTATGCAGTCAAGCCCACTGGGACGATAGTTGGCGAGGCCATCTGCTCTTCTTCGAACTTCACCTCTGCCGACTTCGAGTTCGCCTGTAAAGCTGGCACTGCTGCAGTCCAGGCATGCCTGGGTCTGGTAAGCTCAGGCCTGATAGACCTGGGAATGGCCATCGGCACAGATGTCAGCCAGGGAGCCCCTGGAGACGCACTGGAGTACACTGCTGCAGCAGGCGGGGCCGCTTACGTGATCGGAAGCAAAGACCTTGCAGCAGAAGTCGAGTCCTTCTACTCGTTTACAACAGACACCCCAGACTTCTGGAGAAGGGAGGGAATGCCTTATCCAGAGCATGGGGGAAGGTTTACAGGAAAGCCGGCTTACTTCAAGCACGTGACTATGGCTGCCAAAGGCCTCATGGAGAGGATGGGCACAAAGCCTGAGGATTACGATCACGCAGTCTTTCACCAGCCCAATGGGAAGTTCCCAGTGCGTGTTGCAAGGATGCTCGGATTTACAAAAGACCAGATAGAGCCAGGGCTCGTTGTGCCAATGATTGGCAACACCTACTCAGGGTCCTGCCTAATTGGATTGGCGGCTACCCTGGACGCTGCAAAGCCTGGGGACAGGATATTCGTGACGAGCTTTGGCTCAGGAGCTGGAAGCGACGCTTTTAGCATCAGGGTCACAGACAAGATTGACGAGATCAGAGATGGCGCTCCCAGCGTCAGAGACTACATTGGCAAGGCCCAGTACCTGGACTATGCCATGTACGCCAAGCATAAGGGAAAGCTGAGGTTATGAGGTCAGTATCGATCATAGGTGTGGGCTGCACCAGGTTCGGCGAGCGCTGGGACGACTCGCTCCGGGATTTAGTAGTGGAAGCTGGTGTCTCTGCAATTGAAGATTCAAACCTGTCTGGAGAGGACATCGACGCCCTCTACATAGGAAACATGAGCGCAGGTCGGTTTGTTGAGCAGGAGCATATAGGCGCCTTGATCGCCGACTGTGCGGGCCTCGCCAGGCTTCACATTCCAAGCACCCGCGTCGAGGCTGCGTGCGCCTCAGGCGGCCTGGCCTTGAGACAGGCTGTACTGGCAGTTGCAAGCGGCTACCACGATGTGGTCATAGCCGCGGGCGCAGAGAAGATGACTGACGTCTCCAGCGGGACTGCAGCTGACGCTCTGGCAGCTGCTGCGGACAGAGAGTGGGAGTGCTTCTTTGGTGCGACATTTCCTGCGCTTTACGCAATGATTGCCAGGCTCCATATGCGAAGGTACGGCACGACCAGAGAGCAGCTCTCTTCAGTGGCAGTCAAGAACCACCACCACGGCATCCTCAATCCTGTGGCCCAGTACCACATGGAGATCACTCCTGAAGACGTGGTCAAGTCTCCAATGGTGGCTGACCCCCTGCACATTCTGGACTGCTCGCCGATAACTGATGGAGCTGCAGCAGTTGTGCTCGTTCCAACGGAACTGGCCAAGAAGTACGCTGACACTCCAATAAAGATAATCGGGTCTGCACAGGCAAGCGATACTCTGGCCCTTCACGACAGGAGAGATCTCACCACTCTTGACGCAACAGTCCACGCTGCCAAGTCCGCCTTCTCCCAGGCAAAACTCCTTCCAAAGGACGTAGATGTGGCAGAGGTCCACGACTGCTTCACAATAGCCGAAATCCTGGCAATAGAAGACCTGGGGCTGGTAGAAAAAGGCACTGGAGGACGAGCTGCTCTGGAAGGAATGACTTGCCTTGGCGGCAAGGTGCCCATCAACACCTCCGGAGGCCTCAAGGCCTGCGGTCACCCCGTAGGCGCTACAGGCATAAAGCAGGCCTACGAGATCGCTTTACAGCTCAGGGGCGAAGCTGGAAAGCGCCAGGTAGACGAGGCGGAGATAGGCCTCGCACACAACGTCGGAGGATCAGGCGGCACAGCCATAGTTCACATCTTCTCTAGGTGATTTTAATGACCACTCAGGCTCCCAGGTTCTGGAGGTGCATACCCCAGAGATACAACCTCATAGGGACGCACTGCCCATGCTGCAACGAGTACTACTTCCCTCCGAGGAACATCTGCCCCAACTGCAGGAGGGACGCCCAGATGGAGGAGTACAAGTTCAAGGGAACGGGCACTGTAGTCACCTACACCACCATATACACAGCCACCGAGGACTTCGAGCGCCAGACGCCTTACAACCTGGCAATAATCGAGCTCGACGAAGGCCCAAGGCTCACAGGCCAGGTGGTCTCAAGCCCTGGTGGAGTGAAGATCGGAATGAGGGTCAAGCCAGTCTTTCGCATACTGGGAAAAGAAGGGGAGAGAGGGATAATCTACTATGGCACAAAATTCGTGCCGATAGAAGATTAAGCCTGGATTTTCAGATCTATTTTAAACCCAAGATATTCCACTGTCAATGTTGGCTTTGGAATATCTCTGATGATGGCCACATCTAACTGTACGCGGTCTCGCTGTACTCTGCCTCGTCTTCCTGGATGCAGGCCTGGGCGCCTCTCATGTGCGTCTGGCCTGGGATGAGATCTCCTTCTATTGTGATTAGCATCTTCCAGGCCTTTGTGACCTCTTCTATGCCCTGCACCTTCTCTGCCAGTTTGTCTAAAGTCATCATTTCTTCTGCCTGCATCACAACGAAGAAGTCGTACTCGCCAAAGAGATGGTAAACATCTTTTATGCCTTCCATTCTGCTCAGCAAACTGTAAACCGACCTCTCGTGACCAGGCATAACCTTCAACATGGTTATTCCTATCACCGTAACTATTCCCCCACTGAAGCCTTGCAGTTAGCGTTCTAAGACTAATACTTTGCGGCTAGCGGTTCTTCGCTAACGGTTCTTCGCTAACGGTTCTTCGC